>JAUYSB010000086.1 GCA_030696525.1 Hydrogenophaga sp. | reverse complement strand
TTCTGCAATAAATCCATCTCTTACTATTCCATGAGCGTTTGTGATTCCGAAGAATCTGCAGGCAACTCGTCGCCTTCAAACGCCCACGCTTATCGGCTGTAGTTTGTTAATGAACCACATACTCAAGACACCAAGCTCGCTCAGCAGCACTTCTCAGCACCACCCAACTCACACGAACATCTCTTGTCTTTCGAACCCCGCCGCGATCAGCAGAGCCTCGTATTATGACACAGTTTTTGGTCAGTCGTCAAAAAATCTGTTTTCTTTTTCGACTCTTTGCTTCTCAACTTGATTCCTGCGTTGCAGGTTTCAGTGATCAGCGAAGCTTTGCAGTATACATCGATTTTCTGGCTCTCGTCAAAGTTCAGACAAGTTTTTCAACCAAGGGCAGGCGCCTCAGCCGCTGGCCCGTCAGCGATGCCAGTGCGTTGGCCACCGCAGGGGCCAAGGGTGGCACGCCAGGCTCACCCACGCCGCCTGGGGGGCGGTGCGAGGGCACGGTATGTGTGCTCACCTCGGGCGCGTGGGCCAAGGACAAAAGCCGGTGGTCCCCAAAGGTGGCACCCTTGACCTCGCCTTTCTCTATATGCACCCCGCCATACAAGGCTGCCGTCAGCGCGAACACCACCGAGCCCTCCATCTGTTGTGCCACGGTTTCGGGGTTGATGACCTGCCCGCAGTCGATGGCGCAGGTCACGCGGTGCACCCGCACACCGTCAATCGTTACGGAGACTTCTGCCACCTGGGCCACGATGGAGCCAAAGGATTCGTGCAAGGCGACACCCCGCGCGCGCCCTGGCGCCAGCGGCTGGCCCCACTGGCTGTGTTCGGCCGCCAGGTTGAGCACGGCCAGGTGGCGCGGCGCGTGGGCCAGCAGGCGGCGCCTGAACTCGACCGCGTCGGCGCCGGCCGCCACCGCCAACTCGTCCACAAACGACTCCATGAAGAACGCGTTGTGCGAATGACCCACCGATCGCCAGAAGCCCACCGGCACGGCGTGGCGCGTGGCCACGTGGCGCATGGATTGGTGCGACACGCCGTAGGCCTGGTCAAACAAGCCTTCTGCGGTGGTTTTGTCGGGAGTGTCCACGGGTCCGGCCAAGGCCGGCAAACCACGCGACAGCCAGCGCGGGGTGATCGCGTCGCCAGCGGACACCACCGCCAGGCTGCGGACCTCGCCCTGATCTGACAAGCTGGCCCGCAGCCGGGCCGCCTGCATGGGCCGAAAGAAATCGTGGGTGAAGTCCTCCTCGCGCGACCAGATCAATTGCACCGGCCGGCCACCACACTCCATGGCAATCCGCACCGCCTGGCCGACCACATCCACCTCCAGCCGGCGCCCGAAGCCGCCGCCCAACTGGGTCACGGTGACATGGACCTTTTCAACCGGGACACCCGCCACCCGCGCCGCCAAAGCCGCCGCCATCTGTGGCACCTGGGTGGGCACCCACAGCCTCACACCGTCTGCCCCCACCTGGGCGGTGCAATTCATGGGCTCCAGGGTGGCGTGGGCCAAATAGGGCGCCTGATACACCGCCTCCACCACCTTGGGCGCACCACGCTCCGTGGCCGCCACGTCGCCTTTTGAATAAAACTCGAAGCCGGAATCGGTTTTCACCGCCTCCAGCAGGTGCTGGCGAATGGCTTCGCTGTCGGCCAACGGGCCCACCGGGTCGCGCCATTCGATGTTCAAGGCCCGCACCGCCTGTTGCGCCGGCCAATAACCAGTCGCTACCACCGCCACCCCGGCCGTGCTGCCCGCGTACGAGGGCAACACCACCACCCGCTCAACGCCCGGCAAGCGCAAGGCGGTGTTGGCGTCGAAAGCACCGGGTGCGCCGCCCAGCACAGGGCACATGCGGATGGCCGCGAACACCATGTCCGGCAAACGCACGTCCAGCCCGAAGACCGCGCTGCCATCCACCTTGGATGGCACGTCGATACGAGCGGCAGGGCGCCCCAACAGCTTGAACATTTGATGGGCCTTGAGCGTGACCGTGCCGGGCGGTGTGGCCGACGCCGAGCGCGCCAGCTCGCCAAAATGCGCCTTCGCGCCCGAGGGGTGCTCGATCACGCCATCCACAATGGCCAACTCGGCCACAGGGAGTTTCCATTGCGCAGCCGCCGCACCCAGCAGGGCCGCACGCGCGGTGGCCGCCGCCGCGCGCACCGGCTCCCAGGCGTCGGCCACGCTGGACGATCCGCCCGTGGCGTTGATGCCCAGCTCGCGCGCCACCTTGGCCACCAGCCATTCGGCGGCGCGAATCTTGAAAGGCGGGTTGCCGCCTTCCGATTCGGACGGATGAAAAGGCAGGCTGGCCACGAACATGGCCACGTTGCCGTAGATCTTGTCGGCACCCGCCTGCACCACCTGCACGCGGCCCAGCGGGATGTCCAACTCTTCGGCCACCAGCATGGCCAACGCGGTGTGCACGCCCTGGCCCATTTCGCTGCGCGGCATGGCCAAGGCCACGCTGCCATCGGCCATCACCTTGATCCAGCCATTGAGCGCCACTTCACCGTCGCCCAGGCCCTCGCCGACGTTCCAGAACTCGGGCTTGCCTTGGCGCGAACGCGGCGGCACGACGCCCCACCCCACCAACAACAGGCCCGCAGCGCCGGCGCCGCCCAGCAGCAGCCCACGGCGCGACACCTTGCCCGCTTGCGCAGCGGCGCGGCTCATGGCTTGCCCCCCGCAGCGGCGCGGTGGATGGCGCGGCGCACCCGCTGGTAGGTGCCGCAGCGGCACAGGTTGGTCATGGCAGCGTCGATGTCGGCATCGGTGGGCCTGGGTTTTTTGTCCAGCAGCGCGGCGGCGGCCATCAACATGCCCGACTGGCAATACCCGCACTGCGGCACCTGCTCGTCTATCCAGGCCTGCTGCAAGCGGTGCAGCCGCCCGCCATCGGCCAGGCCTTCGATGGTCTGCACGGGCTGGCCCGCCACCGCCGACACCGGCGTGACACAGGCGCGCACCGCCTGGCCCGCCACACGCACGGTGCAGGCGCCGCAGGCGGCCACGCCGCAGCCGAACTTGGTGCCGGTGAGCAGCAGCGTTTCGCGCAACACCCACAACAAAGGCGTGGCGGGATCCACCTCCACCGCGCGTTTTTGCCCGTTCACCACCATGTCCATCGCCTGACCTCCGTCTCGTTCAAACGCCTCACTATATAGAGGGCAGGGATAATCCCCGGCACTTATGGCATTGATCACCCTCACCCAAGCCCACCTGGCTTACGGCCACGTGCCGTTGCTGGACCACACCGACTTTGCGCTCGAAACCCAGGAGCGCGTCGGCCTGATTGGCCGCAACGGCACCGGCAAATCGTCGCTCCTCAAAATACTGGCCGGCCTGGAAAAGCCCGACGACGGCACCGTGCAGGTGCAAACCGGCCTGCGCATCGCCTACGTGCCGCAAGAACCGGTGCTGGATCTCGACGCCACCGTGTTCGACGCCGCCAGCGCAGGCCTCAAAGACGCCATTGAGGCGCGCGAGCTGTACCTCAGCGGGCAGGACGACCTCGACCTGGACGCCCTGCAAAGCCGCATCGAGGCGCTGGACGCCTGGAACTGGGAACAGCGGGTGGACGAAACCCTGCACCGCCTGCACCTGGACGGCGCCACCACTGTCGGCACCCTGTCGGGCGGCAACAAAAAACGCGTGGCCCTGGCGCAGGCCCTGGTGAGCCGCCCCGACGTGCTGCTGCTCGACGAGCCCACCAACCACCTTGACCTGGACAGCATCACCTGGCTGGAAGACCTGCTGCTGGACTTTGCCGGCAGCGTGCTCACCATCAGCCACGACCGCGCCTTTCTGGACCGCGTGGCCACCCGCATGGTGGAGCTGGACCGGGGCCGCCTGCTGAGCTACCCCGGCAACTTTGCGCAGTATCAGAACCTGAAAGAGGTGCAGATGCAGCAGGAGGCCGTGATCAACGCCCGCGCCGACAAGTTGCTGGCACAAGAAGAGGTGTGGATACGCAAAGGCGTGGAAGCGCGCCGCACCCGCGCCCAGGGCCGCATCACCCGGCTGGAGAAACTGCGCGAACAACGCGCCGAACGGCGCGACGCCGTGGGCCGTGTGCGCCTGGAAGTGGCCAGCGCCAACGCCGGCGGCAAGATCGTGGCCGAGCTGGAGAAAGTGAGCAAACGCTTCGGCGAAGGCCCAAGCGCCAAGCAGGTGGTCAAAGACTTCAGTTGCACCATTTTGCGCGGCGACAAGGTTGGCCTGATGGGCCCCAACGGCGCCGGCAAAACCACCTTGCTCAAGATGATCCTGGGCCAGCTCGCACCCGACAGCGGCACGGTGCGCCAGGGCAGCCAGCTCGACGTGGCCTATTTCGACCAGATGCGCGACCAAGTGGATCTGGACGCCACGCTGGAGGACTTCATCAGCCCGGGCAGCGAGTGGATTGAGATTGGCAACCGCCGCACCCACGTCAAGAGCTACCTGAGCGACTTTTTGTTCTCGCCCGCGCGCGCCAACGCGCCGGTGCGCACGCTCTCGGGCGGCGAACGCAACCGCCTGCTGCTGGCGCGCCTGTTTGCCCGCCCGGCCAACGTGCTGGTGCTGGGCGAACCCACCAACGACCTCGACATCGACACCATCGAACTGCTGGAAGACCTGCTGGCCGACTTCGCTGGCACGGTCTTCCTGGTCAGCCACGACCGCCGCTTTCTGGACAACGTGGTCACCAGCACCATCGTGTTTGAAGGCGCTGGCCAGTGGCGCGAATACGAAGGCGACGTGCAGGACTGGATCACCCAGTCCACCCGCGCGGCCGAAATCGCCGAACAAGCGGCGCTGGCGGAGCAAAAATCGGCGCCGCCCGCCGCGCCCACGCCGGCTTCTGCCCCGACATCTGCCCCGGCGCCCGCTGCCGCACCGGCCAGCAGCACCAAACGCAAGCTCAGCTACAAGGAGCAGCGCGAGCTGGACGCCTTGCCCCAGCGCATGGAAGCGCTGGAAAAAGAGCAGCAGGAGATCGACGCGCTGCTGGCCGACGGCAGCCTCTACGCCATCGACGCCGCCCGCGCCACCGCCCTGGCCAAACGCCACGCCGAGCTCGACGACGAACTGTTGGCGGCCATGGAGCGCTGGGAGGCGCTCACACAAGCCTGAAGCTCATGCTCAAGCCGGGGCTGAGCCGGATCAGACCCCGCTGCGCCCATGCGCGACGGCGTCGCTCCCCGGGCCCAGCGCGTCCCAAAAGGCCGCGTCCTGGGTGGTGGCAAAGTTGATGCGCATCAGCGTGCTGGGCTGGCGCGTGGCGTGAAACAGGGTGCCGGGCGCCAACAGGTAGCCCAGGTCCAGCATGCGCAGGGCCAGGGCTTCGGTGTCCACACCCATGTCCACCCAGCCAAACAGGCCCGCCGGCTCGGCCGCAAACACCCCGCCTGCGGCCTGGGCCAGGCGCACCGAGCGCGCACGGGCCGCGTCCAGCCGGGTTTTGATGCGCTCGGCGTGCCGGCGCAAATGCCCTTGTTCGATGCACAGGGCCATGGCACGCTCCAGCAGCGAAGGCGTGGTCAGCGTGCTCAGCAGCTTGGTGTCCAGCAGGCGCTCCACCAGCGGCTGAGGCGCCGCCAGAAACCCCACCCGCCAGTTGGGCGCCAGGATTTTGGCAAAACCACTCACGTAAATGCTGCGCTGCAAGCCGTCGAGCACGCTCAGACGCGTGGCGTGTTCGGGCGCGATGTGGCCGTAGGTGTCGTCCTCCACCACGTGAAAATCATGGCGGTGCGCCAACTGCAGCACCCGGTGGGCGGCGGCCGGAGACAGGCAGCAGCCCGTGGGGTTGTGGAACACGCTCACGCTCACAAACAGCTTGGGCGCATGGGCTTCGCAGTAGCGCGCCATCACCTCCAGGTCGGGGCCGTCGGCGCGGCGGGGCACCGGCAACACCCGCATGCCCAAGGCCGCCAGCCGCGCAAACTCCACCGACCAGCCCGGCTCCTCCACCATCACCGGGTCGCCGGCCTTGAGCAAGCTGCGGCTGACGATGTCCAGCGCGTGGGTGGCGCCCAGGGTGGTGATGATCTGGTCGGGGCTGGCCGGCAGGCGCAAGCCGCTCAGCTTGCGCGCCAACACGCGCCGCAATTCGCCGTCGCCCATGGGTTCGCCGTAACGCAGGCCGGCCTGGGTGGCCTGCGCGGCACCGGCCACCTTGCGCAGCGCGGCAGGCATGAACGTGGTTTCCAGCCAGTCGGGCGGCAGCGTACCAGCGCCTGGCTGCGGCCGGCCCGCCGGTTCGTGGAACATGCCCCGAATCAGCGCCGTGGCGTTGAACGCCGTGCCGCTGGACAGCGTGGCTTGCGACACGGTGGCCACGCGCGGCGGCACGGCAGCCGCCGGGCCGCCGCTCAGGGCGTGATCACGGACAAAAAAACCCCGCTGCCGGTGCGCCTCCACCAGGCCCTGCGCCTGCAGCAGGTCGTAGGCCACCACCACGGTGGCGGGGCTCACGCCCTGCTGCCGGGCACATTCCCGCACGGAAGGCAAGCGCGTGCCCGGCGCCAGCAGCCGGGCTCGGATGCGCTGCGCAAAACGCGCCGCCAACTGCTCGGTCAAAGGCTGGTGAGCGTGGCGCACCAGCACAGGCTCTGCCGCATCAAACGTTGACATAAGGCTTGATCACAGGGGGTTCAAACAACCGGCATTGTGCCGGTATGTCGGAAGCGTCCTCCTGCGATCAAGCCCGTGTCAACAGCCCGCCCTGTCAACCGATCACGATCTGCGGCCGCAATTGGTCCAGCAGTTCGGCTTGGGTGCCTGGGGTCAGCGTCACGCCGTTGAGGTAGATGAACATTTCACTCAGGTTGGTGGCATTGATGGCGGTGGACCCTGCAGGAATACCACCATCAACGCTGATGTGCAGTTCGGTGCGGTTGTTGGCCACATCCACAATAACGTAGATGTAGTTGGCCAAATTGGCGCTGGTCTCACCCTGCAACAAGGACGACAGGTCCAGCCGGTCGGCTGCGGTCGCACTGGTGTCGGCAATGTTGTAGGTACCGATGTGGAAGTCCTGGACCTGGTCGATCACCCGGTTTGGTGCCACGCGCAAACCCGTATCGGCCTGGAACCAGGCAAAGGTGTCGGCGCCACCACCACCGGTCACGGTGTCCCTGTCCTGCCAACCCACGATCAGGTTGGCGTTGGCATCACCCGTCAACGTGTTGGTGCCGGTGGTCCCAAGAATCAGGTTGCCACCCGCCATGTCGTCTTCCACCCGCACGTTCAACGTGGTTTGTGCCGGCGAGCCGCTGAGCGTGCCCTCCAAACCGAAGGTCAGGTCCAGAATCCCTTCGGGCATATCGGGGTTGTGGTCCAGGCCCTGCAGCAGCGTCACGGTGTAAGCGCCCGTGCCGGTGTCAAACGCCACGGTCATCACCGGGCTGCCACCTGCGGTACCTGTCAATGTCAACGTGGAGCCGGACAACACGGGTGTGCCCCACACCACGGCCACACCACCCGAGGTGAACCCGCCCGGCCCGGTGATGGAGGACACCAGGTAGCTGGAGCCCTGTGTGACCGACGCGGCGTTGGTGGTGTCGCCGTAGATGCCGGCAGCATCGATGTACCCCCCCGACAAGCCTTCTTCCGACACCACGGCCCCCAGCGAAGGCACCCCCGCACTCGTTGGGTCGGGGTTGACAGTCAAGGTCAGTTTCACCGTGCCTTCGTCAAGGTCCTTGTCGCGCAGCACCACGTCCATCACCGTGGTGGTGTTGGCAGGTGCCGTGAAGCTGTACTCGCCCGTCAGCACATCGAGCACCAGCGTCTTGAAAGTGGACGCCTGGTAAACGGTCAATTGCTGGGTGGCTGCGTCATAGTCGAAGGTCAGCCCCGTACCGGTGCCAGGGGCCAGCGTCACACTGCCCGCCCCCGTTGGATCGTAGGTGAAGCTGCCGCCCATGACGGTGACGCTGTGCACATAACCGCCGTCGGCACCCACCGCGACCATCTCGTCCGCATTGGTGACGGCGTCTTTGCCAAGGGTGCCAGGGATGGTGCCCGTGACGGGCAACTGCGCCAGCGACACCAGCACAGCGCTCAAATCGGCCGGGTCGGCCACATGGATGCCGTTCAAATTGCTGCCAGTGCTGCCATCGTAAGCGATGGGGTCGATGAAGCTGGCATTTGCCGCGGCGAACGAAGAGGAGAACGCCAGCGCTTGCGATTTGATGCCATTTTCCGTCAAGAAGTTGGTCCATATCGCCTCTTCCACGGGCTGAATGCCATATTCAGCCGTCCCGGAGGTGTTACCTCGTGCCAAGGTGGCGGCGTCACCATCGCCCTTGGTGGGTGTGCCATCGGTGAGGAAATAGGAATAGTTGGGCGCCCCCACCAAACGGCCCGGGTCGTTGTACGCAGCCATGGCAACAGCCAAGGCGTCATCGTAGTTGGTGGCGCCGCTCGCAACGGCGCCATTGATGGCCGTCTTTGCCTCGGCCAGCGTCATCCACACGCCGCCACTGGTGGTGGCGGCATCGTTGAACAACACCAAGCGCACACGCACATCGCCGTTGGCGCCATACGAGTCGAGCAAGTTGATGGCCGCCACCTTGGCATTGGCAAAACGTGAGGGACCATCCAACGCCGGATCGATCATGCTGTAGGAGGTGTCCAGAATGATCATCACGTTGGCGTCGCCGCCGGACACCACGCTGTTCGACAGCAGCGTGTCGGAGGTCGGTGCATCGTCCTCCACCGTGATCTGCAGGTTCATGTCGCCAGCCACCGTCGTCAGACCCACGGTGAAGGTCAGCAGATTCTCACCATTGGCCGTGGGGTGGTCCAAAGGCTTGAGCAACTGGACCGTGTAGTTGTTGGCTGCGTTGTCGAACACCACCCGCATCACATCCGTTCCGTCAGCGAGTTCCCCCGTCAGAGTGACAAGCGAACCAGCAGTGACGGTTGACCACGTGATGGCAGCGCCACCCGAGGTCAACAAAGAACTCACGGTCGCATCCGTCACATCCGCCGGCAGTGCTGCGGGCGTTGTGCTTGACGCGTCCGTCGTGTCGGTAGGTACACCCGTGGTGTCAGGCTCTCCACCAAGCAGCCCCTCCTCCGATACCGTGCTGTACAGCGTGGGCAAGTCGGTCACACCATTGATGGTGATGGTCAACGTGGCCGTGCTGGTGTCACCGTCCGCATCGGTGATGGTATAGACATAGCTGTCGGCCAGACTCTGCCCATTGTTCAACGCATTGACAGCGGAATTGCCGTTGTCCAATGTGTAGGTGTAGCTACCATCGGCGCTGAGCGTCAGCGTGCCATATGCAAGGTTTGCATTGACCACAGGAGTGACTGGCCCACCGGCTTGGGCGCCGTCGGCACCCAGGGTGTCCTGGCCCGCCACGTCGGTGACCACGTTGCCCGTCACCGTGTTGGGCGTCGCATCTTCAGTGATGGTGGCGCTGTTGTTCACCGCCGTGGGCACGTCGTCCACGATGGTGATGGTGATGGTCTGCGTGGCCGTGTTGCCCAGGTCGTCTGTCACCGTGTAGGTGAAGCTGTCGGTCTCATCGCCGGCCAGGTCGGTGGTGGGCACGTTCAGCGTGTAGCTGTAGCTGCCGTCGGGGTTGACCGTCAGCGTGCCCAGCGCGCTGCTGGCGCTGCCGCTGTAGGTGTAGGGGCCCGTGCCGCCGCTGGTGGTGAGCTCGCCCGTGGCCGTCTCGTCCGGGCTGCTGGGGTTGCTGCCCACGCCCAGTGCCGCTTCGTCCACCGTCAGGTCCGACACGCCTGGTGTCAGATCGACCTGTGTGGTGATCGCCCCGTCCGGGATGCTGATCGTCAGCGTCACCGTGCTGGTGTCGCCGTCACCGTCGGTGATGGTGTACTGGAACACGTCCGTGGCGGTCGTGCCCGCAGCCACGCTGTTGGGCGTGGACTGGTAGCTGTAGCTGCCGTCGGCGTTCAAGGTCAGGCTGCCGTAGGTCCCGGCCACCGCCGCACCCACGTTGCCCGTCACGCCGTTGACCGCCGTCACCGGGCCAGTGGCTGGCGCGCCGTCGGCGCCCAGCGTGTCCAACCCGGCCACGTCCGTGACCACGTTGCCGCTGACCGTGCCGCCTTCGGCCACCGTGGCCGTGTCGGCCACCGCCGCAGGCACGTCGTCCAGGATTTGGATGTCCAGGGTATTGCTGCTGCTCTGACCCGCCAGATCAACCACCACAATCGTGAAGCTGTCTAGCACGTTGTTGTTGGCTGCGTTGTGGATCTCCGGGGTGCCGTCTTCCGTGTAGCCGTAAGTGATGGCCCCCGTGGTCGGGTCGAAGTTCGTGATGGTCAGCGTGCCTTCGCTGCCCGGTATCACCACCGGCGTGGTCGGGCTCGCGCCCGTGATGTCCACGCCGTTGATGCTCAGACTGCCCACGCCCGCCGGCGCGCTCACCGTGATGCCACCCGTGACCGTATCGCCAGTGGCCTCGAGGACGCTGTTGTCTGCCGGGCTGACGCTGCCGTCCGCGTCGTTCACCGTGATCGTCGGCTCGGGCGTGACGTTGACGTTCACCACCAGCGTGTCGGTGCCACCTTGGCCGTCATTGACCACCACCGTGAAGCTGTCGGTGCCGGTGTAGTTGGTGCCAGGTGTGTAGGTCCAGCTGCCGTCAGGACTGACCGTGACCGTGCCGTGGACCGGAGGCGTTTGCGGTGTGTAGGTCAGCGGGTCGCCGTCTGGATCCGTGGCCGTGAGCTGGCCGCTCACCGGGGTGTCTTCCGGTGTCGTCACACTCTGATTCGGGCCACTGGGCGGCGCGTTGACTGGCTCTGCGTCGGGCGTCACCGTGACGTTGACGATCAGCGTGTCGGTGCCGCCTTGGCCGTCATTGACCACCACGGTGAAGCTGTCGGTGCCGGTGTAATTGTTGCCAGGTGTGTAAGTCCAGCTGCCGTCCGGGTTGACCGTGACCGTGCCGTGGCTCGGCGGCGTCTGCGGTGTGTAGGTCAGTGGATCGCCTTCCGGGTCGGCGGCCGTGAGCTGGCCGCTCACCGGCGTATCCTCCGGCGTGGTCACATTCTGGTCGGGGCCGCTGGGTGGCGTGTTCAAATCCACCCCGCCCACCTCCGGAGGAGTTACAACTACGTTGACTATCAAGGTGTCGGTTCCACCTTGGCCATCATCGACCACCACGGTGAAACTGTCGGTGCCGGTGTAGTTGGTGTTGGGTGTGTAGGTCCAGCTGCCGTCCGGGTTGACAGTGACCGTGCCGTGGCTCGGTGGCGTCTGCGGCTTGTAGGTCAGTGGGTCACCGTCCGGGTCCGTGGCCGTGAGTTGCCCACTCACCGGCGTGTCCTCCGGTGTGGTCACGTTCTTGTCGGGCCCGACTGGCGGGCTGTTGACGTCTCCGCCTTCCTCACCAGGTTTTCCACCACCACCGCCACCACCAATCA
Source organism: Hydrogenophaga sp. (assembly GCA_030696525.1). Lineage (GTDB taxonomy): Bacteria > Pseudomonadota > Gammaproteobacteria > Burkholderiales > Burkholderiaceae_C > Hydrogenophaga. Next base: position 1,976 of record JAUYSB010000086.1, on the reverse strand, counting down.
GCGCGCCAGCCAGCAAGCCGCCCACCAGCAGCGGCCACCAAGCCACCGCGCTGGCATCGGTGTAGCCCAGGCTGTGGTACGAGTACGCCGCATCGTCCAGGTTCCAGGACAGCAGGTCCGCAAGCCCTTCCTGGGGCACGTAGGTGTAGTGTTTTCCATCTTCGGCAACGCCGACCAGGCGAGAGCCTTCGGCGTCGAAGTAGCCTTCAACAACGATGTCAGCCGGCGCGTGGACTTCGGTCTCCTTGCCCTCGACGTCCAGGACGATTTCGAGGTTCTTGCCCTTGCGCCGCACCAGCACCTGATCAGGCGCCACACCTTTGGTCAGGTCCTTGAGCTCGTAGGTGACGTTGCCCTGCGCCTTGACGACCAGTGGCTTGCCGGATTTGCCTGCGTCCGTTTGCACCACCACGGCTTGGCGCTCGCCATTGGCACCATTGACCAGCCACTGAATTTGCTTGCTCATGATTCTTCCCTGATTGACCTGTTCTTTTTTCTCTGCCGTGAACCACTGTGTTCACGCTTTTCCTGATCGCTTTCGCCCACCTGGCGATGGCGGCGCCACTCGGCGCCGCACTCCGTTCATCAACGTGTTGGCATGACGATGGTTTGCTGCACCGAGCCAATCAAATCGACGGTGACACGTCGATCGGCTTGCAGGCACGACACCAACGCCGGGCTGGCCTTCTGGCCAACACAGCCAGTGGTCACGGGCTCTTCCTCGCCCCTGCCCATCGTCTCGATGGGCATGACCAGGCCAGCCCGACGCAGGAAGGCGCCCACCGACTCGGCGCGCTGCTGCGACAACTTCATGTTGTAGGCGGGTGTGCCCAACCGGTCGGTGTGGCCGGTCAGCCGGATGCGCTCGATCACCACCCCGGAGCGCTGGATGTCGTCCACCAGCTGCGTAAGCGCCGCGCGCCCCTGGGGCAGCATGTCGTTTGCGCCGAAGCGATCGAAATGGAACAGTGCGTCGGCGCCGAGCTCAACGCGTTTGAGCACCACCGGCACCGATGGCGCCGCCACGGGCGCCACAGCTGCCGGCGCAGGGGCAAACACCGGCGCCACCGCCGCCACCTTGGGTGTGCAATCGGGCACGTGGCGGTTGATGATGTGGGATGCGGTTTGCAGTTTGCCCAGGCGCTCGCGCGCCAAGGCGGCATCCAGCGGCTTGAGCTGGAACTGGCCGGCCGCTGTTTCGCTGACCTGAAGGTACAAGGCCTCGCCCGCCTTGACCGCAACGGGCTGGTACTTGGGCACACCCACCACGTCGGCGCGGTCTGCGGTACCGGCCATCAGGCCACCAGCGCACACGCGTGTTTGTGCATAACGCCCGGCCAGCAACGACCCCACCACGCGGTCGTTGGTCAGCACCAGGGGCACGCGCCCTTCGGTGCCCTCTTCGCGAAAGAAGACCACGACCGCTTCGTTGGCTTGTGTGGGTTTGAGCTCGGCGAATGCACCGGTGGGCCCCTTCAGTTGCCCTCCCGAACTCGCGCAACCCGCCAGCACCACCGCTGCCAGCACGGCGCCCATGCGCGCGCGCCCTGACATCCATTTGTTGTTCATAGCACCCCCTGACCTGTCGATTGTTTGTTATCTACCCACCTCGCGCTGCATAACCACCGACCCTACAACTGCGGTTGACCCCCGCCTGTGTGAGACACGCAAAAATTCAGAAGATGGACGCGCGAAATTGACGATCTCAATACTACCCACGGTACTTCACGACGCGAACCGCAGAAAGCCAAACAATTGTCAACATTTATGCGTCCGCGGTTGAACAAGCGCAGGCCCACCCGGGCCACGGCGCCGCACCCGAAGTACAAGTCTGGGCAAGCAAACAAAAGCGAGCTGAGATCGGGCCGTTTGGCTCCGGATGGGCCGTCTAAGAGGACGGCGCGAGCGTTCACAGCGACGTCGTCCAGAGAGGACGCCGACGGCAGACGCCTCAAGCATGAGCGTGGAATCATGCA
>JAUYSB010000306.1 GCA_030696525.1 Hydrogenophaga sp. | reverse complement strand
GGTAACACCAACACGCTGCGCACCACCCGCCGCGATATCGCCCGTGCCAAGACCATTCTTGCTGAAAAGCAAGCCGCCAAGTAAGGAGCCCACATGACGGAACCTAAAAAATCCCTCAAGCGCACCTTGGTTGGCAAGGTGGTCAGCGACAAGCGTCAAAAGACTGTGACCGTGCTGGTCGAGCGCCGTGTGAAGCACGAGCTCTACGGCAAGATCGTTGCGAAGTCGAGCAAGTACCACGCCCATGACGAAAATGGCGAGTACAAGCTGGGCGACGTGATCGAAATCACCGAAAGCCGTCCTCTGTCGAAGACGAAGAACTGGGTTGCCACGCGCCTGGTTCAAAAGGCTGGCCTGCTGTAAGCAGCGCGCCAAGCCAAGCCAAGCCAAGCCAAGCCAGGGCAGGCGGCTGTGCCGCCTGTAGCGAAGAGGGTGACCCCTTGGCTGCAAAGCCCATCCAGAACGACCCACAACGTGGGTCGTTTTGCTTTGTGGGCTGCGTAAGCGCTTTGGCATCAGCCATGTGACCTTTCACCGCGCGGTCAAAGCCGGGCGGGGCATGCGCGGCGCGCTTGAAGGGTGTTGTGCATCCCCTATGACTTGCAGTCGCCCATCGGCCGCTTGGCAGACACGCCATCACGAACCACCATCATCCATTCATCCACCCCGTTAATTCCAAGGAGACAGCAATGATCAAAGTCGGTGACACCCTTCCAGCCAGCACCCTGATGGAGTATTCCGAAGTCGAGGGCGAGGGCTGCAGCATTGGGCCTAACCCCGTGCCGGTCGACAAGGCGACAGCCGGCAAGACCATTGCACTGTTTGCCCTGCCAGGCGCTTTCACGCCGACCTGCTCTGCCAAACACGTGCCTGGCTATGTGGAAAAGGCGGCCGAATTCAAGGCGGCGGGCGTGGACGAAATCTGGTGTGTGAGCGTGAACGACGCGTTCGTGATGGGCGCGTGGGCCCGCGACCAGAAGACGGACGGCAAGGTGCGCATGCTGGGCGACGGCAGCGCCGCCTTTGCACAGGCCACCGGCCTCACGCTCGACCTGTCGGGCCGCGGCATGGGCTTGCGCAGCAACCGGTATTCGATGCTGGTGCGCGATGGCAAGGTCGTGACGCTGAACGTGGAAGCCCCGGGCAAGTTCGAGGTGAGCGATGCGGACACCCTGCTCGCACAGGCCAAGGCCAGCGCCGCCTGAAAGATCTGTGACTGCTATTGAATAAATAGCGCCTTAGGCAGATGAAACGGGCGCTAGAGCCCGAAATCCTCAAAAAAGATCGACTTTGAGGTAGTGGGCCCCGGCAATCGGGTTGTGATAGTAAGGAGGAATTTCCTCAAACCCCAGGTCGGTATACAGCGCGCGCGCCGACTCCATGTCATCCAGCGTATCGAGCAGCACGCAGGCGTAACCCGCCTGTCGTGCGCGGTCCAGCATGGCCTCGGCCAGTTCCCGGCCCAGGCCGAACCCGCGAAACGCCTTGCGCACGTACAGGCGCTTCATCTCGCTGGCGTTGGGGTAGTCGGCCGTGTCCAGCGGACGCAGGGCGCAGCAGCCCGCCACTGACCCATCGACCACCGCCAGCAGCAGGGCTCCGCGGGGCTCGGCATAGTCGCCGGGCAGCGACGCCAGTTCGGACTCGAACCCCTGGAAGCACAGATCCACCCCAAGTGTCTCGGCGTACTCCCTGAAGATCATCCGCACCCCTTCCAGCTCGGTTGGGGTGGAAGGGCTCAGGAGCTCAATGGTCGGCTTGTCCAAAACAGGGCGGCGATAAAACGGCGGAAGGGGCAGTGTAGCGATTCTTGCTAGAACCCCGCAGCCATCCCCAGCGATGACACCCACCATGCCAGCGCAACACTGCCCGCCAGCACCACTGCGGCGACCACACGGCTTGCCGCGTCGTCCCGCGAAGCCGCGGCAGGTGCATCGAGCAGCTTGTCGCCCTGCAGCATGGGCCCAACGAGTGGCTGGCGCCTGATGACGACATAAAACGCGATGGCCAGCAGATGCAGGACCACGAGACCGATGACAAGGTACTGCCCGATTTCCTTGTGGTAAGTGGTGGCCTGGCCGACGACTGCATTGGATACAAAGCGGGTCAGCGGTCCGGCAAAGGCGATTTCGTCATCGCTGAGAAGCCCTGTGGTCACCTGGGCGGCCAGCACTCCAAGCAGGCCGAACACCGACAGGGCGCCCAGCGGGCTGTGGCCGATGCTGTCCGACACCGCGCCATGGCCCCGCAGGTAGCGCAGAACGCGCGCCGGCGAATACAAAAAGCTCGCAAAACGCGACCAGCGCCCGCCCACCAGCCCCCACACGATGCGAAACACCAACAGGGCAAGCACCAGATGCCCGAGCCTGAAGTGCCATTCCCTCGCATTGCCGCCCACTTTGGCCGTCACGACCAGGCCAACGACGCTCGCCGCCAGAACCCAGTGGAATAGGCGCGTTGGGAGGTCCCAGATGCGGACGGTGTGTAGTTGGCTCATGCGGATGACTCCAGAAAAACAGCGGATGCTGCGGGCGATTGTCGGCAAAACGGCACCGCTGTGCATGTTCCGGCGTGGGAGGGTGCCGATGCCACCGCTCCGGGCGGAACGAAGCAGGCCGTCTGGCGAGCTGAACTGCACCGGACACAACGGCCACGAAACTGACTGCGAAATTCTTGCCAACGCGGCATACTGCGAGCGGCTCAGGCCAGTCTGATCCGCCCATCATAAAAGGATGAAACCCCATGAAAGCACTTGCCGCATTTGCATTTGCCGCCGCTACGCTCGCCGTGGCCGCACCCGCCTCGGCCCAGTTTGCCAAAGCTGAAGACGCCATCAAGTACCGCCAGAGTGCGCTCTTCGTGATGGGCCAACATTTCAGCCGCATCGGCGCCATGGCCAACGGACGCGTGCCGTTCGACGCCAAGGCCGCGCAAGACAATGCCGATGTGGTGGCACAGATGGCCAAGCTCCCTTGGGCGGCATTCGGCCCGGGCACCGACAAGGGCGCACCGACCAAGGCCCTGCCAGAGATCTGGACCGAGCAGGCCAAGTACAAGGAGCATGCCGACAGGCTCGAGGCAGAGTCGGTCAAGCTCGCTGCTGCCGCCAAGACCGGCAATCTGGACAACCTGAAGGCTGCCTTTGGTGCCGCCGCGGGCACCTGCAAGGCCTGCCACGACAATTACCGCGCCAAATA
>JAUYSB010000166.1 GCA_030696525.1 Hydrogenophaga sp. | reverse complement strand
CCAGCAATACGGATTACGTGACGGAGAATTTCACGCACCAGGTCAGCAACGAAGGTCCGGGGCTGTTCCGCATCATCGCGTTGACCAACTACGGTCCGCCCATGGCCGAACTGAGCACAGACAGGCCGACCGGCATGACTGGCGAGCCCGAGATCGAGAATCTGTGGTTCCGTGCCTATCGCGTCACGCTGCAGCCGGGTGAGAGCACTGCCATGCAGATGCACCATAACCCCAGCATGGTTGTGCAGGTTGGCGAGGGCAAGACCCACGTTACCCGCGAAGACGGTATTACTGCAGAACTGGACAAGATGGGCAGCTGGGCCTGGCGTAATGCACACAGCACTTATCAGGTGCGCAATGTCGGCACCACGCCTGTGGAAGTCGTCATCAACGAAGCTCGTCGTTCCATGTAGTTCTTTTGGAGAGTGTATGCAGGCGTTTACCAAGGTAGTCTTGTTCACGGATGATGATGGACGTGCGAAGTTCCGCACGGTGGAAGTTCCCCTGACAGAAGGCACACCGGAAGCGCGACTCTCGCGACTCTTTGCCGCACAGGCACTGCAGTTGCGGGAAAGTCCGGTCGGATTTCGCAGTGAGATGCATTGCACGGGTTCGCCACAGTGGCTGTTCGTGCTGAGTGGCGCAATGGAGATTGGACTGGCAGATGGCAGTTCGCGCGTCTTCAAGGCGGGCGAGCATTTCTATTCAGCTGATCTGTTGCCCGCTGGCGCAACGTTCGATCCTGCCGTGCACGGGCACTGGAGCAGGCAGCTCGGAGACGTGCCGCTCGTCACTCTTTTTGTCAAGGACTGAATCCGTAGGAGCGAGCTTGCTCGCGAACTGTCTTTCGAAAGGATCTACGCCAATTTCATTCGCCTGCAAGCAGGCTCCTACAGGTCCTCGATCTCGATCACCAGCGATTCCACGATCCGCTCATGCAACGCCAGCCGCTCCTGCGGTGTGGCGCTCGCATGCACAACAAACCCCGCGTCCTGTCCCAAACCGCTGCGCCCGTCCATGACGTCGCCCGGTTTTACCTTGATGCGAAATTCCCTGACGCCCTGCTCATCCAGCACCTTCGATTTGCCACGCACGGCGACAATGGTGCCAGGCCCCGGATGCACGACTTCCGCTGCTGCGTAGCACACCGGCTCACTCGGGAAGGCGAACGACTCACCAAGTTCCATCGCAAGAAATGCTTCCCACGGATTGAAGTCCCACGCGTGCTGGATGGCATTCATGATGTAGCCGCCGGGTGGCCGCAATGCGATTTCACCGAACAGTGGCCCCTTCGCCGTGAGATACACTTCGAGATGCGTCATGCCCCAGCCGATATTGAGTGCTTCGATGACGCGCTCGTTCAGCGCCCGCAGCGTGCGCTGCTGATCCGCATCGACCAAGGCGGGAACGAAGTTGGTGTGTCCCTTGACCTGATAATGCGTGATGTTGATGAAGCGAATGCGGCCGTTGTCGATGAAGGACTCAATGCTTGCCTCGGGAGCGTCGATGTAGCGCTCCAGCAGCGAGAGTCCGTGATCACCTGGCACATAGTCCTCAGGGCGATGAATGAACTGCAGGCCCTTGCCGCCGGAGGACTTGCGAAACTTGCGCACGATCGGACTGCCGAGCGCCGCGAAAACCTCCTGCGGATCAAGCTCCGCGCTGTCGGCCATGTAGCGTGTCATGGGAATACCGAACTCCCCGAGGTACTGCTTCATCACCAGTTTGTCGCGACAGCGAGTGCCTGTCGCAGCACTGGAAAGACGAGCGCCCAGTTGACGCCGCGCAATCGCTGCAGGCAGGACAGCTGCTTCGGTGCCTGCGATGACATGAGTGAATTGTTGTGCGGGAAATGACTTGCGAACCTGTTCGCGGATTTTTTCTGCGGAGTTCCAGAAGGGGGCGGTTACATTCTTTTGCAGACGTGATGGTTTGAAGACATCCTTTTCCTGCCAGAGTGAAAAGGGAATACTGCGAGCGCGCAGCACGTCGATGAGTCCCCGCCTTGGCCCGATCACCAATACCTGATAGTCAGTCATCACTAAAACGCACGCAGCGGATCTGTCAGCGATACAGAGGACTTATATGTCACTGTGCCCGGCAAAGCACGGGCACAGGAGCATCAGCAGAGATTCTTTAGGTCGGAAAGTCACGGCGACTAGTCGCTTCTGCTGTCCTTCTTGGTCTTCTTGGCAACCTTCTTTTCCTTCATGGTCAGGGCCGGTTTCTTCTTTACTTCTTTCTTGGCATTGCGCTCTTTCGTCATGATGGTGCTTCCTTGGAATGTTGAGTGTGAACTCCGCCGAAGACTACTTCGGCAGAACTACTCTACTCCTTGTTTCAAGAAAGAATCAACGCTTGATGCGTGACTTGTATTCCCCGGTACGGGTATCGATCTCGACGAAGTCACCGATCTCGCAGAACGCCGAAACCTGCATCTCATAACCACTCTTCAAACGGGCAGTTTTCATCACTTTGCCGGAGGTATCACCACGAGCAGACGGCTCCGTGTAGGCGATCTCGCGAACGATGCTGGTGGGCAGGTCAATTGAAATGACCTTGCCGTTGTAGAACACGGCATTGCAGACGTCATCCATGCCGTCTTCGATGTAGTCGATCACTGCATCCAGGTCATCCTTCTCGATTTCGATCTGCTCGTAATCTGTATCGACGAACACGTACATCGGATCGGCGAAATAGGAATAGGTCACTTCCTTCTGCTCCAGCACTACCATCTCAAACTTGTCGTCCGCCTTGTACACGGTCTCAGTCTGCATGCCGTTGAGTAGATTCTTGATTTTCCTCTTGCAGATCGCGGAGTTGCGGCCTGACTTGGTGAACTCGCTCTTCTGCACTTTCCAGGGAGAACCGCCGATCATGATGACCTGGCCGGCACGAACTTCTTGCGCTGTTTTCATGAATGAATACTCGATATTGAACGGGCCGGGCCCGACTTTGGATTAACACTGCTGCTGACGGTGATAACTCACCAGATTTGCAGCCAGATCAGGCATTTGCGCCAACTCTTGTTGCCATTTCCTGGCCTGCTCACGCAAGCCCGGAAGTTGTGGGCGCAGATGATGCCACAATTCCCGGCAATCTTCACCCAGATTCCAGAACTCCCAGAACTGCCGCAGCGCCTTCAATTCCTGACTTGCAGCGCCGCTGCTCTCCCCGCAATACAGCACCAGAAACGCGCGTAGCTTATCCATGTGAATGCCGTCATCCTGAGGGTAGATGTGCCATAGCAGCGGCTGGGCGGCCCATTGCGCCCGCACGAAAGAATCCTCGCCTCGAACCAGATTCAGATCGCAAAGACTCAACAGTCTGTCGTAATCGTCCTGAGTGAGAAAAGGAATCACGGCAATTGTGAGCGCGCCGAGGCCGACCACATCTCCCGGAGCCAAAGGAGACTTGCGTCCGAGGTACTCCGCGATGCTGGCGAGCACCTTACCTTGAGGCACCAGACAGATAATGGGCTCATCCCCTTCCGCCATCGCCGTGAACCAGCTTGCAAGCGCTGCGCTCTCGTAGGTAAACACGGATATCCAAAGTGCATCCGCTGCCGACTGCGGTATGGCATCCAGGCTCAGCTCATTGAGTAACAGCCTGCGGCACGACCTCTCATCATGTTGCCAGCGCTCATGTTGCGCCAGTATGTCGCGCTCCCGTAGCAGCCCCCCTGTACCGGCTACAAATCCGGGAAAGAAAAAGGTTTTGCTCAGAATTCGACCACTCGGGCCGGAGCTGTCGGTCACACTGTGCATGGAG
>JAUYSB010000082.1 GCA_030696525.1 Hydrogenophaga sp. | reverse complement strand
AGGCTCATGGGCGAACGCGCGCTGGGGTGGTTCTTGCGGAACAGGCAGACGTAGCGGTGGCGGAACAGCCGGGTCTGGAAGAAGCCGGTCTGCAGATCGGGCAACAGGCCCACGGCCAGGTCCACCGCGCCCGCGGCCATGTCGTCCTTGAGGTTGCCGGCGTTGGGCCGCACGGTGCTGAGCTGGATGTGCGGCGCACGGCGCGCCAGCACTTCCATGAGCGGCGGCATGAAATAGATCTCGCCGATGTCCGTCATGGCGAGGTTGAAGGTGCGGGTGCTGGTCAGCGGGTCGAAGGCGTCGCGGTGGGTGAGGGCGGACTGCAGGGCGTTGAGCGCGTACACCACCGGCTCGGCCAGGTGCAGCGCATAGGGCGTGGGCTCCATGCCGCGCGAGGTGCGCAGGAACAACTCGTCCTTGAGCACGGCGCGCAGCCGTTTGAGCGCGTTGCTCACGGCGGGCTGCGTGAGGCCCAGGTGCTCGGCGGCGGTGGACACGCTGCGGTCCAGCAGCAGCTGGTTGAAGACCACCAGCAGGTTCAGGTCGAGTTCACGCAGGTTCATGGTGCCATCCTGATATTCACGTTGGTGATTTTATCTATCAGGCTTGCTGCATGGACTTATCCGGCTCTTCTTTTCAGAATCAAGCCCATCAGGAGACAAAGGCCTACAGGCTGCATATGGAACTCACCTTAGAACCGCTGAACCGCCAGCTCAATGTCGATGTGGGCCAGAACCTGCTCGAGGTGCTGCGGGCCAACGACATCCCCATTTCCTACAGCTGCATGTCGGGGCGCTGCGGCACCTGCCGCTGCCGCGTGGTGCGGGGCAAGGTGATCAACTCGGGGCCGGAAACCGGGCGCCCGCAGTCTGGCAGCGAGGATTACGTGCTGGCCTGCCAGGCGGTGTTGACCGAAGACTGCACCGTTGAGTTGCCCGAAGTGGACGAGGTGGTGGTGCACCCGGCGCGCATCATCAAGGGCACGGTGGTGGCGGTGGAGCAGGCCACGCACGACATCCGCCGCCTGCGCATCAAGCCGGCCAAACCGCTGGCATTCAGCCCCGGTCAGTACGCCACCCTGCAGTTCACGCCCGAGCACATCCGCCCCTATTCGATGGCGGGCCTGCCCGGCGATGCGGAGCTGGAGTTTCAGATCCGCAAGGTGCCCGATGGCCGCGTGACCGAGCACGTGTTCGACCAGGTCAAGCCCGGCGATGCCATCCGCATCAGTGGCCCGCTGGGTAGCGCCTACCTGCGCCGCAAACACGAGGGCCCGATGTTGTGTGTGGGCGGCGGCACCGGGCTGGCGCCCGTGCTGTCCATCGTGCGCGGCGCGCTCGAAGGTGGCATGACCAACCCCATCCACCTGTACTTTGGCGTGCGCAGCGAGCAAGACCTGTACGACGTTCAGCGCCTGCAAACGCTGGCCTCGCAACACCCCAACCTGCGTGTGCAGGTGGTGGTGGCCACCGGCCCGGCTGGGAATGGTTTGCGCACGGGCCTGGTGACCGATGCGATTGAGCAGGACCTGCCTTCGCTGGCCGGCTGGCGCGCCTACCTGTGCGGCGCGCCGGCCATGGTCGATGCGCTGAACTTCCTGGTCAAGCGCCTGGGCATCGCGCCCGAACACATCTATGCCGATGCCTTCTATCCCAGTGGCATCTGAGCCGCCGTTCAGTTCACACCTACACACAAGGAGACCCCACCATGAGTGACACCAACACCGTGTTTCCCGCCGACCCCAAGTGGGCGGGCGATGGCACCAGCCGCGTGCCCTTCTGGGCCTACACCCGCGAGGACCTCTACAAGCGCGAGCTGGACCGCCTGTTCTACAACGGCCACTGGTGCTACGTGGGCCTGGACGCCGAGATCCCCAACCCGGGCGACTACAAGCGCACGGTGATCGGTGAGCGTTCCGTGATCATGGTGCGCGACCCCGACGGCGGCGTGAACGTGGTGGAGAACGTATGCGCCCACCGGGGCATGCGCTTCTGCCGCGAGCGCCACGGCAACGCCAAGGACTTCTTCTGCCCCTACCACCAGTGGAACTACAGCCTCAAGGGCGACCTGCAGGGCGTGCCCTTCCGCCGCGGCGTCAAGCAGGACGGCAAGGTCAACGGCGGCATGCCCAAGGACTTCAAGGTGGAAGACCACGGGCTGACCAAGCTCAAGGTGGCCACACGCGGTGGGGTGGTGTTCGCCTCCTTCGACCACGAGGTGGAGTCGTTGGAGGATTTTCTGGGTCCGGTCATTTTGAAATACTTCGACCGCGTGTTCGACGGCCGCCAACTGGAGGTGCTGGGCTACCGGCGCCAGCGCATCCCCGGCAACTGGAAGCTGATGCAGGAGAACATCAAGGACCCGTACCACCCAGGCCTGCTGCACACCTGGTTCTCCACCTTCGGGCTCTGGCGCGCCGACAACAAGTCCGAGCTGAAGATGGACGCCCACTTCCGCCACGCGGCCATGATCTCCACGCGCGGCCAGGGCGGCAAGAACGAAGAGGTGGTCAGCGGTGTGGACAGCTTCAAGGACCAGATGAAGGTCAACGACCCGCGCCTGCTCGACATCGTGCCCGAGCCCTGGTGGGGCGGCCCCACGGCGGTGATGACCACCATCTTCCCCAGCGTCATCATCCAGCAGCAGGTCAACAGCGTGTCCACCCGGCACATCCAGCCCAACGGCCACGGCTCCTTCGATTTTGTGTGGACCCACTTTGGCTTCACCGACGACACGCCCGAGATGCGCGAGCGCCGCCTGATCCAGGCCAACCTGTTCGGCCCGGCCGGTTTTGTGTCGGCCGATGACGGCGAGGTGATCGAGTGGTCGCAGCAGGGCTTCGAGCAGAAGCCGGCGCACCGCACCGTCATCGAGATGGGTGGCCACGACATCGGCGACACCGACCACATGGTCACCGAAACCCTGATCCGGGGCATGTACAACTACTGGCGCAAGGCCATGGGGGAGTGACGATGATCGACTTCAAGACCTATTTCGAGCTGCTCAACCTCTACGCCGACTACGCCATGGTCTGCGACTCCAAGGAGTGGGAGCGCTGGCCCGATTTCTTTGTGGACGAGGGCACCTACCGCCTGCAGCCGCGCGAGAATTTCGAACGCGGCATGCCCCTGTGCCTGCTGGCGCTGGAGAGCAAGGCCATGATCCGCGACCGCGTGTATGGGGTGAAGGAAACCATGTACCACGATCCCTACTACCAGCGGCACATCGTGGGCACACCACGCGTCACGTCGGTGGAGCGCCACATCGATGGCGAGCGCATCCAGTCGGAAGCCAACTACACGGTGATACGCACCAAGTACGACGGCGAGTCCACCGTGTTCAGCGTGGGCTACTACCGCGACGTCATCGTGCGCAAGCCTGAAGGCCTCAAGCTGCTGTCGCGCCTGTGTGTGTACGACAGCGAAATGATCGCCAACTCGGTCATCTACCCCATATGAGAGGCACCCCATGAGCGAGAACTGGACAGACGCCGCAGCCGTTGCGGACGTGCCCGAAGGCGATGTGGTCGGCGTGAAGGTGGCCGGGCGCGACATCGCGCTGTACGAGGTGGAGGGTGCGATCTACGCCACCGACAACGTCTGCACCCACGGCCAGGCCCGCATGAGCGATGGTTTTCTGGAAGGCCGCGAGATCGAGTGCCCGCTGCACCAGGGCAAGTTCGATGTGTGCACAGGCCAGGCGCTGTGCGCGCCCCTGACCGAAAACATCCGCACCTACGCGGTGAAGATCGACAACCTGCGGGTGATGTTGCGCCTGGATTGAGCCCCGCCTGCCGCTTGCGGGCGTGCAAGACAAGGTCCTTCACACGCATGACGGCGGCGTGAACAAACGCGGCCGCTAAGAGGGCGGCCGTGCGACCGCCACGCTGCCGTCTTCGTGCAGGATCAAGGCGCCTTGGGCGTCCATCAAGCTTGCGGTCGCGACCAGACGCGAGGGCAGCTGCCATTCATGTGCCTGCCGCCAGCCGCTGCGGCCATCGAGCAGCAGCAGGCGCCGCTGGCGCTGGCCGGGCATCAGCAGCCATGGGCCCAGCCAGGCGGCCAGGTCCAACCGACGTGAGCCGATGGTGTGGTTGCTGACGCCGTCCCGCATGCGCGTGGCCAACAGTTCGTGCCCCTGCTGCCGGTACTCGTGCAACACACCGCCGATGTGCGGCGTGTGCACCGCCAGCCAACGGTGGCCATCGGTGGTGGGTGACATCCAGCGGTTGATGGTGCCCAGTGCGGGGCCGCTTGCGGCGATGCGCAGCGATGACGGCGCGGCCGGATCGGCATCCACCAACACCAGCTGTCCGCCCTGTGGACCAGCGCGCACCGTGAGCAGCCCATCACGTCCACCCAGCACCACGCGCCTCGGGGCGATGTCCTCGAACACGTGGGGTGCCGCCAAGCTCAGTTGGCGCATCTCGCTCAGGCTGTGTCGCTCCAGCACACACAGGCGCGTCGCCTCGACCGCATCGCCCAGCACACCGTGCCGGTAGCGCTCGGCGTCGGGGCCTGCGAGCACCACCACCTGGCCGCCATCGCCGTGGCCGTCAAGGTCGGCCAGCAACGGCCGCGCATCAGGCAGCACCTCAACGGTGGAACGTGCGACGCGGGCCCAGGCGCTTGTGCCCGATGCCACCAGCCGCACGACGCGATGCCGAGGGCCTTCCGCTTCGACGCCCACGACCGCCTGCGGCAAGACCAGCAGGCCCGCCCCAGACGCCAGCGCCTGCGCTTTGGATGTGCTCGCGCCGCCTGCGTCCAGCACCCACAGCGCGCCGTCCTGCCGGCGCGCGGCGATGCGGCCGTGCCCCACCGCCAGCGGTGTGTCCGGGTCCAGGCCTTTGGCCAGCGGCTGCGCCTGGCCACCGCCCAGGTCCAGCGCGTAAAGCGTGCCTTGTGCGCCGATGGCGAGTGCACCGCTCGGGCCGCCGGCTGCCACTTGTTGCACGGGTTCCGGGGTGGCCAGCTCGAACAGGCCTGGCGCGCGTGCCCGCGCCGCAGCAGGCCAACCGACACAGGCGGCTGCGATGGCGGCAAGCGAGGGGCGACGGCGCATCACGTTGCGTCCGTGCCCAACCTACACCCGACCCACGTAGTCACCGCGGGCCGGGTAGTTTTTCTCGATCGCAAAATCCAGCGCCGCCAGCAGTTCGTCGAAATGGGGCCGGGCAAAGGGCATGGTCTGCACGGCGCCGTAGTAGAGGGTGCCATCGGGTCTCACGATGAAGACACCGGGCTCGGAGAACAGGGCCGGCTCCTCGATGCCGATGGAGGTCTTGCCGCGTGAGGCGCTGATGTACAGACCCCACTCGCGCGCCTGAGCGAGGCTGAGGTCGTGGCCGATGCGCAGGCCGGGCGCGTTGAGCTTGTCGGCCATCAACTGCGCCCGCTCTTGGCCATCGCTCGACAGCGCGATCACCTTGACGCCGCGTTTGTCGAACTCGGGCTGCAGCCGCCCCAGTTCAAGCAGGTACTTCAGGCAGATCGGGCAGTGCAGGCCGCGGTAGAACACCACCAAGCTGAATTGGGGGGCCGCATCGTCGGCCAGTTCGAACGCGCCGTGCGCCAGCGTGGGAACACGCAGTGCGGGCACAGATTGACGGGGCATCAGCATGGAGACTCCTTGAAGTGGTGTGAGTCTACGGCCGATATTGGTACGAATGAATTTCAATCATCGCGATTCATATACATTTCGTCTCATGTCTGACCGACTCTCCGCCTTGCTGCAGCGTTTCGAACTTCGCGCCCAGGTGTTTCATGGCGGCCCGCTGTGTGGGGTGGCCAGTTTCGACGAACAGCAGGGGGTGGGTCACCTGCACCTGCTGCGGCAGGGGGCGGTGGTGGTCACCGACGCCCAAGGCACTGCCACGCAGCTCGACGCACCCAGCGTGCTTTTTTTCCCGCGACCCCACACACATCAACTCCAGCCCCTGGGTGCCGATGGGGCTGAGCTGGTGTGCGCGTCGGTGGACTTTGGTAGCGGCGACAGCAACCCGTTGTTGCGAGCGCTGCCCACCTGCCTGGTGGTGCCGCTGGAACGTCTGCTGGGACTCAATCTCACGCAGCAGTTGCTGTTCGAGGAAGCCTTCCGCCCGCGCTGTGGGCATGACGCCGTGGTCAATCGCCTGACCGAGGTGCTGCTGATCCAGGTGCTGCGCCATGCCATCGAGCAGCGCCTGGTCGATGGCGGGCTGATGGCGGGGCTGGCCGATCCGAGGTTGCACAAGGCGCTGGTGGCCATGCACGAGGAACCGTCGCGCCACTGGACACTGGATGCACTCGCGGCCCAGGCCGGCATGTCGCGCGCTCGGTTTGCAGCGCATTTTTCGCGCTGCGTCGGCACGCCGCCGGGCGAGTACCTCGCCAGCTGGCGCATCGGGCTGGCGCGCACGCTGTTGCGCCGCGGCGTGCCGGTCAAGCAGGTGGCCGCCGAGGTGGGCTACGCCAACGCCAGTGCGCTGGGCCGTGCGTTCACGCAGCGGGTGGGCAGCCCACCCGCCACGTGGGTGGCGCAGCACACAGTGCCGCTGCATAGCATGGTGCAAAGCTGAGACGGTGCGAATCCAGCGCACGCGCGTTGACCGCTGGGTCTGGAAACGCGTTCGGGGTGGTGGTGTCGGTTTGAAGCCTGCCACGCGGTGCGCCTGCGCCACGGCGCCACCGACAGACACACAGCGAACGGTCCGCCGTAAAACATAAGAAAGAATTATGTTTATCCCGCCATCGCTGTTGGCCAATCATGGCGGTGGTCGAATAATTTGCATCTTTATTCCCCCAGGAGACAGAGATGCAGGTTCAACGCCGATTCATGGCCCTTGCGCTGGCAGCGGCGCTTGCCTTGCCCACAGCAGCCTTGGCCCAGGCCTATCCCGCGCGACCGGTGAAGCTGGTGGTGGCCTTTGCCGCAGGCGGCCCCACCGATGTCCTGGCCCGAATCGTGGCCCAGGGCCTGTCCAAAACGCTGGGTCAGCAGGTGATGGTGGAAAACCGCGTGGGCGGAGGTGGCACGATTGGCACCAAGGAGGTGGTCAAGGCGCCGGCCGACGGGTACACGCTGCTGTTCGCGGGCGATGCGGCACTGACGGTGCAACCTCAGTTGACACGCAGCGCGGGGTACGACGCCGGCAAAGACTTCACGCCTTTGCGTTTGGTGGCCTCGCAGTCCAACGTCCTGGTGGTGAACGCATCCAGAGGGATGGCAGATGTGAAAACGCTGTTGGCCCGCGCCAAGACGAAACAGGGTGAACTGACGTTTGGCTCTGCCGGCAACGGCTCACCCTCGCACCTGATTGGCGCACTCTTTGAAAGCCAGGCCGGCGTGGACCTGGTGCACGTGCCTTACAAGGGAGCCGCACCGGCCATGACCGATCTGATCGGTGGGCAGATTGACATGATGTTTGTCGGGACGCCGGTGGCGTTGCAGAACGCTTCCCGCAAGGAGCTTGTTCTGTTGGCTGTCACAGGGGACAGGCGCTTGCCAGCGCTGCCCAACGTGCCCACCTTTGCGGAAGCGGGCATCCATCAGCTGGGCAGCGAGACGGCGGTGTGGTGGTCGGTGATGGCGCCCGCCGGGCTGCCGTCCGCTGTCAGTTCGGCATTGGACGAGGCGCTTCGCGTCGCGCTCAGCGACGCCCAGGTGCAGAAAAATCTCAACACGCAAGGCGTTGATGTTTTGAATCTGGACGCCAGGGCCACATCGCAGTGGATCGCCCGCGATCAGGCGAAATGGGGCGCACTGATCCGCGCCAAGAAGGTATCAGCCGAGTGAACGTGATGAACAAACAACCCAACTTCCTGATTTTCATCACCGACCAGCACCGAGCCGATCACCTGGGGTGCTACGGCAACACGCAGGTGAAGACGCCCCACATCGACGCGCTGGCACACAGCGGCGCGCGCTTTGATCGCGCTTATGTGGCCAACCCGGTGTGCATGCCCAACCGTGGTTCCATCATGACCTCGCGCATGCCGTCGGTGCATGGTGCTCGCAGCAACGGTGTGCCGCTTCCCCTTGAGTCGGTGACATTTGCAGACCTGCTGGCGGAGTTTGGGTACCACACCGGCTTCATCGGCAAAAGTCACCTGCAAAACATGGAGGACAAGCCGCCGCTGTTGCCGCCCACAGTGCAACTGCCGGACACAGACAAGTCTCGCATCTACAGCGAAGCCAGGCGCGAGAGCGTCGATCCCGCGGCCTACGAGCAGGAGTTGCGCTCGCGGTGGCAGGATCCCCAGCACAAGATCTCGCTGCCGTACTACGGGTTTCAGGATGTGATTCTGTGCAACCACCACGCTGACGAGTGTTTCGGCGACTGGCTGCGCTGGCTGCAGGTGGAACATCCCGAGCTCGCTGGGCGACTGGGCCGGGAACATGGCGCGCGCGACCCGCGCTACGTCGCACCGCAGGCCTGGAAAACGCAGCTGGACGAGTTCACTTACCCGACCCATTTCATTGCAGAGCAGACGAGCCAGTGGATTCGGCGCCACGTGACCGACCACCCCGAACAGCCGTTCGCGGTGATGTGTTCATTTCCGGACCCGCACCACCCGTGGACGCCACCCGGGCGTTACTGGGACATGTACAAGCCCGAAGACATCCGTGTGCCCGAGACCATGGGTGCCGATGGCGAGGTGGCGCCCCACGTGCGGTGGCTGATGGACGAGCGCAAGGGTGGACAGGCCAAGCTGGATGGGCCGCGCCTGTTTGCCGCCACCGTGCGCGAGGTGCAGGAAATGATTGCACTGACCTACGGGATGATCACCAACATCGACGACCGCATCGGCATGGTGATGGAAACCTTGCGTGCCTGCGGCGCAGACAGCAACACCGTGGTCATCTTCACATCGGACCACGGCGATTTGATGGGCGACCACGGCATCGTGCTCAAAGGGCCGCTCCACTACCAGGGGCTGGTGCGCGTCCCCATGATCTGGCGCGAACCGGGGGCATCGCCGGTGGATGCGGTGGCGCGTGAGGACCTGACCTCTTCGATCGACCTGGGGGCGGCCATCATCCACCGTGCCGGCATTGCCGCGCCCAATGGGGTGCAAGGCAAACCCCTGTTCACGCCCAGCGGTGAGCCCGTCCACACGGGCCGCGAAGCCGTGCTGATCGAGGAAAACCAGCAGCGCGCCTACCTTGGCTTCGAGCGGCCGGTGAAAGTTCGAACCATCGTGACCCGCACACACCGCATGAGCGTCTTCGTCGAGGGGGACTGGGGCGAGCTCTATGACCTGAAGTCAGACCCGCTGGAACAACACAACCTGTGGGACGCACCACACGCGCAGGTCCTCAAGTGCGATCTGATGCAGCAACTGGTTCAGCTCCTCATGGAGCACAGCGACAACAGCCCCAACCCGAAACGCATCGCCTGATCTCAGTGCCGCCGCTTGCGCGCGGTCGGTGCGTGAACCGCGGGCGCCGCAGCGTGACCTGGGTGGAGATGACCCAACCTGTCGACGATGGCCGCTATGGCCTGCGTGTTGGTGGACGGGTGATGGAGCCGCCAGAAAAGACAGACCTCATATTGCGGCAGGCCCTCGCGGACCTTCAGTGCGCGCAGGTTCTCTTGCTGGCGCTGCTGTATCAGCACCGGGTGCGGGACCACACACAGCAAATCGCTGTTGGCAACCAGGTCCAGCACCGTCATGTAGTCGGCGCACTGCACCAGGACACGTGGTGGCGGAAGGCGTCGCACGCGGCAGGCCTCTTCGATCACATTGCCTGCCGTGCCGCCGCGCCCTGAGACCACCCAACTTGCGCTTCGGATGTCCTGCAACGAGGTGGCGCCCCGCATGGGGTGGCCTTTGCGCGCGTAGATGACGGGGCGGCTCAAATGCAATGGAATTTGCCCCAGCCCGTCCTCCTTATAACGCCGTGGCCGGGGCGCGGCCACCAGGTCGAGCTGTCCCTGCTGCAAGGCGGTCAGCAGTTCCGGTGCGCTGCCGCTGACGATTTGCAGAAGGCCTTCGGGTTCAAACGCCCGCCAGATGCCTTCGATGGTGGCCCCGTACAGCAGCGCGGCTGCCGGTGCCATGCCCACGCGCAAGGTTTTGCCCAGTTGCAAGCTTTCAACAGACGCCGGACCGGCCAACTTCTCCAGGCGGCTGTGCAGTTCGGACGCTTGTTGAGCCATGGCGATGGCCGCATCGGTGGGCCGCTTCTCGCGCCCCACCTTCTTGAACATGGGCACGCCCCATGCCTTCTCCATGGCCTGCATGGCTTGCGTGATGGCCGGCTGCGACACGCCCGCTTCTCTGGCAGCGCCGGCAAAGCTGCCTTTCGTGATGATGAGTTGCAAATACCAAAGTTGTCTGAAATTCATAAGAATCACTTATGTGTTTTGCCGCTGGCGCCATTGTGCCCACGTCTGAATGAAACAACAATTGACCTGTTCCAACTCAGCCGATCCAGGAGACAAGCATGCAGACATCCCCCATCACGCGCCGCGCCGGGCTGGCATTTTTCGCCTTCACGCTTGGGTTGGCCAGCCAGGTGGCTGTGGCACAGACCTACCCCAGCAAGCCCGTGACCATCGTCGTCCCGTTTCCCGCCGGTGGCCCCAACGACATGCTGGCGCGAACCCTGGGGGAGAGGCTTGCCGATCAACTGAAACAGCCGTTCATCATCGACAACAAGGCCGGCGCCACAGGCAACATCGGTGCGCAAGCGGTCAGCAAGGCCGCCGCAGATGGCCACACCTTGCTCTTGACGCTCGACACCGGCATCACCGCCAACCCGGCCCTGTATGGCAAACGCATGGGATTCGACCCAGAACGCGACCTGCGTCCGATTGCCACGGTGGCGCGATTCAGCCAGATGCTGGTCACCAGCTCGACCAGCAAGATCACCACCTTCAAACAGTTTGTGGACAGCGCCCGCAAGGGACTCAACTACGCCTCGGCCGGCAATGCCAGCCCGGGACACCTGACCACCGAAGCGCTGCAGTCCTTGATACAGGGCAACCTCAATCACATCTCTTACCGTGGCAACGCGCCCGCCGTCATTGACTTGCTGGGCGGTCAGGTTGAGGCCGGCTTCATGGCCACACCCTCGGTGGCGCAGCATGTGTCCGCAGGCAAACTGACGGCGCTGGCCGTGTCCGGAACCAGGCGCTCGCCACTGGCGCCCCATGTGCCGACGATGGCCGAGCTGGGTTACCCCGCTGGCACCACCGAGTTTGGCTATGTGTTGCTGGCGCCATCTGCCACGCCGGAACCCGTGGTGCAGATGCTCAACGCCGAAGTGCGCAAGGCCCTGGCATCTGCCGCCGTGCGGGACAAACTCAAAACGCTGGACATCGAGCCGGTGGGCAACACCACCCAACAAGTGGCAGATGAGCTGATCGCGGGACGTGCCCGGTGGAGCCAGGTCATCAAAGAGCGCGGCATTCAGGCGGATTGACTCTTGCTGCCGGACGCTGAGATGCTGCCCAACCGCTGCGTCACGCTTGCACGTAGCTTGTCTTGACCGTGGTGAAGAATTCGGCCGCGTAGCGCCCTTGCTCGCGCGGGCCGAAGCTCGACGCCTTGCGGCCACCAAAGGGCGCGTGGGCGTCCACACCGGCCGTGGGCGCGTTGACCATCACCATGCCGGCCTGCAGCTCGCGTTTGAAGCGGGTCGCCTCGCGCAGCGATGTGGTGACCACGCCGGCCGACAAGCCATAGGGCGTGTCGTTGGCCACGGCCAGGGCCTCGTTGGCATCCCCCACGCGGATCACACAGGCCACGGGGCCGAAGATTTCCTCGCGGTTGATGCGCATGTGGTTGAGGGTGTGGGTGAACAGCGTGGGCTGCAAATAGAAGCCCGGCTGGCCGCTCAGTTCGGCCATGGCCTCGCCGCCAAAAGCGAGGTGCCCGCCTTCACTGCGGCCCAACGCGATGTAGGCCATGTCCTGCGCCAGCTGGGTGGCGTCCACCACCGGCCCGATCACCGTGCCCGTTGCGCGGGCGTCACCCACTGTCAAGGCGGCCATGCGGGCGGTCATGGCGGCCACAAAGCGGTCGTGTATGCCGTCGGTGACGATCAGGCGCGACGACGCGGTGCAACGCTGCCCGGTGGCGTAGAAGGCGCCGTTGATGGCACATTCAACGGCGACGTCCAGGTCGGCATCGTCCAGCACCACCAGCGGGTTCTTGCCGCCCATTTCCAGCTGGAACTTCGGCATGGCGCCCGGGCGACTCACCGCCGCCTGCGCCACCTTGCGCCCGGTGGCCTCCGAGCCGGTGAAGGTGATGGCGTGTACCCGTGGGTCGTCCAGCAGCACCTGGCCCACCTCGCGCCCCCGCCCCATCACCAGGTTGAAGGTGCCGGGCGGCAAGCCGGCGCGGCTGAGCATCTCGGCCAGGGCCCAGGCGCAGGCGGGCACCAGTTCGGCCGGCTTGAACACCACCGCGTTGCCACAGGCCAGCGCGGGCGCGATCTTCCAGGCGGGAATCGCCAGCGGAAAATTCCAAGGTGTGATGATGCCCACCACGCCCACCGGTTCGCGCGTGATTTCCACCGACATGCCGGGACGGGTGGAGGCCAGCAGCTCGCCGCCCACGCGCAGGGCTTCACCGGCAAAAAACTTGAAGATGTGGCCTGCGCGCAGTACCTCACCCCGGGCGTCAGGCAGGGCCTTGCCTTCTTCGCGGGCCAGCAGGTCGGCCAGCTCGGCCTGGCGGGCGATGATCTCGCTGCCCACGCGGTCCAGCGCGTCGGCCCGCTGCTGCGGTGTAAAGGCGGCCCAGCGTGGCTGGGCCGCGTGTGCGGCGGCCACCGCGTCTTCGGCCTGGGCGCGGTTGGCGTGCGCGTACAGGCCCACCACATCGCGGGTGTCCGACGGGTTGATGTTGGGGCTGGCGTCGGTGCCGGCCACCCAGTCGCCGGCGATGAGGTTGGCGTGCATGGTGGCGATCAGGATTCCGCGGTGAAGCCGATGGATTTGACGATGGGGCCCCAGCGTTCGGTGTCGGCCTTGAGCAGGGCAGCGAGTTCGGCCGAACTGGAGCCGCGCGCCTCCAGGCCCATGGCGGCCAGGCCGTCGATCACGTCGTTAGCCGCCAGGGCGGCGCGCACGGCGGCGTTGGCGCGCTGCACCACCTCGGGTGTGGCCTTGCCTGGCAGGTAGAAGCCGAACCACTCGCCATAGACCAGGTCTTTGTAGCCTTGCTCCACGAGGGTGGGCACGCCCGGTACAAACCTGTTGCGCTTGGCGCCGCTGGTGGCCAGCACGCGCAGCTTGCCGCCGGCCAGGTGGGGCAGGAACTCGCCCACCGGCGCCGACACCGCCGCGATCTGCCCGCCCAGCATGTCCATGATCGCGGGCTGCGAGCCACGAAAGCCGACGTGCTGCAACGCCACCTTGCCGGCGCGGCCGATCAGCACGCCCACGAAGTGCGGCACCGAGCCCGGCGCGGGCGAGCCGAAGTTGGCCTGCTGTTTGTTGGCCTCGCACCAGGCCAGGAATTCCGGCACGGTTTTCACGCTGGCGGGCACCATGGGGCCGACCGCAAAACCCATGTCGAACTCCACGCCCAGCGACACCGGCGTGAGGTCGGCCACCGGGTCGTAGGGCAGCTTGCGGTAGGTGTGGGGGTAGATGCCCAGCATGGACATGGGCGTGACCAGCAGCGTGTTGCCGTCGGGCGCGGCGGCCTTGAGCGCGGAGATGGCGATCTGGCCACCGGCGCCTGGGCGGTTGTCCACCACCACGGATCGGGCGTAGCCGCCACCCATTTTGGTGGCCACGCGGCGTGCCAGCGTGTCGATGGTGCCGCCGGCGGCAAAGCCGGCGAGGATCTTGGCGCTCTCGGCGGTTTGCGCCTGGCCCAGCAGGGGCAGGGTGCTGGCGGCGCTGCCCAGGGCCAGCTGCAGCAATTGACGGCGTTGGGTGAACATGGGGAAGGTCTCCGGTTGTGTTGGGTGAAAGGGATGGCGGATCAGTGGCCGGTTTTGGACAGGCGCAGGTTGTTCTTGAAGGTGTCGGGCACACGTTCGTCAAAACCCAGCGCCACGCGGCGCACCTCGGGGCTGTCGGTGGGCGCGTGGCCCACGCCCAGTGCGGCGGCACGCGGCGCGGCCACGGCGGTGACGGTGCCGCTCACGCGGCCCAGGCCGGTGATTTCGCACTCGACCACCTGGCCCGGATCGACCGAACGCGAGTGGCAGGGCGTGCCCATCAGGATCACGTCGCCGGGCAGCAGGGTGATGTGGCGCGCGATGTCGGCGATCACGTAGTGCGGGCCCCAGATGATCTCGTCACCGATGTGCGCTTCCTGCACCACGAGGCCGTTCACGTAGGTGCGCAGGGTTTGCTCGAACAGGTTGACGCCGCGCACGATGCCGGGCCCGATGGGCAGCAGGGTGTCGGCGCCCTTGACGCGCAGCATGCTGCCCTGGTCGGTGTCGCGGAAGTCCTGCAGGCCCATGTCCAGCGCGGGGCAGAAGCCTTCGATGAAGTCCCAGGCCTCGTCGGGCGTCACGTTGCGGCAGGTCTTGGCGATCACCACCGCGTATTCGCCCTCGTAGTTGAGGTACTTGCAGTCGGCCGGTTTGAGGATCTGGCCGCAGTGACCATTGAGCGACGTCGGCGGCTTGGTGAAGTAGGTCGGCGTCTCGGTGGGCTTGGGCTGGTTGCGGGTTTCGAAGCTGCGTGAGCTGTACGAGATGTGCACCGCGATGATCTTGCTGGGGTTGACCGGCGGCAGGTGGGGCAGGGTGGTGGGGTCGAGCACGCGGCCATCGTCCAGGCGCAGTTGCCCTTGCTGTGGACCGGCTTCGACCATGGTGCCCCAGAAGGCGCTGCCGCCGATCAGCACGCGGCGGCGCTCGACGCGCGGCCCGCACATCACCGCAGGCAGTTCGGTGAAGGGGAATTCGAAGTTCATGCGCTGGCTTCCGGCGTGTCGAACCAGATGTGGATGTTTCCTGTGCCACGCGCGTTTTCGTAGTCGGAGAGCACCTCGCCGCGCGCACGGCAGTCGGCCCCGCCGAGGGCGCCCAGCATCTGCAGGTAGTGGCCGCCAAAGGCCTCCCAGGTGCGCCTGCGGTACTCGCTGTCCCAGTTGGCCAGGATGGTGTCGTGCCGGCCTTGCTTGAACAGCTCGATGGCGGCCTTGTCGCTGGCCACGTTCTCGGGGCTGGAGACGTTGGTTTCGTGGAAGATGCGTGGGTGCTTGGGCGTCCAGTCGATGCGGTTGAAGCGGTGGCTCAAAGCACCGCTGGCCAGCATCACCACCCGCAGGTAGCTGCGGCGAATGGCTTCTCCGATCACCTCGCCGGCCTGGAGGAAATGGGTCCAGTCGCAGTTCTGGCAGCAGCTGGCCGACACCACGGGCACGTCCGTCAGCTCCAGGCGCAGTTGCTTGACCAGGTTGATGGTGGCGTACTGGCGTCCCAGATCGGGGTGGCAGATGGCACGGGATGGCACGCCTTGTTCCTTGGCCACGGCCTCCACCGCCAGGGCGAACTCGGGATGGCCCCGATAGTCGTAGGGCACGCCGTGCAGGTACCACGGCATTTCGTCCGAGATGTAGCTGCCCTGGTAGCGCGCGCCGCCGTCGATGAGGTGGTAGCCGGTGGTGAACCAGTGCGAGTCGAACACCAGCACCACATCGGGCCGTGCGGCGGTGATCTTCTCGCGCAGCCGGGCGTAGCCGGCGATGAGGTCCGAGTCCTGGCCCGCGCCCATCAGTTTGCGAAAGTCTTCGCACTGCATCAGGCCGGGGTGGTGCGACACGATGGCCGCGCCTGTGATCTGTCCCATGGTGTGTCCTTTGTGATGGAAGAGCTTGTCAGCGGTGACTGAAGCTGGCCGTGAATGGCTTTTTGGGCACCACCACGTCCTTGACGTCGCAAAAAAATTCGAAACTCCAGTCGCCGCCTTCGCGGCCCACGCCCGAGCGTTTGATGCCGCCAAAGGGGGCTGCCAGATCGCGGATGCCGAAACTGTTGACCCAGATGAAGCCGGTGCGCACCCGTTGCGCCACGGCGGTGGCGTGCTCGGTGTTGCCGTAGCAGACGCCGCCCAGGCCGTAGTCGGTGCCGTTGGCGAGTGCCACGGCCTCGTCGTCGCTGGCAAAGGTTTGCAGCGTGAGCACCGGGCCGAACACCTCGTTCTGCACGATCTCGTCGTCCTGCTGGAGGTCGGTCAGCATGGTGGGCTGGATGTACTGGGCGCCAAAGGCGTGGCGTGCGCCGCCCCACAGCAGCCGTGCGCCACCGGCCACGGCGCGGTCCACAAAACCCAGCACCCGATCGACCTGGCGCGGGTGGATGATGGGACCGACCTCGGTGGCCTCGTCAAGCGGGTCGCCCACGGTGAGCCGCTCGACCTGCGCCAACATGGCGGCCACGAAGCTGTCGCGCACCCGCTCGTGCACCAGAAAGCGTGTGCCCGCCAGGCACACTTGGCCGGCGTTGCGGTACATCAGCGCGCCGGTGGCGGCGGCACCCGCGATGTCGGCGTCTTCCAGCACGATGAAGGGGCTCTTGCCGCCCAGCTCCAGGCTGCAGGGCACGAGGTTGGCGCCCGCGGCTTGGGCGATCCACTTGGCGGTGGGCACCGAGCCGGTGAAGGACACGCGGGCGATGCGCGGGTCGCTCACCAGCTGCGCACCTGTGTTGGCGCCGGTACCTTGCACCACGTTGAAAACCCCCGGCGGCAGACCTGCGGCATGGGCCGCGTCGGCCAGCAGCGAGCAGGTGAGCGGCGCCCACTCGGGTGGCTTGAGGATGCAGGTGTTGCCCGCCGCCAGCGCCGGCCCCAGCTTCCAGGTGGACAACATCAGTGGCGCGTTCCAGGGCGTGATGATGACCACCACACCGGCCGGGTCGTGGCGCACGATGTGGTGGGCCTGTTCGGTGTCGATGGGGCGGTTCTGCAGGTCCAGCGCGTGTTCGGCGAACCAGCGGATGTTGAGCATGGCGCGTGGCACCACGCCGTGGCGCATGCGCGAGAGCAGCACACCGGCATCAACGCTTTCCAGCTGGCACAGCGCATCGGCGCGCTGACCGATCTCGTCGGCAAAGCGGTCGAGGTAGGGCTTGCGCTGGGCGGCCGTGAGGGCCGACCAGGCCGGGAAGGCCTGCTGCGCGGCGGCGATGGCGGCCTGAACTTCCGACTCGCCGCCCTCGCACACCTCGCCCAGCAGGCGCTGGTCGATGGGCGAGAACAATTCAAAGCGGGTGTTGGAGGCCACGCGCTGGCCGTTGATGTAGTGGTCGGGCGAGACCGGGAAACCGGCTACGTCGAGTGGGGGTGAGGTCATGGGGTGTGTTCTCGATCAGGTGAGGGTTTTGCCGGGGTTCATCAGGTTCAGCGGGTCCAGCGCCTGTTTGATGGCGCGCATCAGCGCCAGCTCCACCGGCGCCTTGTAGCGGGCCGATTCGTCGCGCCGCAGCACGCCCAGGCCGTGTTCGGCAGAGATGGAGCCGCCACACGCCACCACGGCGTCGTGCACCAGGCGGTTGAGCGGCGCCTCCAAGGCCACGAAGGCGGCGCTGTGGTCGGGGCCCAGGCGGTCGGTGGCGGGCGAGAGGTTGAAGTGCAGGTTGCCGTCGCCCAGGTGGCCAAACACCACCAGGCGCACGCCGTCGAAGCGCGCGTGGATGGCCGCGCTGGTGTGCTCGATGAAGTCCGCGATGCGCGAAATGGGCAGGGCGATGTCGTGTTTGATGGTTGTGCCCTCGGCGCCTTGTGCTTCGGAGATGTCTTCGCGCAAGGCCCACAGGGCCTGGCACTGCGACAGGCTGCTGGACAAGGCGGCGTCGCTCAGCCAGTCGCGCTCCATGGCCAGGCCCAGGCACAGCTCGCGGGCGTTGCCGTAGCGCAGCACCTGCACGCCACCGGCGTTGGTGGCTAGGTTGCCACCGATGGTGCAGCTGCCCTCGGCGGCCAGGCCCAAGGGAAACAGGCGGCCGGCCTGTTGTGCGGCTTCCTGCACCTGCAACAGGGTGACACCGGCGTCCACGGTGATGGTGTTGTTGATGGGGTCGATGGCACGCACGCGCTTGAGCCGGGTCAGCGACAGCACCAGCGCCTGCCCGCTGGCGTCGGGCGTGGCGCCGCCGGACAGGCCGGTGTTGCCGCCTTGGGGCACCACAGGCACCTGGTGGGTGTGGCACCAGCGCAGCACGGCGGCCACGTCGGTGGGGGTGTCGGGCTGGGCCACGGCCAGGGCCTGGCCGGTCCATTTGTGGCGCCAGTCGGTGAGGAAGGCGGCGGTGTCGGTCGCCTCAAGCAGGAGCCGGCCCGCGAAGGCTTCGCGCAAAGAGGTGAGCAATGGGTTCATCTGACGTTCAATACCCGCTGGGTGTCTTGGCTGACGCCGGCTGGTCATCTTGAAAGCGGGCAGCGAGGGCACGTGCCGACTGCGTCAGCAGCGTGGTGTCCACGCCCACCGCCACAAAACGGGCACCCAGCGCGATGTAGTGGCGTGCCAGGGTTTCGTCGGTGCACAGGATGCCCGGCGCCTTGCCGGCGGCCAGGATGGTGGCCAAGGCCTGTTCGATGGCGGTGCGCACCTCGGGGTGGGTCGGCTGGCCCAGGTGGCCCATGGAGGCCGAGAGGTCGGCCGGGCCGATGAACACGCCGTCCACGCCCTCGACCGCTGCGATGTCGGC
This sequence comes from Hydrogenophaga sp., assembly GCA_030696525.1. GTDB lineage: Bacteria > Pseudomonadota > Gammaproteobacteria > Burkholderiales > Burkholderiaceae_C > Hydrogenophaga. The sequence continues at coordinate 15,086 of JAUYSB010000082.1, read as the reverse complement.
CAGCTGCGCCACGGCCGAGGCCGTCTCCACCTGCACCAGCAGGCACACACGCTCGTTGGCCTCGTGCAGGTAGCGGGGGTGGCTGTTCCAGCGCGATGAGCGGGCCAGGCCGCTGCCCACGCCGCGTGTGCCTTCGGGCGGGTAGCGCATGGCGCGCACCAGGGCGCGGGCCTGTTCGGCCGATTCCACCATGGGCACCAGCAGTGTGGTGGCGCCGATCTCCAGCACCTGCTTGATCAGCGTGGGGTTGCCTTCCGGGATGCGCACCACCGGGTGCACGGGGTAAGGTGCCAGCGCCTGCAAGGTGCTCAGCATCTGGCGCAGGTCGTTGGGCGCGTGTTCGCCATCGATCAGCACCCAGTCGAAGCCGCAGCCGGCGCAGATTTCGGCCGCGTACGGGTCGGCCAGGCCCAGCCACAGGCCGATCTGTCGGCGGCCCGCTTGCAGGGCCCGCTTGAAGGGGTTGTCGGGCGTGGTCATCACACAAACCTCGCCGAGATGGAGCCCAGCGGACCGTAGTCGGCGTGGAACACGTCGCCCGCCGCGCAGGCCACGGGCCGCGTGAAGGAGCCGCCCAGCACGATTTCGCCGGCCTGCAGCGATTCGCCGTGCAAGGCCAGCCGATTGGCCAGCCAGGCCACGCCATTGCCCGGGTGGTTGAGCACGGCCGCACCCAGGCCGGACTCTTCGATCACGCCGTTCTTGAACAGCAGGGCGCCAGCCCAGCGCCAGTCCACCGCGTCGGGTCGCATGGGGCGCCCGCCCAGCACGATGGCACCGTTGGCCGCGTTGTCGGCGATGGTGTCCAGCACCTTGCGCGGCGCTTTGGTGTGGCGATCGAACTGTTCGATGCGGGCGTCGATCAGCTCCAGCGCCGGCACCACAAAATCGGTGGCGTTGAGCACGTCGAACAGGCTCACGTTCGGGCCTTGCAGCGGCTTGGCCAGGATGAAGGCCAGTTCCACCTCGAAGCGCGGCAGGATGAAGCGGCTGGTGGGAATCTCGGCGCCGTCGCGCAGCAGCATGTCGTCCAGCAGCGTGCCGTGGTCGGGCTCGGTGATCTGCGAGGCCAGCTGCATGGCGCGCGAGGTCAGGCCGATCTTGTGGCCGATGACGCGCCGCCCTTCGGCCAGGCAGAGGTCCATCCAGGCGCGCTGGATGGCGTAGCTGTCTTCGATGTCCATCTGGGGGTGCAGTTTCGAGAACTGCTCGACCTGCACGCGGCTGCGTTGTGCGTTGTGCAGCTGGACGGCCAGTTGCGCGTGGAGCTGGGGGCTCAGGTTCACGGTGTCTCCGTTGCGGTGTGGATGCGTTGGCGAAGGCCGCAGTCTCGTGGGACACACTCCAAACCACAATCAATGAATAATCGGCTACTCGTAAGCTGAGGTAGATAATCAAACCATGCCACTGACCCGCCTGACCCTGCGACAGTTCGAAGCCTTTGTGGCCGTGGCCGATCTGCGCGGCTTCGCGTCGGCAGGTGAGCAGATGGGTTTGTCGTCGTCGGCCGTGAGCCAGCTCATCGCCGAGATGGAATCGACCATCGGCTTCAGGGTGTTTGACCGCAGCACCCGGCGGGTGGATCTCTCCAGCGCCGGCCGGGACTTTTTGGCGGCGGTACAGACCGCGCTTCGCCATGTGCATCTGGCCGAAGCGGCGGCGGCCGACGTGCGCAACCGCGCCTCGGGCGTGGTGCGTGTGGGCGCGCCCCTTGTGCTGGCCAGTGCGGTGTTGCCCGCCATCGTGCGGGCCTTCAACGAGGAGCGGCCCAAGGTGGTGATCCGCATCCGCGATACCCCGGTGGACGCTCTTGTGGACCGGGTGTCTGCGGGCGACATCGACCTGGCCGTGGGGCCCGACCGACCTGGTCTGGGCCAGGTGCTGGCCACGCCTGCGTTCGACAGCCCGTGGGTGCTGTGGTGCGCGCCGGATCATCCCCTGGCCAGGCGCAGGTCGCTGCGTTGGCAGGATTTGCGCGATGCGACCCTGGTGGCGGCCGGACGCGACCACGAACGCAGCGTGGCGCAGATGCACGCCAATGCCCCTGAAGGCACCCGCATCCACCCAGTGGACATCGTGGACAACATTTCCACGGCGCTGGGCATCGCGGCCCAGGGCTTGGCCGCCACGCTGGCGCCCGCCTATGTGGGCGTGGTGGCCCAGCCCTTGGGCCTGGTGATGCGCCGCGTGAAAGACCCGGAGGTCATCCGCCAGGTGTGTGTGTACCGTTCAACGGTGCGCGCCGTGCCGCCGGCTGCCGAGGCCTTTGCCGAGTTTTTGTTGGAACGCCTGCAGGGCTTTCGGCCGCCCAAGTGAGCGGCAGGGGTCGTGCCGATACGCTGCCCTTGCGCCTGCCTGTGACAGACCACGATCAGCCCATGCCTGGGGCGGTGGCGCTCGGGCAACAGGCGCATTGAGGGCGCCGACCTCTTCAATCTGCCGAGGGAACCCCCAAAAAGCATTCTTTGGTTGGGACGCCTCGGGGCCATCCACGGGTGTGCGCGAGGAGGCCTGGGCAGGACTGCCGTCCTGGTTTCGTCGGCTGACCTGCGCACTGCGATCCTGTGTCAACGGCCGCGGTCCGCGCGGCTTGGGCGGCTTGGGCGGCGAAAGGCAACCCGTGCGGCCGTGTGGGCTCAAAAACAACCCCGCTTGTTGGCACAGCTTTTGCATCCGTTCTTGTATCCAAGATAGGACGCACAAAAATGGTTCCCACCGCCGCTGCCTCTTCGAGCCCAACACCCGACCCGCTGGCTGCTGCGTGGATCACGCACCTGCATGAGCCAGTGATCAGGCGCACCGACGGTGTTCTGGCGGGTTTGAAATGTGCCGTCAAAGACAACATCGACGTGGCCGGCGTGCCCACCACGGCGGCCTGCCCTGCGTTTGCTTACACACCCACTGATCACGCCAGTGTGGTGCGCCGCCTGCTCGATGCTGGTGCGTGTCTGGTCGGCAAAACCAACCTCGACCAGTTTGCCTGTGGACTCAATGGCACGCGCTCGCCATTTGGTGCTGTCCCCAACACGTTTGACCACACCCGTGTGTCGGGCGGCTCCAGTTCGGGCTCGGCCGTGGTGGTGGCCACCGGCCAAGTGGACTTCGCCCTGGGCACGGACACCGCAGGCTCTGGCCGCGTGCCTGCCGGACTCAACAACATCGTCGGCTTCAAGCCCAGCAAGGGCCTGCTGAGCACGCATGGCGTTCTACCAGCCGCCCAAAGCGTTGACTGCGTCTCAATATTCGCGCGTACCGTCGGCACAGCGGCGCGGGTTTTCCAGGCCACAAAGGGGTTTGACGCTGAAGACCCCTATTCGCGCGACTTGCCTTTGCGAGGCAGCATGTGGACGCAAGGGTTCAGGTTTGGGGTGCCCCGCGAGTTGTGCTTCTTTGGTGACAGCATGAACGCGGCCGCCTTTGCGCACTCGGTGTTGTTGATGGAGGCCCTGGGCGGCGTCGCCGTGCCCATCGACTACAGCCCACTCAGCGAGGTCGCTTGCCTGCTCTACGACAGCGCCCTCGTGGCTGAGCGCTACGCCGCGATACGGACCTTCTTCGATGCCCATGAGAGCGAGGTCGTGGAGCCGGTGCGCGGCATCCTCGCTCGCGCGAAACAGTACACCGCCGCCGATGTGTTCGACGCACAGACACAACTGCGCGCGCTGGCACAGCGTGTGGCGCCGTTGTGGGAACACATCGATGTGTTGGTGGTGCCCACAGCGCCCACCTTCCCCACCATCGACGCCATGCTGGCCGACCCGGTGCGCCTGAACCGTGAGCTGGGCGAGTACACCAATTTTGTGAATCTGCTCGACCACGCCGCCATCGCTGTGCCAAGTTGCCTGCGCGACGATGGCTTGCCGTTTGGCGTCACGTTGATCGCACCGGCTGGCAGCGACTGGGCGTTGCTCGACCTGGCTCAGCGCTACCACCACAGCACAGGCCTCACGCAGGGCGCCACCGGTGCGCCTTTGCCGCCTTTGCAGGCGTTGCCACTTCCAGCCGCTGAGCCGATGGTGGAGGTGGCAGTGGTGGGCGCGCACCTCTCGGGCATGCCGCTCAACAGCCAGCTGACCGAACGCAGCGCGGTCTTGCTGCGCAAGACGCACACCGCGGCCGATTACCGGCTGTTTGCGCTGCCCGGCACGGTGCCGCCCAAACCAGGCTTGCTGAGGGTGGCGCCGGGGCAGGGCACCGCCATCGCTGTTGAGGTCTGGTCGATGCCGGCAAGCCAATTCGGAAGCTTCGTGGCCCTGATTCCTGCCCCGCTGGGCATAGGGACGCTGAACCTGACCGACGGCACCACGGTGCAAGGCTTCATCTGCGAGCCCTGGGCCTTGGCTGACGCGCGGGACATCAGCCACCTGGGCGGCTGGCGCGCCTACATCGCCGAGATCAAGGCAAGCCAAGCCCTTACCACCCCGTGAAACCGCTGTTCTAGCCCATCAACCTCAAGGAGTCTGTCATGTCATCCACCAAGCCTTCCCCGTCGCGGCGCCACATGTTGCAGGCTTCAGGCCTTGCGGTGGCGGCCCTGGCCGCGCCCGCCCTGGTGCGTGCGCAGAGCGCCACCAAGATACGCGTGGGCTACTGGCCCATCGCGGCCGGTCTGCCCTTTTATTCCGCGGTCGAGTTGGGCCACTTCAAGGCCGCCGGCCTTGACGTGGAGGTGCAGCGTTACGCGGGTGCGCAGCAGATCATGGAGGCCATGCTGGCCGGTCGCTGCGATGCCAGCGCCAACGGCACCGGCTCGGCCAACATCGCCATCGGCGAGCTTGCCGCGCCCGGCACCTTCAAGATATTCTGCTGCAACCCGAGCAACGCCAAGAACGTGCTTGACCAGGTGCTGGTGCCCACCGCCAGCACCGCCAAGACCATCGCCGACCTCAAGGGCAAGCGGGTCGCCTCCGGCCCTGGCATACAGAACGTGACCCTGGCCAAAACCGTGCTGGAGCGCGCCGGCGCCACCGGTGCCACGGTGGTCGAGCTGCCCATCGGCCAACACGTGGCGGCGCTGGCGGCGGGCCAGGTGGACGGCTGCTACACACTGGAGCCCACCGGCACCATAGGCCGCCTCAACGGTGCCACCCGCATGCTGGAGGCGGGCGTGATCGCGCGCTACATCCTGGGCGATCCGATGGCGCCGTGGTTTGGCGGCTCGGCCTCGCTCACGTCCAGCTACATCAAGGCCAACCCCGAGGCCGCCAAGCGCTTTGTGGCCGCGTATGGCAAGGGCGTGGAGCTGGTGCGCACCAAGGCCGCCGATGCGCGCCAGTACCTCAAGGGCTACACCGCCATCGAGGGCCCGCTGACCGGCGAGGTGCCACTGGCCGCCTACACGATGTACAGCGAGTTCACGCCGGCCGACATCGCCCACTTCCAGAAGTTCTTCGACCTGTTCTCTGAAAAGGGCATCTTTACCTCGCGCCTGATGGTCGACTCCATGCTCTACAAAGGCTGAGTGCCATGAGCACGCCCACAGCCCTGCCCGCCGAGACGGGCAAACCCTGGACGCCACCGGCGGTGGCCGGCGAAAGGCCGGTCGCCGTGCGCGCCTTCGACTGGAGCCGGGCCCTGCCCTTCGTGGGGCCGGTGCTGCTGTTCATCCTCTGGGACCTCGTGGTGCGGCTGGGCTTCATCAAGCCCATCCTGTTGCCGCCGCCGCTGGCCGCCCTGGGCGCACTGATCAACGGCCTGGCCGGCGGCCCGCTGCTGGGCGACTCCGCCGTCACCGTCTGGCGCACCGTGCAGGCCTTTCTGATCGCCGCCGCACTGGGCATGCCGCTGGGCGTGCTGCTGGGCAGCAACGAAAAGGCCTACCGCAGCGTGGAGTTCCTGATCGACTTCTTCCGCTCCACACCGTCGTCGGCGCTGATCCCGCTGTTCCTCATGATCTTCGGCGTGTCCGACATCAACAAGGTCGCCATCGCCGCCTTTGGCGCCCTGCTCATCGTGGTGTTCAACAGCGCTTACGGCGTCATCAACGCGCGCAAGCAGCGGGTGATGGCGGCCAAGGTCATGGGGGCCACACGCTGGCAGGTGTTCCGCGACGTCTTGTTGTGGGAGAGCCTGCAGCCCAGTTTCGTGGGCCTGCGCTCGGCGGTGTCCATGGCCCTGGTCATTGTCATCGTGGCCGAAATGTTCATCGGCGCCGACAGCGGCCTGGGCAACCGCATCATCAACGCCCAGCAGGTCATGAACGTGAAGGACATGTACGCGTCCATCCTGGCGGCCGGCGCACTCGGCTACGTACTCAACGTGCTGTTCCTGCTGATCGAGCGCCGCATCGTGCATTGGAGTGGACGATGACCGAAGTCCTGAACGCCCCCGTGTTTGCCGACGTGCCCGCACCGGCCTTCCAGCCCGGCCCCACCGGCACGCACATCACCATCCGCGGTCTGACCAAGTACTTCGCCGGCTGGCCGCTGTACGAACACTTCGACCTCGACATCCCCAAACACAAGATCGTCTCGGTGTTCGGGCCCAACGGCTGCGGCAAAAGCACGCTGATCAACATGATCGCGGGTCTGATTCCCATCGACGCGGGCGAGATCCTGTTCGATGGCAAAAGCCTCAAGGACACCAAGATCGGCTACGTGTTCCAGAACTACCGCGAGGCCATGTTCCCTTGGATGCGCACCATCGACAACATCGCCTACCCGCTCAAGCTCGAAGGGCGCAGCAAGGCCGAGGTGGACCGCCGCATGGCCGAGCTGGTGGCGAGTTTCGACGTCAAGTTCGACCTGAACCGCTACCCCTACGAACTCTCGGGCGGGCAGCAGCAGACCGCCTCCATCATGCGTGCGCTGGCACCCGGCCCCGAGGTGCTCTTCCTCGACGAACCTTTCTCGGCGCTGGACTTCGAGATGACGCTGTTCATCCGCGAGAAGCTGCAGGAGGTGTTCATGCAGACCGGCACCACCATGCTGCTGGTCTCGCACGACCTGGAGGAAGCGGTCTACCTCGCCGACCAGGTGCTGCTGCTGACCAAACGTCCCACCCGCGTGGCCGAAATCCTGAGCTACGACGACGCCCGCCCGCGCACCGTGGCCACCTTGTCCGAGCCGTCCTTTGTGGCGACCAAGAAGCTCAGCCTGGAGATCTTCCAGCGCGAGGTGCGTCGATGACGCCGGCCCAGATCGAGACCTATGTGGACGCCGCCGCGTCTGCGCTGGACCTGCCGCTGGACCCAGCCCACCGCGCCGGTGTGTTGCGCTACTTCGCCCTGGCCGCACAGTTTGCGGACGTGGTGCAGGCCGTCGATCTCGACGCCAGCACCGAACCGGCCATGGCCTTTGTGCCGGTGGCGCCGCTGCGCCACGCCGACGGCGGGGGCCTGGCATGAGCGCGGCCGAACAGCTGTTGCTCGGTGACGCCGTGGCCATGGCCCAGGCCGTGCGCAGCGGCGAATGCAGTGCCACCGAACTGGTGGGCGCCAGCCTGCGCCACATCGGCCGCAGCGATGCGCAGGTCAACGCCTTCACGGCCGTCACCACGGAACGCGCGCTGGCGCGTGCGGCCACCATCGACGACCAGCGTGGGCGTTTGGCCACGCTGCCGCTGCTGGGGGTGCCCTTCGCCGTCAAGAACCTGTTCGACGTCGCGGGCCTGGCCACGCTGGCCGGCTCCAAGATCGAGCGCGAGGCGCCACCCGCGCGCGCCGACGCCCTGCTGGTGCAGCGGCTGGAGGCGGCCGGCGCGGTGCTGGTGGGCGCACTCAACATGGACGAGTACGCCTATGGCTTCACCACCGAGAACAGCCACCAGGGCGCCTGCCACAACCCGCACGACCTCAGCCGCATCGCGGGCGGCTCGTCGGGCGGCAGCGGCGCAGCGGTGGCAGCAGGGCAGGTACCGCTCACCCTGGGTTCGGACACCAACGGCTCCATCCGCGTGCCGGCCTCGCTGTGTGGTGTGCTGGGACTCAAGCCCACCTTTGGCCGTCTGCCCCGCACCGGCAGCTACCCTTTTGTGTCCAGCCTCGACCACCTCGGCCCGCTGGCGCGCTCGGTGCGCGACCTGGCGTTGAGCTACGACCTGATGCAAGGCCCAGAAGGCGCAGGCCCACAGCGTGACCCGGGCTGCGCACAGCGCGCCGTCGAGGCGGTGACGCCGCTGCTGGACCGGGGTGCCACCGGGCTGCGCATCGGCGTGCTGGGCGGCCATTTCCAGACCAATGCCCAGCCGCAGGCCCTGGCCGCGCTGGCCCAGGTGGCCCGGGCGCTGGACGCCCACGAGCAGGTCGAGCTGCCGCTGGTCGAAGCGGGCCGGGCGGCCGCGTTTCTGATCACCAATTCGGAAGGCGGCGCCTTGCACCTGGACGACTTGCGCCGCCGCGCCGGTGATTTCGAACCGCTGTCGCGCGACCGTTTTCTGGCCGGCGCCCTGCTGCCGGCCGCCTGGGTGGCCCGGGCCCAGCGTGTGCGCCACGCCTATGCCCAGGCGGCGGCCCGGCTGTTCGAACGTTTTGACGTGTTGCTGGCCCCGGCCACGCCCACGGCGGCCACGCCTATTGGCAGCGAGTGGCTGGACATCGGCGGCCAGCGCCACCCGCTGCGCCCGCACATGGGTGTGCTCACCCAGCCCATCTCGTGCATCGGCCTGCCGGTGGTGGCGGTGCCCGTGTGGTCGCCCGGCCACCACCTGCCTTTGGGCGTGCAGGTGATCACCGCGCCCTGGCGCGAAGACCTCGCGCTGCGGGTGGCGGCCGAGTTGGAAACCCGTGGCGTCACCACCGCCCGCCTTGCCCCCCAGGAGCCCTTGTTCTCATGAACCACAGCATCAACGACCCCGACGTACTGGCCGAAGTCACGGCGGTGTTCGCCCGCTACGAGGACGCGCTGGTGAACAACCTGGTGGACGTGCTCGACGAGCTGTTCTGGGACAGCCCGCACACCCTGCGTTATGGCGCGGGGGAAAACCTCTACGGCATGGAGGCGATCCGCGCCTTCCGCAACGCACGCCCCGCGGTGGGGCTGGCGCGCACCATTGTGCGCACCGCCATCACCACCTACGGGCGCGATTTCGCCACCACGAACATCGAGTTCGTGCGCGAGGGCAGCACCCGCGTGGGCCGCCAGAGCCAGACCTGGCTGCGCCTGCCCGAGGGCTGGCGTGTGGTGGCCGCCCACGTGAGCCTGATGCCCGAGACCTGATGGCCAGACAGGCACGTTTTATGCATTGCATCTTGTATCCAAGATTGGATAACCAAACGGTGCGCTGGTGCACCTTTGTTGATCAACCCACCGCTGGAGCCCCACCATGAACGCAGGATTTCGCCCCAACCGCCGCGACACCATGAAATCGCTCACCGCCCTGGGCGCCACCACGGCGCTGGGCAGCTGGGGCCTGCTGGCGAATGCCCAGACGCCGCTGACCGTGGGCGTGATCTATGTGGGCCCGCGCGACGACTACGGCTACAACCAGGCCCAGGCCCAGGCGGCGGCCGAGTTGCGCAAGATGCCCGGCATCAAGGTGGTGGAAGAAGAGAACGTGCCCGAGACGGCGGCCGTGCAAAAGACCATGACGGGCATGATCGCGCAGGACGGCGCCAAGCTGCTGTTCCCCACCTCCTTCGGTTACTTCGATCCGCACATCCTGGCCCTGGCAGCCAAGAACCCCGAGGTGCGATTTGCCCACTGCGGCGGCATGTGGACCGAAGGCAAACACCCCAAAAGTGTGGGCAGCTACTTCGGCTACATCGACGAATGCCAGTACCTCAATGGCGTGGTCGCCGGCCACATGACCAAGTCGAACAAGATCGCGTTCGTGGCGGCCAAGCCCATCCCGCAGGTGCTGCGCAACATCAACGCCTTTTTGATGGGGGCGCGTTCGGTCAAGCCCGGCATCACCTGCAGCGTGATCTTCACCGGCGACTGGTCCATGGCCGTGAAGGAGGCCGAGGCCACCAACAGCCTGGCCGACCAGGGCTGTGACGTCTTCACCATGCACGTGGACGGACCCAAGGTCATCGTTGAGACGGCGGCCAAGCGCGGCAAGATGGTCTGCGGCTACCACGCCAGCCAGGCCAAGCTCGCGCCCCAGACCTACCTGACCGGCGCCGAGTGGAACTGGCTCACCGCCTACAAGACCATCATCGAGGCGGCGCAGACCGGCAAGCCGCACCCCAACTTCCTGCGCGGCGGGCTCAAGGAGGGTTTTGTCAAGATGTCGGCCTACGGCCCGGCCGTGAGCGAGGCCGCCAAGAAGAACGCCGATGACATCAAGGCCAAGATGATCGCGGGCACGTTCGACATCTTCAAGGGCCCGCTCAAGGACAACAAGGGCAACACCGTCATCGCAGCCGGCAAGACGCTCAAGCAGACCGACCTCGAACTCGAAAAGATGAACTACCTGGTGGAAGGTGTGATCGGTTCGATCTGAGCTGGCTTGCCCGCGCCCGGCCATGAACGATTTGTTCAAGTCCATCGCCCTGCCGGTGCTGGCCATCGCGGCCGCGCTGCTGCTGTTCGGGGTTTTCGTCTGGTTCGCGGGCGTGAGCCCGGTGGACGTGTGGGTGACCTTGTTCAAGGGTGCCTTCGGCGATTGGTTCTCGTGGCAGAACACCTTGCAACGTGCCGCCCCGCTGATGCTGACCGCGCTGTGTGTGGCCATCCCCGCGCGGGCCGGCCTGGTGGTGATCGGGGCCGAGGGCGCTCTGGTGCTCGGCGGCCTGGCGTGCGCGGCCTTGCCCTATGTGCTGGTGCTGCCGCAGAACGTGCTGGGCACGGCCATGGTGTGTCTTGCGGGGGCGTTGGCCGGTGCTGGTTGGACGGTGGTGGCCGGTGCCCTGCGCCGCTACCGGGGCATCAACGAAACCATCAGCAGCCTGCTGCTGGCCTACGTGGCCATTGGCCTGTTCAAACACGCGGTGGAAGGCCCGCTGCGCGACCCGGCCAGCCTCAACAAGCCCTCCACTTTGCCGCTGGACGAGGCATTGCGCATCGGCGGCATCATGGGCTCGGACATCCACTGGGGTCTGGCGCTTGGGGTGCTGGCTTGCGTGGGTCTGGGCATCTGGCTGCGTTTCACCGCCTCGGGTTTTGCGGTGGCCGTGGTGGGAGGCAACCTTCGTGCTGCGCAACTGGTGGGTTTGCCCGCCTCGCGCCTGGTGTTGCTGGCCTGCGCCCTGGGCGGCGCGGCAGCCGGGCTGGCGGGTGCGGTGGAGGTGGTAGCGGTGCACACCAGCGCCAACGCCTCGCTGATCGCCGGCTACGGCTACGCCGGCATCCTGGTGTCCTTCATGGCGCGCCACCACCCGATTGCCATCATCCCGGTGGCCATCCTGTTTGGTGGCTTTGGCGCGGCGGGCAGCCTGCTGCAGCGCCGCCTGGGCCTGCCCGATGCCTCGGTGCTGGTGTTGCAAGGCCTGGCCTTTGTGCTCATCCTCGCCAGCGAAGCGCTGCGTGAGCGCCGCTGGGACTGGCGTGCGCTGCTGCTCCCGCGCCGCGAACCGACAGCGGTGCAACTGGGCATGGGAGACAAGATCGCATGAGCGCTGATGACCTCCTCAGCCTGCTGGCCGGCATCCTCGGCGGCGCCCTGCGGGTGGGCGTGCCCTTTCTGTTCGTGAGCCTGGGCGAGTGCCTGACCGAAAAATCGGGCCGCATCAACCTGGGCCTGGAGGGGGTGCTGGTGCTCTCGGCGATGGCTGCCTTTGGTGGTGCCTATCTCAGCGGCTCGCCCTGGGTGGGCGTGCTGGTGGGGGCCTTGGCGGGTGCGGCTTTGGCCACCTTGCATGGCCTGCTGTGTTCACTGGACCGTGTCAACGACGTGGCCACCGGCATCGCGCTCATGCTGCTGGGCACCGGCCTGGCCTTCTACCTGGGCAAGCCACTGATCCAGCCGCAGGCACCGCAAATTCCGGCCCTGCCGCTGGGCGCCTGGAGCGACTCGCCCGCGTTGCAGACCGCCCTGCAAGTCAATGCGCTGTTGCCGCTCGGCGTGCTGCTGGCCGTGGCCCTGCACTTTGCCTTGCAACGCAGCCGCGCTGGCCTGCTGGTGCGCCTGGCGGGCGATTCGGCCCTGGCCACCCGCGCCCTGGGCCATTCGGTCAACGGCATACGCATTGCGGCCACGGCCGGTGGTGGCCTGATCGCCGGCCTGGGTGGCGCCTCGCTCACCCTGTTCTACCCCGGCAGCTGGAACGAAGGCATCTCCAGCGGCCAGGGCCTGATCGCGGTGGCGCTGGTGATTTTTGCCCGTTGGAGCCCGTTGCGCTGTGTGGGCGCAGCACTGCTGTTCGGCGGTGCGGGCGCCATCGGCCCGGCCCTGCAGAGCGTGGGCATGGGCTGGGGCTACCACCTGTTCAACACCTTGCCGTACGCGCTCACGCTGCTGATCCTGGTGTTCACCTGCCGGCCCGGTGAGATCGCCAAGGGCAGCCCGACCGAGCTGTCGTCTTCCCGCTGAGTTCTACCATGCCCACCACCGTCAACGCCCAACCCTATGCCTGGCCGTGGAACGGCGACCTGCACCCGGGGAACACCGCACTGCTGGTGATCGACATGCAGACCGACTTCTGTGGCGTGGGTGGCTACGTGGACAGCATGGGCTACGACATATCGCTCACCCGCGCGCCCATCGCACCGCTGCAGACCCTCATGGCCCGCCTGCGCGCACTGGGTTACCCGGTCATGCACACGCGCGAAGGCCACCGGCCCGATCTGTCGGACCTGCCGGCCAACAAACGCTGGCGTTCGCAGCAAATCGGTCGGGGCGGCCTGGGCATTGGCGACGCCGGCCCTTGCGGTCGCATCCTGGTGCGCGGCGAGCCGGGCTGGGACATCATTCCCGAGCTGGCGCCGCTGCCGGGCGAGGTGGTGATCGACAAGCCGGGCAAGGGCAGCTTCTGCGCCACCGACCTGGAGCTGATCCTGAACCTGCGCGGCGTGCGCAACCTCATCCTGGCCGGCATCACCACCGACGTCTGTGTGCACACCACGATGCGCGAGGCCAACGACCGGGGCTTCGAGTGCCTGCTGCTGTCCGACTGCACCGCCGCCACCGATGTGGGCAACCACGCGGCCGCGCTCAAGATGATCACCATGCAAGGCGGTGTGTTCGGCGCACATGCCACCTCGGGCGAGCTGATGGCCGCGTTGGAGGACCAGCCATGATTGCACCGGTCGAACCCCATGCGAGGCCGACCGGCGCCATGGCGCTGGAGACCTACAACCTGACCAAGGTCTTCGGCGACTTCACCGCACTGGATTCGGTGAATTTGCGTGTGGAGCCTGGCACGGTGCACGCGTTGCTGGGCGAAAACGGCGCCGGCAAAAGCACCCTGGTCAAGTGTGTGGCCGGTTACCAGGAAGCCGATGGCGGCAGTGTGATGGTGGACGGCCGCGAGCAGGCCATCCCCAATCCGACCGTGGCGCGCGATCTGGGCATAGGCATGGTCTACCAGCACTTCACGCTGGCGCCAGGCATGACAGTGGCCGAGAACCTGTTGCTGGCCCGTGGCGACCTGCCGGCCTGGGTGAATTGGGCCAGCGAGCGCGAGAAGCTGGCGCGGTTCCTCGACAGCACCCCCTTCCGGCTCGACCTCGATGCCCGCCCAGCCGAGCTGGCAGCCGGCGAAAAGCAGAAGCTCGAACTGCTCAAGCAGCTTTACCTGAAACCACGTCTGCTGATCCTGGACGAGCCGACCTCGGTGCTCACGCCCCAGGAGGCCGACGAGGTGCTGGGCCACGTGCGCGCCATCGCAAAGGCGGGGCAATGCTCGGTGCTCATCATCACCCACAAGTTTCGCGAGGTGACCGCCTTTGCCGACGACGTGACGGTGCTGCGGCGAGGCAAGGCCGTCTTCCACGGCCATGTGCGCAACACCAGCCCGCAGCAACTGGCACAACGCATGATGGGCGAAGCCACCCTGGGGGTATCCGACGGCGACAAGGACAACGGCGAGGCGTCCATCCCCGCCGAGCTTCGGCACACGGCAGCGAGTGTTGGACCGCCGCATCTGTTGGTCCAGGGCCTGAGCGCCATGGGCGACCGGGGCACAGTCGCCGTGCACGGTGTGGACCTGTCAGTGCGCGGCGGCGAAATCCTGGGCGTGGCCGGCGTGTCGGGCAATGGTCAGCGCGAGCTGGTGGAGGCCTTGGTCGGCCAGCGCCGCCGCCTGGGCGGCGAGGTGCGGGTGATGGGCCAGCCCTACATGGCGCGCCGCAAGGACAACGCCCACCTGCGCGTGCGCAGCCTGCCCGAGGAGCCCTTGCGCAATGCCTGTGTGGGCGACCTCAGCGTGGCGCAGAACATGGCGCTGCGCGACTTCGACCAGGCCCCGCTGTCGGTGGGTGGTTGGCTGCGTTTTGGCCAGTGGCGCCGCCGTGCGCGGGTGTGGATTGCCGAGTACGGCATCAAGACCCGCGGCGAGCTGGCGCCGATACGCAGCCTCTCAGGCGGCAACGTGCAGCGCGCTGTGCTGGCGCGCGAGCTGGCCGGCGACATCAACGTGCTGATCGCGGCCAACCCGGTGTTTGGTCTGGACTTCGCGGCCGTGGCCGAAATCCACCGCCGCCTGCTGCTGGTGCGCGAGCAGGGCGGGGCGGTGCTGCTGATCAGCGAAGACCTGGACGAGCTGCTCGAGCTGGCCGACCGTATCGTGGTCATGAGCGAAGGCCGCATCGTGTTCGAAACCCCCGGCGCGAGCGCCAACCGCCAAACATTGGGCGCCCACATGGGCGGAGGACATTGAGCATGCAGATCGACGCCCAACCCTTCGCCTACGACTTCGACATCGCGCACACCGCGCTGGTCATCATCGACATGCAGCGCGACTTCATCGAGCCCGGCGGGTTCGGCGAATCGCTGGGCAACGACGTGGCGTTGCTCGCGGCCATCGTGCCGGCCTGCCAGGCCGCGCTGGGTGCCTGGCGCCGCGCGGGCGGCATGGTGGTGCACACGCGCGAGTCGCACGCGCCCGACCTGCACGACTGCCCGCCCGCCAAACGCCTGCGCGGAAACCCGAGCCTGCGCATCGGCGATGTGGGGCCGATGGGCCGCATTCTTGTGCGCGGCGAGCCGGGCAACCAGATCATTCCCGCGCTGGCCCCCGTGGCGGGTGAGACCGTGATCGACAAGCC
>JAUYSB010000069.1 GCA_030696525.1 Hydrogenophaga sp. | reverse complement strand
ACGCTGACGGTGTTGTTGTCGTCCAGCACGACGCTGGGCACACCCCGGTGGGCCAGGTCCAGCGCCTGGGTCAGGCCCATGGGGCCGGCGCCGATGATGACCACCGGGTGGCGCTTGAGCACGCCCGCGCGCTGCTCCTGGCTTTGTTCGTAGGCGTATTCGGGGTAGGTGTAGGTCTTCTGCATGTCAAGGCTCCTGTGAAAGCGCCTGCTCAGTCCAGCTTGACGCCGATTTTGGTGATGACGGCGCCCCATTTGTCGCGCTCGGCGCGGGCGTAGCCGGCCATGTGTTCGGGCGTGCCCGGCAGCGTTTCCAGGCCCATGGCCTGCAGGCGGGCCTTGACCACGGTTTGCCCCAGCGCCTGCTGCAGCGCGCTGGCAAATTTGGCCGTGGTCTCGGGCGGCGTGCCGGTGGGCACGACCAGGCCTTGCCACGCGTAGCCCTCGAAACCCTTGATGCCCTGCTCGTGTGCGGTGGGCACCTCGGGCATGGTGGACAGGCGGGCCGGGCTGGCCACGGCAATGGCCTTGAGCTTCTTGCCGTTGATGAAGGGATAGGCGCTGGCGCTGTCCAGCCACATGGCGGGAATCTGGCCGCCCACCACGTCCTGCACGCCGGGTGCGGCGCCTTTGTAAGGCACGTGGGTCATGCTCAGGCCACTCTGTTCGCGGAAGAGTTCGCCCACCAGGTGGTGTGGGCTGCCCAGGCCGGCCGAGCCCCAGCTCACCGGGTCCTTCTGCGCCTTGGCCCAGGCCAGAAATTCCTTGAGGTTGTTCGCCGGCACGCTGTTGGACACCACCAGGAACATGGGGAAACGCACCAGCAGGCCCACGGGCTGGAAGTCGCGCTCGGCGTTGTAGCTGAGCTTGTTGAACAACGTGGGGTTGGCCGCGAGTGTGGCGAAATCGGCGGTGAAAAGGATGTTGCCGAAGTCCTTGGAGCGGGCCGTGTGGTCGGCCGCGATGTTGGTGCCCGCGCCAGGCTTGTTGGTCACGATGATGGTGCGGCCCAAGGGCTTGGACATGGCCTCGGCCAGGATGCGGGCGACCACGTCGGAGCCGCCGCCGGCGGCGTAGCCGACCACCCATTCGATGGGCCTGTCCTGCGCGGATGCGGTGGTGGTGGCAGCGGCCAGGGCCAGGGTCAGCAGGGACTGGATGAATGTTTTGCGTTGCATGGGTTTGTCTCCGGGGTGGATAGAAAAGCTGGCTCAGCCTTCGAGGGCCAGCCACATCTGGCGGTCGCGTTCGGCCGTCCAGATGCGCGGGTCGGGGTGCTGCGTGGCCTCGTCATAGGCGCGGGTCACGTCAAAAGGCATGCAGTGGTTGAAGATGACCCAGTGGCCGTACTTGGGTTGCAGGGCGGCGAAGGTCTGCTCGTACACCTGGCGCAAATCCTTGCCTGCGGCCACACCGGCTTGCACACTGGCGTAGAGGTCGCGGATGAAGTCGCGCGTGCCGGCCAGGCCGGCCTGCACCTGCTCAGCGGTCTGCAGCGCGGCACCCCGGCCAGGCACCAGTTTTTCGGGTTGGAGCGCGGCGATGTTGTCCAGCGTCTGTGGCCAGTCCTGGAAGTAGGCGTCGCCCGCATAGGGGGTGGCGTCGAACTCGACCAGGTCGCCGCTGAACAGGATTTTTTCCGACGGAATCCACACCACCGTGTCGCCCTTGGTGTGGCCCCGACCCAGCTGGATGAGCTGCACTTCAAGTGTGCCCAGCCAGAGGCTCATGCGGCCCTCGAAGGTCAGGGTCGGCCAGGTCAGGCCGGGGGGCACGCTCTCGACGTTCTGGAACAGGCGCGGGAATCGGCCGATCTCGCTGTCCTTGTCGAACTGGCCGCGCTCGACCACCAGGTCGTAGGTGTCGCGGCTGGCAATGATCTGCTCGCCGCCTTCGGCCATGTAGGCCGACGCGCCCAGCACCCGCACCGCGTGGTAGTGGCTCATGACCACGTACTTGATGGGCTTGTCGGTCACCTCGCGGATGCGGCGGATCACGTCCTGCGCCATCACCGGCGTGGCCTGGGTGTCGATCACCATCACCGCGTCGTCGCCAATGATGATGCCGGTGTTGGGGTCGCCCTCGGCGGTGTAGGCGTAGGCGTGCTCGGACAGGCGGTCGAAGCTGACCGTCTTTTTTTCCAGGTCGGCTGCGGAGGCGAAGGTTTTGGTGCTCATGGGTTTCGAAGTTTGTTAATAACGAACTGATTGTTCAAAAACGAATGCGCGAATGGTAGCGAACAAATTCGCCATTGTCTAATTCATTTGTTTAGGTGAAAACCCGTAGACTGGCAAAATCCGCCCAAAGCCAAGCCACCCATGACACCCGCCACACCCTCCCATCCGGTTCCAGCGCACGAGCACGACGAACCGACCAGCGACGCCGACGGCCACAGCGGCCGCGGCCCGCGTGGCATTCAAAGCATCGAGGTGGGCAGCCAGTTGCTGAAGGCGCTGGCGCGTTCGGGCCGGGCCATGGCCTTGAAAGACCTGGCGCGCGCGGCCGGCCTGACGCCGGCCAAATCGCACCCCTATCTGGTGAGTTTTGGCAAGGTGGGCCTGATCGAGCAGGACCCGCTGAGCGGCCACTACGGCCTGGGGCCGCTGGCCATGCAGTTGGGCCTGATCAGCCTGCAGCAGCTCGACCCGGTGCGCCTGGTGATTGCCGAAATGCCGGCGCTGGCACTGCGCGCGGGGTGCACCGTGTCGGCGGCGGTCTGGGGCGCCACCGGGCCGGTCATCATCCGGGTGGAGGACGGCCCCACGCCGGTGCGCGTGTCCATGCGCCACGGCCTGCCCGCGTCGCTGCGCAGCACCGGCACGGGCAAGGTGTTCGCGGCCTTCCGCGAGCGCACGGAAATCGCCGCCGCGCTGGCCGAGGAAGGCGCGGCCGGCGCCCTGGATGAGCCCGGCTTTGCGGCCGAACTGGCCGACATCCGGCGCCAGCACATCGCCCGCGTGCAGGACGACCTCCTGCCCGGCCTCAGCGCCCTGGCGGTGCCGGTGTTCGACGGTTTTGGCCGTCTGGTGCTGGCCATCGCTGCCATCGGCCCCAGCGCCCTGCTGGACCTGCGCGCCGACGGCCCACAGGCCCTGGCCTTGATGGAGACCGGGCGGTCGCTGTCACGGCGGTTGGGCCATGTGGCGGGCGGCTGAGCCCGCCGCCCTGCCCCGCCGGCCGCTGGCTGTCAGCCCGGCGTCTTCCAGCCCCCACCCAGTGCCTTGTACAAGGCCACCTGGTTCTGCGCCAAGGCCAGGCGCGTTTGCAGCAGCGCCTGCTGGGCGCCGAACAGCGAACGCTGTGCGTCCAGCAGTTCGAGCTGGCTGGCCACACCGCCATTGACGCGCAGGTCGGTCAGGCGGGCGCGTTCGGCCTCTGACGTCAGCAGCGCCTGTTGGGCGCGCCACTGGTCGGCCAGGGGTTCGCGCGCCACCAGCGCATCGGCCACGTCCTTGAACGCGGTCTGAATGGCTTTTTCGTACTGCGCCACCGCAATGGATTGCGCGGCCCGGGCGGATTCGAGGCCGGCCTGGTTGCGCCCGGCGTCGAAGATGGGCAGCAGCGCCTGGGGCGCCAGCGTCCAGCCCCACGAGCCGCTGGAGAACAGGTTGGAGAGCTGGGTGCTGGCCGTGCCCACGCTGGCGGTCAGGCTGATGCGCGGAAAAAAGGCCGCGCGGGCAGCGCCGATCTGCGCGTTGGCAGCCACCAGCTGCTGCTCGGCGGCGCGCACGTCGGGGCGCTGCAGCAACACGTCAGACGGCAAACCCACGGGCAACTCGGCCAAAGGCAGCTTGGCATCAAACACAGGCACGCGGTTGGCGGCCGCCGCCGGCAAGGCAGGGCCCTGCCCCACCAGCAGCGCCAAGGCGTTGGCCTCTTGAGCGCGCTGGCGCTGCAGCTGGGCCAGGGTGGCCTGGGCCGAGGCCACCAGCGACTCGGCCTGGCGCAGGTCCAACGCGGTGGCGGTGCCGTTGTCGAAGCGCAGCTGGGTGAGGCCCAAACCGTCCACGCGCGAAGCCAGCGTTTGCCGCGTCAGCGCGATCTGGTCGTCGGTGTTCTGCAGGCCCAGCCAGGCGCTGCTGACCGAGGCCACCAGGCTGACCTGCACCGCCTTGCGGGTTTCCTCGCTGGCCAGGAATTGGGCCAACGCGGCCTCCTTGAGACTGGCCACGCGGCCAAACAGATCGATCTCCCAGCTCGCCAGGGCCAGGCCGGCCGTGTAGGTGCTGCTGATGCCGTCGCCACTGGTGGCCGGCTGGCGGTTGCCGGCGGCCGCCGCGTTGACGGTGGGCAGTTGGTCGGCACGGCGGATCTGGAACTGCGCGCGCGCCTGTTCGATCTGCAGCACCGCCACCCGCAGATCGCGGTTGTGGGCGATGGCGCGTTCGATCAGCGCGCGCAGCTCGGGCTCGCGCACAAAGTCCTGCCAGGCCAGGTCACGCGCCGGGGTGGTGGCGGACGCCGCTGCGGCGGGGAAAGCCGCTGGCACCTCAACGGCCGGACGCTGGTAGACCGGCAGTTGCGAACAGGCCGACAACAGCCCCACGGCCAGCAGCACCGCGCTGGAATGGAAACGCTCAATCATGTTTCACTCCGATCTGCTCAGCGTCGTGCGCGTGCACCAGATGCTGGCGCGCACTGCCCTTGAAGAGGCTGCGCACGACCACAAAAAAGAGGGGCACGAACACCACCGCCAGCACGGTGCCGGTGATCATGCCGCCGATGACGCCGGTGCCGATGGCGCGCTGGCTGGCCGCACCCGCGCCGCTGGCGATCGCCAGGGGCAACACACCCAGGGTGAAGGCCAGCGAGGTCATCAGAATCGGGCGGAAACGCAGGTGGGCGGCTTCCAGTGCGGCCTCCACCAGGCCGCGCCCTTGCGCCTGCAGGCCCTTGGCGAACTCGATGATCAGGATGGCGTTTTTGGCCGACAAACCGATGATGGTGATCAGGCCGACCTGGAAGTAGACGTCGTTGGCGTAACCCCGCCCCCAGGTGGCGGCCAGCACGCCCAGCACACCCAGCGGCACCACCAGAATCACGGCCAGCGGGATGGTCCAGCTCTCGTACAGCGCGGCCAGGCACAGGAACACCGCCAGCACCGCAAAACCGTAGAGGATGAGGGCTTGTGAGCCGGCGAGTTTTTCCTCACGCGACTGGCCGGTCCACTCAAAGCCGAAACCCTGCGGCAACTGGGCCGCGAGTTTTTCCATTTCGGCCATGGCCGCACCGGTGCTGTAGCCCGGCGCGGCGCTGCCGCTCAGGCGCACCGCAGGGTAGCCGTTGTAGCGCACGGTCTGCATGGGGCCGGTCACCCACTGGGTGGTGGCAAAGGCCGACAGCGGCACCATCTGGCCCCGGCTGTTGGGCACGTTGAGTCGCAACACGTCTTCGGGCTGCATGCGGGCCGTGGCGTCGGCCTGCACCACCACACGCTGCAGGCGCCCGCCGCTGGGGAAGTCGTTCACGTAGGCCGAACCCAGGGCGGTGGAGATGGCGCTGTTGATGCCATCAAAACCCACGCCCAGCGCAAAGGCGCGCTCACGATCGATGTCCACCTGCAGCTGCGGCGCGTCTTCCAGGCCGTCGGGCCGCATCTGGGTGATGACCTTGCTTTGGGAAGCCATGCCCAGCAGCTGGTTGCGCGCGTTGATCAGCGCGTCGTGGCCCAGGCCAGCGCGGTCCTGCAGGCGGAAGCTGAAGCCGGATGAAGAACCCAGCTCGGGAATGGGCGGCGGGCTCAGCGGGTAGATGAAGGCATCGCGTATGCCCATCAACGCACCGAAGGCGCGGCCGGCCAGCGCCTCGGCGCTGCTGCCGGGCGCGGTGCGTTCCGACCAATCCTTGAGCGTGACAAAAGCCAAGCCGGCGTTCTGGCCCTGGCCCGAGAAGCTGAAGCCCATCACGCCCACCATGCTCTGCACCTCGGGCTGCTTCAAGATGAAGCCCTCGACCTGCTCCATCACATTGCGCGTGCGCTCCTGGGTGGCGCCGGGCGGCAGCTGCACGTTGACGATGATGTTGCCCTGGTCCTCACCGGGCAGGAAGGAGGTGGGCAGGCGCATGTACATCCAGCCCACCGCAATGCCTATGCCCAGGTAGATGACGAGGTAACGCGCGGCGCGTGGCAGCAGGCGCGCCACAAAGCCTTCGTAGCCCTTGGCGGTGCGCGCAAAGCCCCGGTTGAACCAGCCGAAGAAGCCGGTCTTGGCATGGGCGTGCCCCGCCTCCACCGGCTTGAGCAGGCTGCCACACAGCGCGGGCGTGAGCGTGAGCGCCAGAAAGGCCGAGAAGGCGATGGACGCCACCATCACGGTGGAGAACTGGCGGTAGATGTTGCCCACCGAGCCAGCAAAAAAGGCCAGCGGCACGAACACCGAGATCAGCACCACGGTGACGCCGACGATGGCGCTCGATATCTGACCCATGGCCTTGTGCGTGGCCTGCTTGGGCGGCAGACCTTCTTCGCTCATGATGCGTTCGACGTTTTCCACCACCACGATGGCGTCGTCCACCACGATGCCGATGACCAGCACCATGCCGAACATGGTGAGCACGTTGATGGAGTAACCCATGGCCAGCAACACACCCATGGTGCCCATCAGCGCCACCGGCACCACGATGGTGGGGATCAGCGTGTAGCGCCAGTTCTGCAGGAACAGGAACATCACCAGGAACACCAGCAGCACCGCCTCGACGAGTGTGGTGGCCACCTGCTCGATGGAGATCTTGATGAAGCGCGAGCTGTCGTAGGGAATTTCCCACTTCATGCCCTGCGGGAAGAAGCGCTCCAGCTCGGTCATCTTGGCGCGCACCGCGTTGGCCGTGGCCAGGGCGTTGCCGCTGGGCGAGAGTTGCACGCCAATGCCCACCGAAGGCTTGCCGTTCAAGCGCGCCGCGGTGGCGTAGGCCTGGCCGCCGAGTTCGATGCGGGCCACGTCTTTGAGGCGCACCGCCGAGCCGTCGGCGTTGGCGCGCAGCACCACCTGGCCAAACTGCTCGACGCTGGTGAGCTGGCCCTTGACCACCACCGTGGCGGCCACCTGCTGGCCGGCGATGTTGGGCAGGGCACCAATTTCACCGGCCGACACCTGCGCGTTCTGCGCGCGGATGGCGCTGGTCACGTCGGCCGCGCTCAGGCCGTAGCCCAGCAGCTTGGCCGGGTCAATCCACACCCGCATGGCGCGTTCGGCACCGAACAACTGGACCTGGCCCACACCGGGCAGGCGCTGCAGTTCGGGCACCACGCTGCGGGCCGAGTAGTCGCCCAGGGCGATGGGATCGAGCGACGGTTCGTCGCTGGAAATCATGGCGAACAACAGGAAGTTGTTGCGCGACTTGTCCACCCGCACACCCTGCTGCGTCACCGCCGAGGGCAGGCGCGGCGTGGCACGCGAGAGGCGGTTCTGCACCTCCACCTGGGCCAGGTCGGCGTCGGTGCCTTGCTCGAAGCTCAGGGTGATGTTGCCGCTGCCGTCGGCCTGCGCCACCGACTCCATGTAGATCAGGCCAGGCGCGCCGTTCATCTCGCGTTCGATGACGGACAGCACACTGTCCTCCAGCGTCTGCGCCGAGGCGCCGGGGTAGGCGGCGTTGATGACGATGGCGGGCGGCGCCACCGGCGGGTACTGCGCAATCGGCAACTGGGTGATGGAGACGCCACCGAGCACCAGGATGAACAGCGCGATCACCCACGCGAAGATGGGGCGGTCAATGAAAAATCGGGCCATGCCTCAACTCCCTCAAGGCTTGGCCGTTGCGGCGGGGGTGGCAGGCGCGGCGGCGGCAGGCGTCCAGGGCACGGCCTTCACCGGCGCCGTGGGCGGCAGCATCATCAGCTTCTGGAAGCCGTCGACCATCACCTGTTCCCCGGCCTTGAGGCCATCGGTCACCACCCACTGGCCGTTCTGCTGGCCCGAGATCTTGACCGTGCGCGGCACGCGTTTGCCTTCGCCGTCGATCAGGGTCACGGTGTCGCCCTGCTGGGTGCGCGTGACGGCCTGCTGCGGCAGCCCGATGGCGTTGCTGGCCTTGGCCTGCTCCAGGCGCACCCGCACGTACAGGCCGGGCAGCAGCTTGCCGCCCGGGTTGGGCACCTCGGCGCGCAACGTCACCTGGCCGCTGGTGCTGTCCACCGACAGGTCGGCAAACAGCAGCTTGCCGGCCTGCGGGTGTTCCGTGCCGTCGTCCAGCACCACACGCACGGCGGCGGCCTGGGCACCGCTGCGCTTGAAGCGGCCGGCCTCGATGGCACGCGTGAGCTGCAGCACCTCGGCGGCCGACTGGGTGAAGTTCACGTACAG
Source organism: Hydrogenophaga sp. (assembly GCA_030696525.1). Lineage (GTDB taxonomy): Bacteria > Pseudomonadota > Gammaproteobacteria > Burkholderiales > Burkholderiaceae_C > Hydrogenophaga. The sequence continues at coordinate 8,735 of JAUYSB010000069.1, read as the reverse complement.
CGGGTCGATCTGCTGCACCACCGCCAGCTGGGTGGCCTCGCCCTGCCCCACCAGCGCGCCTTCTGTCACGAGCGCGCGACCGATGCGGCCGGAGATGGGCGAGGTGACGTTGGCGTAATCGCGGTTGATGCGCGCGGTCTGCACCGAGGCCTGGGCCACGGCCACATCGGCCTGGGCCAGCTTCTGCGCCGACTCGGCGTTGACAAAATCCTGCTGGCTCACGGCGCGCTGCGCCACCAGCGGGCGGTAGCGCTCCACCGTGGCGGTGGCCTGGCCCAGGTTGGCTTGCGCACGCGCCAGCTGCGCTTCGGCGCTGGCCAGGGCGGCGGCGTAAGGGGCGGCGTCGATGCGGAACAAGGCCTGACCGGCCTTCACATCGCTGCCTTCCTTGAACAAGCGCTGCTGCACGATGCCGGCGGCGCGCGCCCGCACCTGGGCCACGCGCGAGGCCTCCAGGCGGCCGGGCAGTTCGGTGGTCAGGCCCACATCGGTGGGGGCGACGGTGACCACACCCACCTCCACCGGGGGCATGCCGCCACCGGCGGCGGGCGCGGCGGCTTGGGCACTGTCTTTGGCACCACAGGCGACCAGCAACACGGCAGCGGCCGCCATGGCCACACACAGCACAAAAGGCGCACGCGAACGCGGCACCACGGGTTTGACGTGCATCAATGCAGACATGGTCAACCTCTGGAGAAATGGGGAATTTGAAACAGGTCGGCAGTATACATACAAGGTTGTATGTATAGTTGAGGCACTTTTCAAATAACCCCATAAAAAAACAGAGACATGGTCAGACGCACCAAGGCCGACGCATTGGCCACCCGCAACACCTTGCTCGACGCCGCCGAACAGCTGTTCGCGTTGCGGGGGGTCTCGCGCACCTCGCTCAACGACATCGCTGTGGCGGCCGGCACCACGCGTGGCGCCATCTACTGGCATTTCGAGGACAAGGCCGCGCTGTTCAACGCCATGATGGAGCGCGTGACCCTGCCGCTGGAGGACACGCTGGCGTGCGCTGGACAGGCCTCGGACGACGACACGCCGACGGCGCCGCTGGAGCGTTTGCGGTCGGCTTTTCTCAATGCCCTGCACAAGACGGTGCACGACACGCAGACGCGGCGCGTGTTCGACATCGCCACCCACAAGGTGGAGTACGTGGAAGAGATGCTGGACGTGCGCGACCGCCACCTGAAGGCACGCGACGACTGTGTGGCCATGACCCGCGCCGGCCTGCTGCAGGCCGCGCGGCTGGGCGAGGTGAAACTGCCCATGCCCGCCATCACGGCCGCACACGGCTTGCACGCGCTGATCGACGGGCTGATCCAGAACTGGTTGCTGGCGCCTGAGGCCTTTGACCTCGAAGCCGCTGGCCGGCAGAGCTTTGACGCCTACATCACCGGCCTGGGCTTCACCTGGGCGAGCGCTCGGGCACCACGTCGGGCGGCAGCGGCGCCTTCGAACGCAGCTTGAGGTGCAGCGCCGCCTGCGCCAGCAGGTTGGCCGACACCGGCGCGGTGACGAACACGAACAGCGTGATCAGCAGCTCGGCCACACCGGGCCGCCCGGCCTGCCAGCCCATCAGCATGGAGGCCAGCAACACCCCGCCCACGCCCAGGGTGGAGGCCTTGGTGGGCGCGTGCAGGCGCATGAAAAAGTCGGGCAGGCGCACCAGGCCGATGGCGCCCACCAGCAGAAAAAACGCAGCCACCAGCAACAGGGCGGCCACCAGCCATTCGATCAGCACAGGCATCTGGTCCGCTCCTTATTCGACGACGTCGCCGCGGGTGAGAAAACGCGCCAGCCCCACGGTGGAGGCAAAGCCCAGCATGGCCACCAGCAACGCGGCCTCAAACAGCAGCGGCGTGTCCCAGCGCAGGCCCAGCAGCACGATGAGCGCCACCGCGTTCATGTAGAGCGTGTCCACCGCCAGGATGCGGTCGGTGGCGGCCGGGCCTTTGAGCAGGCGCCAGCCGCACAGCAGCATGGCCAGCGCAACGGCGATGAGGGCGATATTCAACGCAGTGTCGATGGGGTTCATGTGTGGCTCCGGGGCGTGGCGCCCAAAATGCGCAGCAGTGGCGCCTCGTAGCGCGCCTTCATGTCGCGCGCCATGGCCGGCGCGTCACTGCAGTCCAGCGCGTGCACCCAGATGCGCGCGCCGGCCTCGTCGATCACCGCCGACACCGTGCCCGGTGTGGTGGTGATGATGCTGGCGAACAAGGCGTTGACCCAGGGGTGGTCGCTGTCCAGCGGCACTTCGATCCAGGCCGGCTGCGGCCGCGCCATGGGCCCCAGCACCAGGCGGGCCACGGTGAGGTTGGACAACACGATGTCCCACAGCACCACAGCACCCAGCCGCAAGGCGCCGGGCCAGTGGATGTGGTTGGCAGGGCCAAGAAAGGCCGCGATCAGCCGGGGCACGCCCCAGCCGATCAGCGCGGCCGACAGCAGGTGCACCACGGCCAGGCTGTGCGAGAGCGCCAGCCAGCTCGCGGCCAGCAGCGCCGACAGGATGGGGTGGGGAAACCACCCTCGGGGGGTGCGCGTGGCGCGCGGGGTGGCAGCGGTTGGGCTCATCGGGCGGGCTCCCCTCGGTAGGGCCGGGTAGTGGCGGCGGCGTCACCGAGCACGGCGCGCACGTAGGCGCTTTTGTCGGTGAGCTGCTGCGCGGTGGCGTCGGTGTAGCGCTTGAGCGGCGAGGCCAGGCCGGCCATCACCACGCCCAGCAAGAGCAGCAGGGCGGTGGGCGCGATCAGGCGCGCGCTGTGGCCGGACTGGCCCACGGCGTCGCCCTCGCAGGGTTGCACGTGCCAGAACACGATGGCACCGGCACGCGCCAGGCCGATGATGGTGAAAAAGCCCACCAGCAACACGACGCTCCAGACCCAGGCCTGGGCGCTGAGCCCATGCGAGGCCTCCAGGATCATGAGCTTGCCCAGAAAGCCCGGCAGCGGCGGCAAGCCGGCGGCCGAAGCCGCACCCAGCAACATCATCAGCCCCAGCAGCAGGGGCTCGCGCACGGCCGGCGCGGGCTGCAGGCGGTCGCAGGTGTCGCCGCGCTGGGCGGCAATCAGCTCCACCAGCAGGAACAGCGCTGCGATCACCAGCGTGCTGTGCAGCGTGTAGTAAAGCGCGGCCGACCAGGCCTGGGTGGAGTACAGCGCCACGCCGGCCAGGATGGTGCCCACCGAGGACACGGTGAGGTAGGCCACCATGCGTGCCATGTTGGGCGCGGCCAGCGCGCCCAGCACGCCCAGGGCGCTGGTGGTGAGTGCCAGCGGCAGCAGCCAGCCGGCCACACTTTCGGTCAGCGCACCGGCGTCGATGCCGAAGATGACGCCGTGCACCCGCAGGATGCTGTAGACACCGACCTTGGTCATGAGCGCGAACAGCGCCGCCACCGGTGCGCTGGCCGCCGCGTAGGTGGCGGGCAGCCAGGCGTACAGCGGCACCAGCGCGGCCTTGAGGCCGAACACCACCAGCAACAGCACCGCCGCCACATGGGCCAGCGTGGCGTCATCGCCCTGCAGTTGGGCCACACGCTGCGCCACATCGGCCATGTTCAGGGTGCCGGTGGTGGCATAGACCAGGCCCAGGCCGATGAGGAACAGGGCCGACGCCGCCAGGTTGAGCACCACATAGTGCACGCCCATGCGGAAACGCTCGCGCCCCTGGCCGTGCACCAGCAGCACATACGAGGCGATCAGCAGCACCTCGAAGAACACGAACAGGTTGAACAGGTCGCCCGTCACAAACGCGCCGTTCAGGCCCATGAGCTGGAAGTGGAACAGCGCGTGGAAGTAGCGCCCGCGGGTGTCCCAGCCGCCGCAGGCGTACCACAACACCGGCAGCGCCACCGTGGCGGTGAGCAGCAGCATCAGGGCCGACAGCCGGTCCACCAGCAGCACGATGCCAAACGGCGCCGGCCACTCGCCCAGGCGGTAGACCATCAGCTCGCCGCTGGCCGCCTGAGCGACCAGGGCAGCGGCCATCAGCAGGCCCAGCGCGACCGAACCGAGGGAGAGGCGCCGGCACAGGCCCACGCCGTCACCGTCGTGGCCGTGTTCGCCTCCGCTGTCGCCCAGCAGCAGCAAGAGCACCGCCGTCATGGCCGGCAGCAGCACCGTCAACACCGGCGCGTGTTGTTGCCAGAAGTCCATCAGCACCGCCATCACCGCTCCTCCGCCGGGTGGCGACGTGTTGCCGGCTCGTGGCCGTCCACATGGTCGCTGCCGCTCTCATGGCGGCTGCGCAGCGCGAGCTCGATGACAAAACCCGTGGTGGCAAAACCGATCACGATGGCGGTCAGCACCAGGGCCTGGGGCAGCGGGTCGGCCACGGCCGCGCCACCTGTGAGGATGGGCGGCGCGTTGTGCCACAGCCGGCCCATGGCCACCAGGAACACGTTGACCGCATACCCCAGCAGCGACAGGCCCAGCACCACCGGGAAGGTGCGCCCACGCAGCATGAGGTAGATGCCGGCGGCGGCCACCAGGCCCAGGCCGGAGGCGAGCAAAAATTCCAGACTCAACAAGGTGTTCATGACACGGCTCCAGACTTCGCAGCGGGTGACGCGCCGTCGCGGCTGGCGTTGCCCAGCACCGAGACGGTCAGCAGCGTGGCGCCCACCACGGTGAGGTAGACACCGAGGTCAAACAGCGCGGCGCTGGCCAGTGGCAGCTCGCCCAGCACCGGCACATGCGGGTGGCCGTGGGCGCTGGTGAGGAAAGGCCGACCCCAGACAAACGCGCCTATGCCGGTGAGCCCGGCAATGCCCAGGCCGGCGCCAATCCACTGAACGAAACGCCGCCCCAAACGCGCGCGCAGCATGGCCTCGGCACGCGCCTGGCCCAGGGCCATGAACTGCAGCACCAGGGCCACGGCGGTGATCAGGCCGGCGATGAAGCCCCCGCCCGGTAGGTTGTGGCCGCGCATGAAGATGTAGAGCGTGAACACCAGCGCCAGCGGCAGCACCAGGGAAGCGGCCACCCGCAGCAGCAGCGGCTGCTGGGCGAAGGTCCAGGGCAGGCCCTGTGCGTCGGCACCCTCGCGGCGGGTGCGCATGCCCTGCATGAGCGCGTACACGCCCAGCGCGGCAATGCCCAGCACGGTGATTTCGCCAAAGGTGTCGTAGCCGCGGAAGTCCACCAGGATGACGTTGACGACGTTGGTGCCACCGCCTGCGGGCAGGGACTTTTCGAGGAAATACCAGGAGATCGAATCGTGGTCGCGCGTCATGACCAGCCAGGCCAGCCAGCCCATGCCGCCGCCACCGGCCAGGGCCAGCAGCGCATCGCGCCCGCGGCGGGTGCCGCTCGATTCGCGCGGCGAGGTGGCCGGCAACAGCGCCAGGCCCATCAGCAGCAGCACGGTGGACACCACCTCCACCGACAGCTGCGTGAGCGCCAGGTCGGGCGCCGACAGGCCGATGAAGGACAACGAGGTGACCAGGCCCACCACACCCACCAGCACCACGGCGCGGAAGCGCTGGTGGTGCTCGCGCACGATGAGCACCAGCGCCAGCAACAGCAGCAGCCACAACACAACGGCCAGTGGGGAGGCCGGCAACAGCGCGCGCGCACCCGTGCCCACCGGCTGCCCCAGCAACACCACGGCCGAACCGACGGTGGCGGCCCCCATGGTGATGGCCACGTAACGCTGCAGCGAGCCGTTTTCCAGCCCGTGGGTGAGGCGCCCGGCGACGCCAAACAGGCGGTCCACGCTGCCTTCAAACAGGCTGCGCCCGGTGAACGCGCCGAACCAGCGTTCGGACGCGATGTGGTGCAGCCAGCGCCCACGCGCCAGCCACAGATAAAGCACCGCGCCGGCCACCAGCGCGATGGCGCTCATCAGCAGCGGCAGGTTGAAGCCGTGCCAGATGGCAAGGTGGTACTCGGGCAGCGGCTGGCCCGTCATGGCCGTGGCCGCCACCTGCACCATGGGGCCAAACAAAGCGGCTGGCAGCAGGCCCACGGCCAGACAGATGGCGGCCAGCAGCGCCACCGGGGCCTTCATGCCCACGGGCGGCTCGTGCGGGTGCATGTTGGGCATGTCGCCGGGCGGGCCGTTGAAAAAGGTGTCGTGGATCAGGCGCAGCGAGTAGGCCACACTGAAGGCGCCGGCCAGTGTCACGAGCGCCGGCACCAGCCAGGCCAGCACGCCGGCCGCGGCGGTGCCCACCACGGCCTCGGTGAAGTACATCTCTTTGGACAGGAAACCGTTGGTGAGTGGCACACCCGCCATGGACGCCGCCGCCACCATGGCCAGGGTCGCCGTCCAGGGCATGAACTTCCACAGGCCACCCAACTGGCGCATGTCGCGCGTGTGGGTTTCGTGGTCCACGATGCCGGCCACCATGAACAGCGGCGCCTTGAAGGTGGCGTGGTTGAGCACGTGGAACACCGCCGCCACGGCCGCCAACGGCGAACCCAGGCCGATGAGGAAGGTGATCAGCCCGAGGTGGCTGACGGTGGAGTAGGCCAGCAAGCCCTTGAGGTCGTGTTTGAACAGCGCGATGAAGGCGGCGAAACACACGGTGACCAGGCCGGCGGTGGTGACGATGACTTCAAAGTAGCCCGAGCCGCCCAGCACCGGGTACATGCGCATGAGCAAGAACACGCCGGCCTTGACCATGGTGGCCGAGTGCAGGTAGGCCGACACCGGGGTGGGCGCGGCCATGGCGTCGGGCAGCCAGAAGTGGAAGGGGAACTGCGCGCTTTTGGTGAAGCAGCCCAGCAGGATGAGCAGCAGCGCTGGCAGGAACAGCGGCGAGGCCTGGATCTCGACCGCGCGGCCCGCCATCTCGCTGAGCTCGTAGGTGCCAGCGATCTGGCCCAGCAGCACAAAACCGCCCAGCATGGCCAGGCCACCGCCGCCGGTGACGGCCAGCGCCTGGCGGGCGCCGGCGCGCGCATCGGCACGGTGACTCCAGTAACCCACCAGCAGAAAAGACGACAGGCTGGTGAGCTCCCAGAACACCACCAGCAGCAGCAGGTTGTCCGACAGCACCACGCCCAGCATGGCGGCCATGAACAGCATCATGAGGCTGTAGAACTTGGCCGCCGAGTCCTCAGGCGCCAGGTAGAAATGCGCGTACACCACGATCAGCAGGCCGATGCCGGTGATCAGCAGCGCGAACATCAGCGACAGGCCATCGAGCCGGAACGTGAGGTTCAGGCCGATCTCGGGCACCCAGGCCCAGGCGTTCATCACGGTCTGGCCGTCGAACACGGCCGCGCCCTGTTGCAGCAGCAACACGATGCAGCCCAGTGTGATGGCGCCCGCGAACCCGGCAGCAGCAGGCCGCCAGCGGCGCCCTCCCCATGCCGTCAACCCCACCCCCAGCAGCAGGGGCAACATGACGATCAGCAATAACACGGCATTTTTTCCCAAAACTTCGTTTCTAACGCAAGACACACGCAGCGCGGACAAGTTCCGCACAAGCACCGAGGGAAATCATTGACGTGCGACGCCAGACAGCCTCAGGGGCAGGCGCGCGCCCAAGCCCACGGCCGCCCCGGTGACCCAGAACACGCCGGCGGCCCCCACCAGCACACCGGCGCTGCCAAACAGCAGCGGCATGAGCACGCTGGAGCCGTTGATGGCCATCAGCCGCAGGCCCAGGGCCTCGCCGTGGCGGTGGGCGGGTGTGATCTGGTGCAGGGTGCTCATGATCATGGGCTGCACCGAGCCCAGGGCCACACCCAGCAGCACCGACAGCACGCCCATGGCCCAGGCCGAATGGACCAGCGGGTAGAGGCCGAACAGCAAGGCCGTGGCGACCATGGCGCCCGACACCACCACCGCTTCGCGCAGGTGGGCCGCCAGCACCGGCATGAGCACCCGCACCGCCGTGGCGGCGAGGGCAAAACCGCCCAACACGGCGCCGATGGCCGAGGCGCTCATGCCGCGTTCGTGGCCCAGCACCGGCACCAGAAAGGTGTGCACGTCCCAGCACGAGGCGAGCAGCCAGTTGACGATCATCAGGCGGCGGAACGGCGGCTCGTTCATCAGGTCCCAGGCGCGTGAGGCCGGGGCATTCGATGCCGTTGGTGCGGGCGCCGCCGGAGCCCGCTGCTGGCGCACCCACCACCAGCTCAACAAGGGCACCAGTGCCAGCACCGCAAACGCGAGCCGGAAACCGCCATGGTCGATCAGCAGCCCGGCCCCGAAAGGCCCGGCAAAGTTGGACAGCGCCGGGCCAATGGCCAGCCAGCTGAAGACCTGCTTGAGTTCGGTCGGGTTGTGGGCCAGGGCCCCGGCCTGGCGCTGCACCGCAATCGACGCCGCGCCGGTGGCACCACCCGTCAACAAGGCGGCAAAACACAACACGCCAAACACGGGCCAGACGGCCGCCGAGCCCGCGCCCAGCATGGCCACCAGCACCGCCCAGCCCACCGGACGGCGCAGGCCGTGGCGGTCGGCGTAACGCCCGGCCGGCAAGGCTAAAAACACCTGCGCCAGCGCGAACAGGGCCAGCAACACGCCCACCGCCACCGGGCTGTGGCCTTCGCGCAAGGCAAGCAGCGGCGCGGCCATGCGGGTGCCCGCCATGCACACGTGCAGGCACACGTGGGCCGCAATCAGGCGCAGCAGCTGCTGTTTCATTCGTCGTGCTCAGGCAGCGGAAGCAAGGCCTGCGCCTGCTCGCTAGGCAGGGCTTCCACCTGCTTCAAGGCACGGCCCATGGCGCGGCTGCGCACCTCGGCGCTGTCCAGGGTGTTGAGCACGGT
>JAUYSB010000048.1 GCA_030696525.1 Hydrogenophaga sp. | reverse complement strand
CGAGCGGCTGCCACACGAGTTGTTGCCGGCCATGCCACCCAGCGTGGCCTGCGCGCTGGTGGACACATCCACCGGATACCACAGGCCATGTGGTTTGAGCTGCGCGTTCAGGTGGTCCAGCACCAGGCCGGGCTCCACCGTAGCGGTGCGCCCGGTCACGTCGACATCGATGACGCGGCGCATGTGCTTGCTGTGGTCGATCACCAGACCCGCGCCTACGGTCTGCCCACACTGGCTGGTGCCACCCCCGCGCGGCACGATCGGCAGGGCCAGATCGCGGCAGATGTCCAGCGCCACACGCACATCGGAGGCGTCGCGCGGCACCAGCACACCCACTGGCATCTGCTGGTAGATCGAGGCGTCGGTGGCGTAACGTCCGCGGTCGGCAGGGCCGAACAGCACCTCGCCCTGCGTCTCCTGCGTTAAGCGGCGGGCGAGCTGGCCCGCCACTTCGTTGCTGATCTGAGCCACATGCTCGTAGGCGGCGTCGCCGCTTTCACGCAGCACATTCGGAGGCAGGGGGGCGTTCATTGGGCTGTTCCGTTGTTGAGCGCGGTGGACTGCGCCGGTTGCTGCATCGTCTGCACCTCCATCGAACGCAACTGTTCAATCACCACGTCGCGCTTGTTGCAGAGGTGCTGGGTGAGCACCTGGGCCAGGGCGGCCGGATCGCGCTCTTCGAGCGCCCGAATCATGGCCTCGTGTTCCAGCACCGCTCGGCGCCATTTCTCGCCGTCCTGGTTGGAGCGGAAGCGCAGCGCCTGCAAACGCGCGTTGACCTGGTTGTACGTGCTGGTGAGCACCGGGTTGCGCGCGGCTGCGTTGATGGCGCGGTGGATGGCGGCGTTGAGCGGGTAATAGGCCGACAGGTCGCCGCGTGTGTAAGCGGCCAGCATTTCGTAGTGCAGGGCCTTGATCTCGGTGAGCTCGGCGTCGGTCACGCGCTGCGCGGCCAGCTGGCCGGAGGCGGCTTCAAGAACCGCCATCACCTCGAAGGTGTTGTGCACATCGGCTTCGCTGAGCTGAACCGCCACCGCGCCCCGGTTGGGCACCAGCTCCACCAGGCCTTCGGCAGCCAGCGTCTTGATGGCTTCGCGCAGGGGCGTGCGCGAGAGCTTGAGTTGCTCACACAGTTCGCGCTCGTTGAGCTTGGCGCCAGGGGCGATCTGCCCCTCCACCAGCATCTGGCGCAAACGCTGGGTGGCCTGCTCGTGCAAGGCGCCGGCAGGCATGGCAAAAATCTGGGCCGTCATATTTTGTATTCAAATTTTTGGCTGATTTTCGGCATTTTAGGGGTATTACGATTGACAGAATAACTTTGTATGCAAAAAATCCGCGCTGTCGCTCCATTGATCCACCCCATGCCAACAACCAACTTTCACCCAACTGGTCGCCACTTTTTGCAGATTCCGGGACCATCGCCCGTGCCTGACCGGGTGCTGAGAGCGATGAGCCTGCCCACCATCGACCACCGCGGTCCCGAGTTCGCCGCGCTGGGTCTGAAGGTGCTGGCCGACATGCAGAAGATCTTCCAGACCCGGCACCCGGTAATGATTTACCCGGCATCTGGCACCGGTGCCTGGGAGGCCGCACTGGTCAACACCCTGAGCCCCGGCGACCACGTGCTGATGTACGAGACCGGCCACTTTGCATTCCTGTGGAACAAGCTGGCCACCCGCCTGGGCCTCAAGACCGAGGTGCTGTCGCTGCCCGGAACCGACAAGGGCGTTCCCGCCAGCTGGCGCCGAGGTGTGCAAGCCGACCTGATTGAAGAACGCCTCAAGGCCGACACCGGCCACGCCATCCGCGCGGTGTGTGTGGTGCACAACGAAACCTCCACCGGCGTGACCAGCAACATCGCCGCCGTGCGCAAGGCCATCGACGCCGCCGGCCACCCTGCTCTGCTGCTGGTCGACACCATCTCCGGTCTGGCCAGCGCCGACTACCGGCACGAAGAATGGGGCGTGGACGTGTCCATCAGCGGTTCTCAAAAAGGCCTGATGCTGCCGCCCGGCATCAGCTTCAACGCGCTCTCGCCCAAGGCCATTGCGGCCAGCAAAACCGCCACCCTGCCCAAGGCTTTCTGGGCCTGGGACGAAATCATCGAGATGAACAAGACCGGCTACTGGCCGTCTACCCCCAACACCAACCTGCTGTATGCGCTCAGCGAGGCGGCCGACATCATTCTGGGCCAGGGCCTGGAGGTGGTGTTTGCACGCCACCAGCGCTGGGCAGCGGGTGTGCGTGCGGCCGTGCACGCCTGGGGCTTGCCCACGCAGTGTGCGGACACCAGCGTGGCCTCGCCCATCCTGACTGGCGTGATCATGCCCGAGGGGGTGGACGCCGACGCGGTGCGCAAACTGATCTACGAGCGCTTTGACTGCTCGCTGGGCACCGGACTTGGCAAGATCAAAGGCCGCATGTTCCGCATTGGCCACCTCGGCGATATCAATGACCTCACGCTCATTGCGGCGGTAGCCGGCTGCGAGATGGGCCTCAAGCTCGCCGGCGTTCAGCCCGCGGGATCGGGCGTGCAGACCCTGATGGACCACTTTGCAGCCCACCCAGCCGCCCACGCCGCCGCCGCAGTGCCTTTGCGCAAGGCAGCCTGAGCGCAAACGGCGCCAGCCCCACACACAACCCTACCCCCGCGTCCACTTCAAACCCCACCCGGAGACACCATGCAACGCAGAACCTTTGTCACTGCCACCGCTGCCACGCTGGCCGCGCCCATGATCCGCGCACAGACGCTGCCCAACGGGCCGGTCCGCATCGTCGTGGGTTTTGCGCCGGGCGGCGGCACCGACGCGCTGGCGCGCCTGGTGGGGCAAAAGCTGCAAGCCATGTGGAACCTCTCGGTGGTGGTGGAAAACCGGGCCGGCGCGTCGGGCGTGATCGCCGCCGATCTGGTGGCCAAGGCGCCCGCCGACGGCAACACCCTGCTGATGGCACACATCAACAGCCATGCACTGGCGCCCGGCCTGATGCCCAAGCTGGGTTATTCGGTGGAGCGAGACTTCACGCCCCTGACTCTGGTGGGCGTGACCCCTAACCTGCTGATCAGCAACCTGGACCAGCCCGCCAAGACCGTGGCCGAACTGGTGGCGCAGTGCAAGGCCAACCCCGGAAAGGTCAGTTTTGGATCGGCCGGCCAGGGCTCGGCCCAGCACCTGGCGCTGGAGTCCTTCAAGCTCGCGGCTGGCGTGTTTGCGCTGCACATCCCCTATAAAGGCTCAGGCCCCATGCTGACCGACCTGATCGGCGGGCAGATCGGCTATTCGTTCGACACCATGACGGCGGCGACGCCCCACGTGAAAAGCGGCCGGGTGCGCGCGATTGCACAGACACGCGCCAAACGTGCAGGCGCCTACCCCAACGTGCCGACCATGGCCGAGTCAGGCTTTCCAGGCTTTGAGGCCACCACCTGGTATGGGCTGGTCGGCCCCGGCAAGATGCCTGCGGCAATGGCGCAGCGCATGAATGAAGACATCAACAAGGTGCTGGCCATGCCCGACGTGAAAGAAAAACTCGATCTCTACGGCGCCGAAGACGGCGGCGGCTCGGCCGAGCAGTTTGCCGACTTCATCCGCACCGAACAGGCCAAGTGGTCCAAGGTGATCAAGGACGCCAAAGTCACCATCGACAGCTGAGCCAAAACACATGACCGACACCGGCCAAGTGCGGCTGCAGATCGAGGCCGGTGTGGCCTCGGTGCTGTTTGATCGAACCCAGGCGCGCAACGCCATGACCTGGGCCATGTACGAGCAGCTCGCAGCCATCAACCGCCAGCTCGCCGCCGACCGCAGCGTGCGGGTGGCGGTGTTTCGCGGCGCCGGCGGGCAGGCCTTTGTGGCAGGCACCGACATCGAGCAGTTCGCGAACTTTCTGAGCGGCGACGACGGCGTGGCCTACGAACGCCAGATCGAGGCCGGCATCGAGCTGCTGTGCCAGCTGCCCATGCCGACTGTGGCCGTGGTGGAGGGCTGGTGTGTGGGCGGCGGCCTGGCCATTGCCACCGCCTGCGACTTCCGCCTGGCTACGCCCGGCGCCAAGTTCGGCGTGCCGATTGCCAAGACACTGGGCAACTGTCTGGCCATCACCAACGTGGCGCGGCTGCGCGCGGCCTTTGGGCACCAGCGCGTCAAACGCATGTTGATGCTGGCCGAATTCATTGCCGCCGACGAGGCGTTGGCCTGCGGATTTTTGCAGGCAGTTGAAACGCCGGAGTCCATAGAAAGCGCTCTGGCGACACTGGTGGATCGGCTCAGCGCTCTGGCCCCGGTGACGCAGCGCGTGAGCAAAGCCGCACTCGACCGGCTGGCCACCCACGAGCTGGCGCCGTCTGAAGACCTGATTCGCGCGGCCTATGACAGCGCTGATTTCCGCGAGGGTGTGGCCGCCTTCGTGGCCAAACGCCCCCCCCAATGGAGCGGCCAGTGACACCATGCCAGTGACCCAATCCCATGGCCCTCTTGCGGGCCTTCGCGTGCTCGAAATCACGCAGATCATGTCTGGCCCGACCTGTGGGCTGCTGCTGGCCGACATGGGAGCGGACGTGATCAAGATTGAAAAGATCGAGGGCGGTGACGATGCCCGCGCCTACCGCGACCCGCAGGTGGGCGGCGTGTCGGCGCCCTTCATGATGATGAACCGCAATAAACGCGGCCTGGCGCTCAATCTCAAAAGTAGCCAGGGTCGCGCGCTGCTGCTCAAGTTGGTGAAAAAGGCCGACGTGCTGGTTGAGAACTTTCGCGGCGGCACCATGGACAAGCTGGGCCTGGGTTACGACACGCTCAAAGCCGAAAACCCGGGCCTGATCTACTGCGCCATCACCGGCTATGGCCGCAGCGGACCGTATGCCGACAAGGGCGGCTTCGATCTGATTGCACAGGGTTTTGCCGGCCTGATGTCGGTCACCGGCGAACCCGGCCGCCCGCCCGCCAAGAACGGCAACGCGGTGTCGGACATGAACGCCGGCATTCTGGCCGCGCTGGGCATCCTGGCGGCCTACATCCACAAGCTCAAAACCGGTGAAGGCCAGGTGGTGGACACCTCACTGAGTGACGCAGCGCTGCAGCAGACCTATTGGCACGCGGCAGTGTGGTTTGCCACCCGGAAATCGCCCGCGCCCAACGGTTCGGCCCACATCCTGACCGCGCCCTACCAGGCGTTTGAGGCCAGCGACGGCTGGATCAACATAGGTGGCGCCAACCAGGCCAACTGGGAGCGCATCTGCGACGCGCTGGGCCAGCCGCAGTGGCGCACGGACCCGCGTTTTGCCACCAACAGCGACCGCATGGCGCACCTGGATGAGCTGGTGGCGCTGATGAATGCTGTGCTGCGCACCCGAACGCGTGAGGCGTGGCAGGCGGCCTTTGATGCGGCAGGCGTGCCGGCGGGCCCGGTGCACACCATTGGCGAAGCCCTGAGTCACCCGCAAACGCTGGCGCGCGGCATGGTGCTGGAACTGAATCACCCGCAGGCCGGCACCACACACGCCGTCGGCTGTCCCATCCATTTTTCGGCCTCTCCCCAGCGCAGCAGCACACCGGCGCCACTGCTGGGCCAGCACACGCGCGAGGTGCTGCGCGAATTCGACATCGCAGACGCCGACATCGACGCCCTGCTGGCCGAGGGCGTGGTGGCCGCGCCCTGAGGTCTGGCCGGTGCGACACGCCGGCATTCGACGCTCGGCTACCTCAGTCCCGTACAGTTCGAGAAAGCTCAAGAAGCTTAGTTTAGTGTCAACGGAACCGGCAGCAGCCCAACCCCCGCCAACCGAACCGGCCTGAAGTTAGCGAAGTCCGTCAACCACCAGGAGAATAACGGACTTGAAGAAGCGCAGATGCATCGAGGAACAGATCATTGGCGCCCTCAAACAGTCCGAGGCCGGCAAAAGGCTTGAATTGAAGGGCTCGACTTGTCCATTCAGGCCTGTGCAATCATCCTTGGGGCGGGTACCGATACATGGTGCGCAGTCTGTCTAGGTACTGGTCGTAGCCCCGTCGTTCGCGGGCATCGCAGAGTTCGTCTCGCGCCCGCCGCAAACGAGGCGGACTACGCCCGCACACAAAGCCGACCACCCTGGCCCAGGCAGAAGCAGTCACACGCGCCTGCATTGTTTCAAAGGCCACATGAATTTCTTCTTCGGTGGCATTTTGGTCCACCTCCAGCGCCGTGTAATGGCCCAGAGGCAACACGGTCCAGCATGTGGTCAGAGACTTCAGCGATGACAACAGGTTGCCCATTCCCAAACTGCGTTCTCAGGCATCGGTCGGCAGTGGGTATTCATCTGCATTGCGAACCACGCCCTGTTGCAGTGAAAAATCCATGCGTGGCGGCCCGAACACATCGATCAGCCACTTAACACCGGACCCCGTTGCTTGTGTGGTGTGGATGAGCTGGGTGGGGATCACCAGGGTCGACGGGCTGTGCACCTCCACATGCTCGTCCTCTTTCCACACCGCCGAGTCCGGCCCCCAGGGCGTGCGCAGGTGGTGGACGAAGGAACCCTCGAGCGCCAGCGACAGCTGCTCGAAATCGGCGTGCGAATGGGGTGAAAGCTTACGCGGGTCGCGCGGCTCGGTGACACGCTCGAACACGTTGATCATCAGGTTTCGGCTGCGGAACAGCCGGCCGAAGATCTTGGGATCGCTGTACTCGGCCAGGCGGTAGTGGCGCAGGCGGTAGCCGTCGCCAGGCATGGGCCAATCGTCCAGCGGCGCCACGGACGGCGCGCCGCCGGCATAGGCGGCCGCGTTGGACGCCAGCGCGGCCAGGTCGGTGGCGCGCACGCTGAACACACGTGTCACGGTGCCGGCGTCGAGCAAGGTGATGTGGCTCTCGCCGGGTGGCACGATGGTCAGGGACTCGGGGCCGGCCTCGATGGCCTCGTCGGGCGTGGCCACGCGGGCGCGCAGAGAGTGATCCAAACCGTGGGAGGCCATCAAGGGGATGAACTCGCATGAGGCTGGCCGAAAACGGTAGGCTGTAGGTGTCGCAAATACCCGGAGGATCGCCATGAAGTTGATCATCGAAGCCCGGTTCGAGGATTCTGACGGCGGTTCCGGCCCGCCGATCGTCGTTGGCGAGATTGAGCGCCGGGATGGCAATCTCGACGACCTCGGGCTGACATTGGCGCAGGGGCGAGACTTGCTTGGACAAGTGCAGTCCAGATTGGTATCGCAGCAGGCACAGCGGTGGTTGGAGCAGCACTCGAGATGTCGTCGATGTGGCCAGGCACTTGCCCACAAGGACACTCGGTCTATCGTCGTTCGTACGGCCTTTGGAAAGATTGCGGTGCCAAGCCCACGTTGGTGGTCGTGCCAATGCGGGAACGACGGCCGGCGGCAGACCTTCAGTCCAATGAGCAAGGGGATCACTCATCGTACGACACTGGAGCTCGAATGTCTTCAGACCAAATGGGCGGCCCACCTGCCCTACAGACAGGCGAACTCGCTGCTCAAGGAGGTTTTGCCGCTGAGCCAGGCCATTTCCTTCAGCACGACTCGACGCCGTGTCCTCTCAGTGGGCCAATGCCTCGATCTATCGGTGCAACACAACATCGCTCAACAACCGCATCACGCTTCCGCCGGCTTTGAGTCGCGCGAGTCGAAGGACGTCGCCTGCGTTGCCGTCGATTCCGCCTGGCTGACTCTCTATGCCAGCCCGAAAATCCGCCGGGCGCAGCATGCGGAGGAGCAACTTCATTGCATGCGGATGAAGCAGGTCTGGTCGCACCACGTCAATATCGTCGCCGGCCGAGCGACGTTCGCAAGCCGGCCCGCGCGGCTGTACGGCTACGTGCACAAACAGGTCGCATCGGCGGCCGATAGGCTTGATCAGTTCTTGCGTGCAGGTGGTGTCCAGCCCGACGAACGTGTCACCGTGATCAG
>JAUYSB010000016.1 GCA_030696525.1 Hydrogenophaga sp. | reverse complement strand
ACATCATGTAGATCTGCGGCACCTGCAGGCGCAGGGTTTCGGCCAGCACGCTGAACAGGATGGCGGCGATGAGTGGCCCCCACAGCGTGGCGGCACCGCCAATGAGCGCGATCAGCACGGTTTGAAAGCCGATGAAGGGGTTGAACACGGTGTGCGGGTCGATGTAGGTCCAGCGCACGCTCATGGCCGCACCCACCGCGCCGGCAAAGGCGGCGGTCAGCGCAAAACCGGCCAACTTGACCAGGCGGGTGTTCACGCCCAGGGTCTGCGCGCGCTGTTCGTCGGCGCCAATGCCTTGCAGCGCGCGGCCAAAGCGGTGGCGGCGCACGGCAATCGACACCGCCACCGACAGCACCGCCAGGCCCAGCACCGTGAGGTAGATGGTGTCGCGTTCGGGCACCACCATCAGCACCCGGCCCACGGTGCCCGTGACCTGTTTTTCAAAGTAGGTGATGGCGTGGCGAATCAGCTCGGTCATGCCGAAGGTGAGCACCGCAAAGTAGGTGCCGCGCAGGTGCAGCACCGCCGCGCCCATGACTACGGCCACCACCGCCGCAATGCCGGCGCCCAGCGTGATGGCCGAGAGCCAGCCCATGTGCTCCAGCCCCAGCGCGCTGGTGTAGGCGCCGATGCCGAAGAAGGCCGAGGTGGCCAGCGACATGTAGCGTGTGGCGCCGCAGAAGAGCGTCCAGCTCGATGACAGCGCCACGTACATCAGGCAGGTCAGCGCCATGGAGACGACAAACTCGCTGCCGTAGTGGGGCAGGGCCAGCGCCCAGCCGGCCAGGCCGAACAGCACCAGCAGGTCGCGGATGAGGAATTGTCTTGAATTCATGCTTTGCGCGACTTCCGGGTGAACAGACCTTCAGGCCGCAGCAGCAGCACACCAATGAAAACGACGTAGCTCAGCAAAGCCTTGAGCGACGGGTTGGTGAAGTGCATGCCCAGCGCTTCGATGACACCCAGCAGCAGGCCGCCGGCCAGCGCACCACCCATGCTGCCAAAGCCGCCCAGGGTGATGACGATGAGCGCGGTGACGGTGTAAGGCTCGCCCATGGAGGGCGAGATGGTGTAGGCCATGGACAGCAGGCAGCCCGCCACGCCCGACAGCCCCAGGCCGATGCCAAACATCATGGGGTGCAGGCGCCGGGTGTTGATGCCCACCAGCTGCGCGCCCACCGGCGACTGGATCAGCGCGCGCACGCCTTTGCCCAGCAGCGTCAAACGCAGCAGCGCCATCAGCGCACCGGCAAACACCAGCGCCAGCACAAACACCAGCAGCTTGTTGCCGGCAAACTGCGCGTCGCCCAGCTTCACCGGCTCGGTCATGAAGTCGTAGCCGCGCAGGTCGCCGCCCCACATCCACGAGGCGAAGTTCTGCACCAGGAACATCAGGCCAAAGGCCACCATCAGGCCGCGCGCCTCGAAGATGTCGATGTTGGGCGAGGTCTCGGTCAGGCGCTTGAAACACAGGCGGTGGATGACCCAGCCCAGCAGCATCAGCGCGCCAAACGACACCGGGATCATCAGCAGCGGGTGCAGGCCCAAGCTGCTCTGGGCGCTCCAGGTGAGGTAGGCGCCCAGCATCAGGAATTCGCCATGGGCGATGTTGAGGATGCGCATCAGCCCGTACTGGAGGTTGAGCCCCAGCGCGACGAGCGCGTAGATACCGCCGGTGATGAGGCCGGAGGCGATGAGTTCTAGCCAGGCGGAGATGGACATGTTCTGGGAATGACGGAATGACGCGGGCTGCGCCCAGCGATGACGAATGAAAGGCTCATTTCGTCATGCGCGCAGCGCGTCATCGAAGTCGCGCAGCGACGAGGTCATGCGCGCCTCAGCGCGCGGTCATGCTCACTTCCAGGCGGGTTTGTTGGCGTTCAAAGCGGCGGTGGCACGCGCCTTGGGCCACACCACCTCGAATTCGCCGTTCTGCCACTGGCCCACGGTGCCGGGTGTGCCGACGTTTTCGCTGCCGGCAAACTTGATGTCGCCGATGATGGTTTTGTGGGTGGTGTTGGCCACAAAGTCGCGGATGGCCTTGCGGTCCAGGCCCTGCGCCTTGACGGCGGCGGTGAGGATTTCCAGCCCGGCCCAGGCGGCGCCGCTGGCCCAGCGATCGGGCTCCTTTTTCTGGCTGGCCAGGTGCGCATCGAAGTAGGCTTTGGCGCCCGGGCTGGTCTTGCCGTTCCACGAGCCCATGCCCAGCACGCCTTCGGCGCCGGCCGGGGTCATCACGTTTTTGTAGAGCGGGAAGGCCGTGCCCACCGATGCGTAGAAGAACTTGGGGTTGAAGCCGATTTCCTTGGCCTGGCGGCTGGCCAGGATGGTGTCGGGCGGGTAGGTGAAGCCCACAAAGGCGTCGGGGTTCTTGTCCTTCATGGAGCGCAGCACGGGCGACAAATCCTTCACGCCGCCGGGGTAGCTCTTGTCTTCCACCATGCTGATGCCGCTGCCTTGCAGCGCCACCTTGAGGGCAGCGTAGTTCTCCAGACCAAACAGGTCGTCCACATAGATGCAGGCCAGGGTCTTGGCGCCGTTGGCCTTGAGCATGTCCACCAGCGCCTCGCACATGGGCTTGGGCTGCTGCAGCAGCAGGAAGAAGTAGGGCAGCTTCATCTCGGCCAGCTTGCGCGACAGCGCAGTGGGCGCGAGGAAGGGGTATTGATAGCGGTTGGCCAGCGGCGCGACGGCAAAGTTGGCGTTGCTGCCCCAGGGTGGCAGCACCAGGTCCACCTTGTCGCTGCCCATGAGTTTTTCGTAGGTGCGCACGCAGGTTTCCACGTCGCTGCGGTCGTCGCTGCTGATGAGCTCGATGCGGCGCTTGACGCCCTTCACATCCAGGCCCCCGGCCGCATTTTGCTGCTCGGCCCACAGCAGGTAGTTGGGTTCCTGGCTGGTCTGGGCGCCGCCGGTCCAGGGGCCGGTGCGGGCCATGGCGTAGCCAATGCGCACCGGCGCAGACTGCGCGAGCAGCTGGGGTGCCACGGACATGGCGCCCACGGTGGCGGCGGCGCTTTTGATGATCAATCGGCGGGTCGGTTGTGCCATGGTCTGTCTCCTTCTTTTGGGCCAAGCTGGGCGGGTGCCGGCATCGTAGGCGCGCACGCCGCGCGCGGCTTGATTCTGGGCGCACTTCCTGTTTGTCCAAACGTGCACGGCCATGGGGGTTTTCCCTCAAAACCCTTGCTGCGCCCCACGCCGTGTGGGGTTTGATAATGAAGGTCAAGCTGCGCCACCGCCAACAGAGACCCACCCATGAGCGACATCCAGACCATGAGCACCGACATCGCTGCGCCCAAAGAGCGCGCGGCGGTGTGGCGCGACTGGATCTGGACGCACTTTGGCGGGCTGGAGTCCGACCTCTACGGCGACACCGACTTTGACGGCCACATGGCGTCGTCGCGTGCGGGCGATGTGGTCATGACCAAACTGGAGGCCAACCGCCACCGCGTGCTGCGCAGCGCCCAGCTGGCGCGTGCCAGCGACACCAGCTACCTCAAGATCGTGGCGCCCTGGCGCGGCAGCGCGGCGGTGGAACAGCACGGCCGCCAGGCCTTTGTGCGCCCCGGCGGCTGGGCCATCTACGACACCACCGGCAGCTACGAGATCGGCAACCCCGAGCGGGTGGAACACCTGATCGTGATGTTGCCCAAAGAACACCTGCTGGAGCGCGGCGTGCGGCTGGACCCGCTGATGGCGCGCCATGTGGGCGGCACGCAGGGCATTGCGCGGGTGGCGCTGGAGACCATGCGCAACACCTACCAGGAGCTGCCCAGCATGAGCGAGGCGTCGGCGCGTGGTGCCGGCGAAATGATTGTGGAGCTGGTGCGCCTGTCGCTGCAGGAACTGGCCGGCCGCGAAAGTGCCACCACCCAGATGGAGGCCTTGCGCGACCGCATCCGCGACTTCGTGGGCCAGCGCCTGCGCGACCCGGATCTGTCCATCGACCGCATTGCCCAGGGCCTGAACTGCAGCAAACGCCATTTGCACAAGGCCTTCAGCGACGAAGACGACACCCTGGCCCACTACATCCTGCGCCGGCGCCTGCACGGCTGCATGCGCGACCTCAAAGACCCAGCGCAGGCCCAGCGCACCCTCACCGACATCGCCCTGTCCTGGGGTTTCAGCCACAGCGCCCACTTCAGCCGCGTGTTCCGCGAGCACACGGGGCTGTCGCCCAGCGATTTCAGGCAGTTGAGCCGGGACAGCGTGGTGGTCGGCTGAGCGGGCTTTCCGGGATTGACGAGCGCCGCGCCACCCGCCTTGGTTGGTGGCTCGATCCAGCGCAACAGCCCATTCAGCCAAATTGTGAAATTAGGTAATATGAACGCATGAGCCACCTGTGTGGTGCGGACGACGGAGTGGTTTTTGCCCCTGTACTCAGCTGCTTTTCTGCCGTCCCTGCGCGATGCTTCGCGCCGTTTGCTGTCCCTGTCCGGATGGTTTTGTGGGCTGATTCTCTGTCTGCACTGGGGCGCCGCCTTGGCCCAGCCGATGGACACCTGGCCCGTTGCCGTTGCCCAGACGCCCCTGGCGGATGCCACTGCCGACGAGCCCGCGGCAACGCTGTCGCTCAACCACCGCAGGATCATCACATTTCGCAGCAGCCTGCTGGGCGACTCGCCCGCTGACCGCGTCCGGCTGGCGCAACTCGCTCTGGATGCGGCACTCAAGGCGGGCGGGCCGGGTGGGGTCACGCGCACCTCGTTGGGCGATTCGGTTCGCTTCGAGCTGGATGGCCACACGCTGTTTTTTCTCTTGCCCGACGACATCGCTCGCCCCCGCCCAGCCAGCCTGCTGGAGCCGGCATCGCTGGACGTGGCCGAGCGGCTGGGCACCGCCGTGGCCGAACACCGCGAGGCCAACGATCCCCAGCGCATCGCGCGGGGCGTCGCCTATTCGCTGGCGGCCACGGTGGTGGCGCTGGTGCTCTTGCGTTTGCTGTTGGTGGCGCGCCGGCTGGTGGTCTCCCGGCTGCAGCGGCTGTGGCAAAGGCGGCCGGGCGACGCCAGTGCCAACGCCGACGGGCATCAGGTGCTGTCCACCTATGTGGAGCACGCGGGGTCGGCCGGCAAGCTGCTGACCGGCGCCATCACCTGGGGGCTGGTGCTGCTGGTGCTGGATGCGTGGGTCACCTACGTGTTGCACCAGTTTGCCTACACCCGTCCCTGGGGCGAGCGTTCCACCGCCTGGCTGTTGGAGCTGCTGCAGCAATTTGCACTGGCTGCGGCCCAAGCGGTGCCGGGGTTGGTGGTGGCGGTGCTGATTTTTGCCATGGCCCGCATGGTGTCGCGCGCCACACAGGCCGTGTTGCGGCGGGTCGAGCGCGGCGAGACACGGCTGAGCTGGCTGGACACCGACACCGCCGTGCCCACGCGCCGACTGAGCGTGGTGGTGATCTGGCTGTTTGCACTGGCCATGGCCTACCCCTACCTGCCGGGCGCGGGCAGCGAAGCGTTCAAAGGCGTCACCGTGTTGGCCGGTCTGATGTTGTCCCTCGGGGCCTCCAGCGTGGTGGGCCAGGCCTTGTCGGGCCTGAGCCTCATGTATTCGCGCGCCTTGCGGGTGGGCGAATACGTGAAGGTGGGCGACACCGAGGGCACGGTGGTGTCGCTGGGCATGTTCACCACCAAAATCCACACCGGCATGGGCGAAGAGGTGAGCCTGCCCAACACGGTGATCTTCAGCCAGCCGATCCGCAACTTCTCGCGCCTGGTGCAAGACGGTCACTTTGTGCTGCACACCACCGTCACCATCGGCTACGCCACCCCCTGGCGGCAGGTGCATGCCCTCTTGCTGGAGGCGGCGCAGCGCACGCCCGGCGTGGCCAGCCAGCCCGCACCCTACGTGGTGCAAACCGCGCTGTCGGACTTTTACATCGAATACCGGCTGTGCGCCCAGAGCAACAAAAACGCGCCCAGCCGCCGCGTGGAAGCCATGAACCAGTTGCACGCCAACGTGCTCGATGTGTTCAACGAACACGGCGTGCAGATCATGTCGCCGCACTACATGGCCGACCCGCCCGAGCCCCAGGTGGTGTCGCCCGGACCGTGGTCACCGCCACCCGCCCAAGCAGACACACCATGAAAACCCGCACGCTCAAGCCACACCTGGCCACGATGCTGCGGGCTGCAGCGCTGGGGGCGCTGATGGTGCCTGTGCTCCATGCCGCTCCCTCGTTCGATTGCGCCCGTGTGGCTGCGGGCAGCATCGCTGAGCGTGTCTGCCGCGACCCCGAACTGGCCCGGCTTGACCGCCAACTGGCCGAGGTCTATGCCGCCGCACAAGACAAGGCACGCAACGAGCACCCCGCCACCTTGCGCGCCGAGCAGCGGGGCTGGATCAAAGGCCGCGACGATTGCTGGAAAAGCACCGACATCACCGCTTGTGTGGCCCACGGCTACCAGCGCCGCATTGCAGAGCTGCAGGCGCGCTACCGCCTGTTGCCGCCCACCGGGACAGACCGCTACGCCTGCCAGGGTGACAGCCGCAACGAGTTGCTGTTGTCCTGGTTTGCCACCCAACCTGCCACCGTTTACGCAGAGCGCGGCGACAGCGTGTCCTGGATGTTCCGCGAGGCCCAGCCAGCGCCTGTCGGTGGGGTGCTCTACATCGGTCGCAACGAATCGCTGCGCCTGCACAACCCCGACCAGCTGTGGCTGCGCTGGGGCGTGGACGCCACGGAGATCACATGCGTGAAACAACCCTGAACCTGCGCCCTGGGCGCTTCACAGCTGGCCTCGCGCTGGGCTTGCTGGTGTTGGCCATGGGTGCGCCGGTGGCGCGGGCACAAGCGACGGCACCGGTGCCGACCGAGCCGGTGGCTGCCGCCCCTGCGGTGCTGTTGGGCGACGTGGCCTTTCCCGTCCAGCAATGGGCGGTCGAAGGTGTGACGGTGTTCGAGCCGGCGGAGCTGCTGCGCTTTGCCATGGCCATGCACCAAGGCGCCGGCGGCCACGCGCTCAGCGCCCAGTCACTGGCCAACGCGATGGCCCTGATGTACCGCGAAGACGGCTACGCCCTGGCAGACGTGGTGTGGCGTGCAGACGCCGCCGCCGCCCGCGTGGTGTGGACGGTGCACGAAGGCCACATCGAACGGGTCACACTCACCGGTCTGGACGCCGCCACCACAGCCCGCACCCTGCGCTACCTACAACCACTGACCACCCAGCGGCCACTGCACCAGGCCGATCTGGAGCGCGCACTGGCCTTGGCCGACGATTTGGCAGGCACCTCGCTCATCAGCCGGGTGCTGCCCCTGGTGGGCGGCAGTGGCAGCGAGTTGATCGTCAGCGGCGAGGCCTTCCATCGGCGGGGTGGCCTGGTGTTCGACATGGTGCCCATGCGGCCTGGCCACGCGCGCCGCCTGCATTGGCACGAGGAGCGCTACGGCCTGTTGCAGCCGGGCGATTTGACCCGCGTCTACGCCACCGCCACACGCGATCCACAGGACGGGGAATCGCTGCTGGGTGGCATACATCACCGCGCCCCTGTGGGTGATGAGGGTGCCTACGTGGAGCTGCTGGCGGGCAATGCCCGCGCCGAGCGCGGCTTGTCCAACACCCTGGACCGCTCCGAGCTGCGTGGGCGAAACGTGTCGCTGGCCTGGGGCCACCCGTTTCAGCGCGATCTGCACAGCCACGGCTACTGGATCGCGGCCCTGGACCACGCCGATTCAACCGCCCGCCTGGGCGAGCGGCAACCACGCAGCCAGGCCACGGCCGCCCGCCTGTATCTGTTGCAGGGCCGCACGGGGGGCGACGAACGTTTGCTGCAGTACGCCCTGACCCTGAGCGCCGGTGCCCGGCCCAGCGCCGCTGTGCTCGACGGTGAAAGGCATTTTCAGCACCTGCGTGCGGGCCTGGGCCTGGCCGGCCCCTGGCGCCTGGGTTCCAGCGTGATGACCTACCGCCTGGAAGGCGCCGCCCAATGGGCGGCGCGCAGCCTGCCCCGCGTCGAACGTTTTGTGCTGGGCCATTTCCCGTATCTGCGTGGTTACGCACCCGCCGAGGTGGACGGAGACCGGGGCGTGGGCTTCACCTTGGAGCTGGTGCGTCAGGGCGATCTGCGGGGTGGGCTGGCCCGCGTCAAGCCTTTTGTGTTTGTGGCCGGCGGCACGGTGTCGTCGCTGCGGCCACAGGGCGTGGCGTCCTGGTCGTTGGCGTCGGTGGGGGCGGGCTTGCGCACCACCTTGGGTGAGCGCGTGGGCATCGAAGCCTGGGCCGCCGTGCCATTGCGGGATGGCCCCCAGTCGCAGCGCGGCAAAGCCGCGTTGTTCGTGGCCCTCAGCACCCCGCTGTGAGCGCGCGCAGCCGCCCTGTTTCGCCTGTACCGGAGATGACACCATGAGCTTCATCACATCCCTCATTCGGCCCTCCGTGTGCGCCGCCCTGGCGGGTATCGCCTTGCCTGGCTGGACCGCCGGCACGCAAACCGGCTGGTGCATTGGCGTGGGCAACAAACACAGCACCTCTGCCTGCACCGGCGGCACGCCGCAGCTGGACACCACCCCCAACCAGTTGCCCAGCGTGAACCAGCCGCCCAACACCCAGACCGGGCCTGTCCATGTCCCCACGCCTTTGGTATTGACCGTGCCCGTGGGCCAGCCGCCCACCGATGTTCAACTCCAGCGGCCCGACCAACCGATGTTGGCCATACCCCAGCCGCAGGTCGTGTTGCAGGAGATCCTGCGCCCACGACCGCTCCAACCCACCAAGCCCCCTCAGCCGCAGGTGGTCAACACACCAGGTGTGATGCAGGGCGGCAATCTGGTGCTGGCGCCTCAGCCTCAAGTACCCGTTGTCACGGTGACGCCGCCGCAGCCACTGGGCACCGTGTTGCCGCAGGTGACAAACCAGCTTGTACCGCTGGCGCAGCCGCCCCGCCCGGTGGTGAATCCACCGCAGGTCGTCGCGATCCCGACGCCAGGTGTGGTGCAGGGCGGTACCGTGGTGCTGACGCCGAAACCTCAAGTACCCGTGGTCACGGTGACGCCGCCGCAGCCGCTGGGCACCGTCTTGCCGCAGGTGACGAACCAGCTTGTACCGCTGGCGCAGCCGCCCCACCCGGTGGTGAATCCACCGCAGGTCGTCGCGATCCCGACGCCGGGTGTAGCGCAGGGCGGCAACGTGGTGCTGACGCCGCAGCCACAGGTGCCGGTGGTGACGGTGACACCGCCACAGCCTCCGGTCGTCGTTCCGCCGCAGGTGACCACGCTGCTTGTGCCCGTGCTGCCACCCAAACCGCCCACGACACAAGTGGTGCCTCCGCGCTCGCCACAACCCGAGCTGGTGGTGTCGGCCCATCGCCCGACAGACACGCCACAGGCTGTGCCACAAGGGGGCGTTGTACAACCCCAGGTGACGCCCCACAACGGCGGGTCCACCTGGGTGGTTCGGCTTCCGGGCCGCCAGCCCGCGCATGCGCTGCCCACCCGCATTGACGTGGCTTCAGGCGGTGCACCGGTGCAGTGTGTGGTGTCAGGTTTTGGCTGGCGCAAACAGCCGCAGGCCGATGGGGGTTGGGAGCTGATCGGTTTCCACCCGCACTTGCGCACCACCGACATCCTGGTGCGCGACATTCCCGCCAACCGGCACACGCACGCCGGCTGTGTGCTGGAGGTGGTGCGCCGGCAACCGGTGGGGATGTGAGTCTGGAGTTCCTCTTGTTATGGCACCAGGCGCCGGGTTTCAGCGGGGCAAGGTGTGCAACGGGATGTCGCGCGCCACGGCCAGCTTGTCCAGCTGCTTGCGCGTCTGCCCGGCCAGAAAGGCGGCGATGGCGGCGTGGGTGACGGGCGCGAACAAGGCGCGCATGTCCTTGACCGCAACGCCCGCCGCGTCGCACAAGGCCGCCGCAAAGTGCGGCTCCAGCGCGGCCACGGCCACGCGGCCGTCTTTGCAGGGGTAAACCCGGTAGCCCGCATGGGCGCCGCCCACCGAGCCGCTGGGCAGCGTCAGGCCCCAGTGGCGGGGCAGGGCGAGCCAGCGGGCGGCCTCGCTCAGGGCCACGTCAAACTGCACGCCCTTGCCTTTGGCCTGGCGCAGCAGCACGGCCTGCAGCGTGGCCTCCACCGCCATCAGCGCGCCGCCCATGTCGGCAAACAGGCTGGGCGGCAGGTCCAGCCCGGTGACCAGGCCGTTGTCGGCCATGTAGGTCAGGTCGTGGCCGGGCTCTTCGGCGCGCGCACCCGGTGCGCCCACGATGGCGATCAAGTTGAGCTGCGGGTAGGCCTTGTGCAGCGCCTTCCAGCCCAGGCCCAGCTTGTTCAGCGCAGACGGGCGAAAGGAGGTCAGCAGCACGTCGGTGGTGGCCAGCAGCCCGTGCAATTTTTTCTGCCCGGCCTCGGTCTTGAGGTCGGCCTTGACCTGTTTGATGCCGGTGTGCATCTCGTCGTAGGCCACTGGCTTGTAGAGCGCCATCGGGTCGCCGGCCGGGCCTTCCACCTTGGTGCAGGCCGCGCCCATGGCGCGCAGCCGCATCAGGGCGGCCGGGCCGGGCAGGTTGAGTGCCAGGCTGAGGATGCGCTGGCCGCGCAGGGGTTTTGGGGTGGGGGCAGGACGGGTGGGTGCTTGTGGGGCCATGGGTGGTTGTCTCCTGAGTTGCCCAGGAATCTACCCCATGGCAGGGCGCGGGCGGCTTCGCCCGCGCGACAGCTCCGCTGGGCCTTATCGGCCGAAATCCAGAGGCAGGCCGACGTAGTTTTCGGCAATGGTGCGCGAGCCGGCCTCGCTGTGGATCAGGTAGTCCAACTCGGCCTCCTGGAATTTTTGGGCAATTTCGCCCTCGCCCGGGAAGCGGTGCATGAGGCTGGTGAACCACCACGAAAAACGCTCGGCGCGCCAGATGCGCTTGAGGCAGCGCTCGGAGTAGCTGTCGATACCGGCCTGGGTTTGGTCGGCGTAGAACTCGATGAAGGCCTGCGACAGGTATTTCACGTCGGTGGCGGCCAGGTTCAGGCCCTTCGCGCCGGTGGGCGGCACGATGTGGCCGGCGTCACCGGCCAGGAACATGCGGCCAAAACGCAGCGGCTCGGTCACAAAACTGCGCAGCGGCGCCACACTTTTCTCAATGCTCGGGCCCGTCACCAGGTGCTCGCGTGCAGCAGGGTCCAGGCGCATGCGCAGTTCCTGCCAGAAGGCCTCGTCGCTCCAGTCTTCCACCTTGTCGGTCAGCGGCACTTGCAGGTAGTAGCGGCTGCGTGTGGTGCTGCGCTGCGAACACAGGGCAAAGCCGCGCTGGCTGTTGACGTAGATGAGTTCGTGGTGGACGGGCGGCGTGTCGCTGAGAATGCCGAGCCAGCCGAACGGGTAGATCTTCTCGTATTCGCGGATGGCGTTGCGCGGCGCGCTGGCACGGCACACGCCATGAAAGCCGTCGCAGCCGGCAATGAAGTCGCACACCACCTCGTGCTTGACCCCGTCTTTTTCGTAGGTCACGCGGGGGCGGTCGGTGTCAAAGTCGTGCACCGCGACATTGCTGGCTTCGTACACCGTGGTCAGGCCGGCCGCGGCGCGGGCGTCCATCAGGTCGTGGGTCACTTCGGTCTGGCCATAGACCATCACATTCTTGCCGCCCGTGAGGCGGCTCATGTCGATGCGGTGGCGCTCGCCCTTGAACAGCAGGTCAAAGCCGCCGTGCACCAGGCCTTCGCGGTGCATGCGTGCACCCACACCCGCCTCGTCAAGCACGTCCACCGTCACCTGCTCCAGCACACCCGCGCGGATGCGGCTGAGCACGTACTCGGGGCTCTGCCGTTCGATGACGATGGCGTCTATGCCCGCCTTGTGCAGCAACTGGCCGAGCAGCAGGCCTGAGGGGCCGGCACCAACGATGGCAACCTGGGTACGCATGGGGGAGGTCTCCTGTGGGGTTGAAACTGTGGGTCCAACTGTAGGAACAATGGCCTGGCTTGTGTCACCCGCAGCTCCGTAATTGCGCGATCAGCAGTCACAGTGTGCGATCATCGCGCAATCTCAAAAGGGGCCAACATGGACATCGCCAAGGCAGACTTCATTGAGGGCATGGCCAAGGGCATGGCGGTGCTGGAGAGCTTTGACACCGAGCGCCAGCGCCTGAATGCCACCTTGGCCGCACAGCGCGCCGGCATCACACGCGCCGCCGCACGCCGCCACCTGCTGACCTTGGCACACCTGGGCTACCTGGACACCGACGGCGCCTACTTCTGGCTGTCGCCCAAGGTGTTGCGGTTCTCGGGCAGCTACCTGGCTTCGGCCCGTTTGCCCCGGTCCCTGCAACCCACCTTGAACCGCCTGGCCGCACAGGCCGCCGGCTCGTTTTCGGCGGTGGTGCTCGATGGCAGCGAGGTGGTCATTGTGGCGCGCAGCGTGGCGCTGCAAGAGGCCGATTTCTACGGCAGTTCGCTGGGTGCGCCACCGCGCCCTGTCAACACGCCACGCGTATTGGCTTACGGCCTGCACCTGGGCGCACGCCTGCCGGCCCACGCCACCTCCACCGGGCGGGTGCTGCTGGCCGCGCTCGACCGCGCCGCTCTGGCCACGTGGTTCAAGGCACACGAGCTGCACCGCGTCACGCCGCACACGCTGACCGATCCCAAGGCCTTTCGTGTGCTGCTGACGCAGGTGCGCGCGCAAGACCATTGCGTGGCCCACGAGGAACATGAAATGGGTGTGCACGCCTTGGCTGTGCCTTTGCGCAACCAGCAGGGGCGCACGGTGGCCGCGCTCAACGTGGTGACCACCGCCGCCCGGCTGAGCCCCGCGGCCGTGGCGGGACACTGGCTGCCTCTGCTGCACGACGCCGCGCGGGAAGTGCGGCCTTTGCTCTGAGCCGCCACGCTGCCCGGCTGCTACTTCGCCGGGGTTTCCCGGGCAAAAGGCCAGTTCACGATGCCGCCCCAGACGAGGACGTGTTTGTAGCCGTCGGCCAACATTTTGTCGCCTGCCGCGGGCGACTTGATGCCGCCGTGGCAATACAGGACGAGGTACTTGTCTTTGGCGGGCGGCGTTTTGATGTCGGCCGAGATGCCACCTGGGATGTTGATGGCCGAGGGGATGTGCCCCGCCGCGTATTCGGCGGGCGAGCGCACGTCAACGATCACGAAACGCGGGTCTTTGCGTTCGATCAGTGAACGCAGACCTTCGGGGCTGCGGATGGGCTTGCCCAGTCCGTCCGGCAAGGTGTCCGTTTGCGCCGAGGCGGGCGCGCTGAACGGCAGGGCCAGCAGCAGGGCAATGAATGACAACCTGTTCATAGTGAAGCCTCTTGGACGCCATGGGATGACGGCGCTTGGGGCATTCTGATGCGTTGGGTTGCCAAGCAAGTTGAGCCAGGTCAACGGCTGGCACGATGCGGTTTGTGCCGTGTGGAAAGCGTTGCTGGCCTACCCGGAGGGACTCGAACCCCCGACCTGCTGCTTAGAAGGCAGCTGCTCTATCCAGTTGAGCTACGGGTAGATCGCGTCCCGTCAAGCAAAAAAGGCCCACACTGTGGGCCTTTTTCTTCTCAAGAATGGTCGGAGCGGCGGGATTCGAACTCGCGACCCTCTGCTCCCAAAGCAGATGCGCTACCAGGCTGCGCTACGCTCCGACTAAGCCCGCTATTCTACAGTGCGAAATGCTCACTTCGACGGCGCGCTTGAAGCTTTTTGTTGAGGTCTTGGCATCAAAGCGCCTGAATTCACACGTGGCACAGGCTCATTTGCCTGTCGGCGCATTCGATAAGCAGGGCGCGTGGCCGCTTTGCGCGACATTTCGTTGTGATGGCACTGCAAATGCCGAATGAAAAGTGTTAAAATCCCAGCTTCACGACCAAATGGGCGGGTTATCACCGGCCCATTTTTTTTGGTCGATCGCTTTTCAAACCCCGGTGGCAGGGGGTGGCGAGTACCTTTTTTGAAGCAGGAACACACGCAGCAATGGCATGGCAAGACGCAGTTGAACAGACCGTTACCGGACTGGGTTACGACCTGGTGGAGCTGGAGCGTTCCGCCGGGGGTTTGTTGCGCGTCACCATCGATTTGCCGTGGGAGCCAGGTCAGCCCGCTGGCGCCGAGCAGTTCGTCACGGTGGAGGACTGCGAAAAGGTCACGCGCCAGCTGCAGTTTCTGCTTGAAGTGGTAAACGTGGACTACCGGCGGCTGGAAGTGGGCTCGCCCGGCATCGATCGCCCGCTCCGCAACGACCGCGATTTCGAGCGTTTTGCCGGCCATGTGGTGGACATCACGCTGAAGGCGCCCATTGGCGCCACCGGCTCGGGTGTGGCGGTGAACCGCAAAAAATTTCGCGGCACGCTGGAGCGCAACACCGACGGCACGGGCTGGCAGGTGGTGTGGGCCGACGAGCCTGTGCTCAAGCCGGGCCAGAAAGTGGGCAAGAACCGCCCGCCGGCACCTGTGCATGCCCTGGGTTTTGTTTGGGATGAGTTGCGCGATGCCCGGCTGGCGCCCATCGTCAGCTTCAAGGGGCGTGGCGGCACGCCCGCCACGATGCCGCTGGCGTCGGGCCCTGAAGCCACGGATGGCGCGATGGAGATGGATGCGGCCGACGATTGATGTCGTGGGCCAATGAATCGGATGGCAGTGCCGGCGGCGTTGCCTCACAAAAGAAACGAAAGACTGGAAAGGTGGCGGTGAAATGAATCGCGAACTGTTGATGCTGATCGATGCGATCTCCCGTGAAAAGAACGTGGAGCGCGATGTTGTGCTGGGCGCCGTTGAGCTGGCCCTGGCCTCTGCCACCAAAAAACTCTACAAGGGCGAGGTTGACATCCGTGTGGCCATCAACCCCGACACCGGCGAGTACGAAACTTTCCGCCGCTGGTTGGTGGTGCCCGACGAAGCCGGTCTTCAAAACCCGGACGCCGAAGAGCTGGTGAGCGATGCGCGCGACGAGCTGGCCGACATCGAGGTGGGTGACCACATCGAGAAGCCGGTGGACAGCGTGCCCATCGGCCGCATCGGTGCCATGGCGGCCAAGCAGGTCATCCTGCAAAAAATCCGCGACGCCGAGCGCGAAATGCTGCTCAACGATTTCATGAGCCGTGGCGACAAGATTTTTGTCGGCACCGTCAAGCGCATGGACAAGGGCGACCTGATCGTCGAGAGCGGCCGCGTCGAAGGCCGCTTGAAGCGCGGCGAAATGATCCCGAAGGAAAACTTCCGCACCGGCGACCGCGTGCGCGCCATGATCATGGAAGTGGACCTGACGCTGCGCGGCGCGCCCATCCTGCTGTCGCGTTCGGCCCCCGAATTCATGATCGAGCTGTTCCGCCAGGAAGTGCCCGAGATCGAGCAAGGTCTGCTGGAGATCAAGAGCTGCGCCCGCGACCCGGGCAGCCGCGCCAAGATCGCCGTGCTGTCGCACGACAAGCGTGTGGACCCCATCGGCACCTGTGTGGGCGTGCGCGGTTCGCGCGTCAACGGCGTGACCAACGAACTGGCTGGTGAGCGCGTGGACATCGTGTTGTGGTCCGAAGACCCGGCGCAGTTCGTCATCGGCGCGCTGGCTCCGGCCAATGTGGTCTCGATCGTGGTGGACGAAGAGCGCCACGCGATGGACGTGGTGGTCGACGAGGAGAACCTCGCCATCGCCATCGGCCGCGGTGG
>JAUYSB010000309.1 GCA_030696525.1 Hydrogenophaga sp. | reverse complement strand
ACGATGCGCTGCAGGTCACCTTTGGTGCCCGCCGCGCTTCGCGCGTGACCAAGCCTGCGGCTGGTCACCTGGCCAAAGCCGGTGTTGAAGCCGGTGAAATCCTCAAAGAATTCCGTGTCGCTGCCGACGTGGCTGCCCAGTACCCCGCCGGTGCTGTGGTGCCCCCGACGGCTGTGTTCGCCGTGGGCCAGAAGGTCGACGTGCAGGGCACCTCGATCGGTAAAGGCTTTGCCGGCACCATCAAGCGTCACAACTTCAGCTCGCAGCGCGCGTCGCACGGCAACAGCCGTTCGCACAACGTGCCTGGCTCCATCTCCATGGCGCAAGACCCCGGTCGCGTGTTCCCTGGCAAGAAGATGACCGGCCACATGGGCGACGAGACCGTGACCGTGCAAAACCTGGACGTGGTTCGCATCGACGAAGCCCGCCAGCTGCTGTTGGTCCGTGGCGCCGTGCCCGGTTCCGACGGCGGTTTTGTGACCGTCCGCCCGGCCATCAAGGCCAAAACCAACAAGGGAGCGAACTGATGCAAGTCGAACTCCTGAACGAACAAGGCCAGGCCGCGTCCAAAGTGGACGTGCCCGAGACCGTGTTTGGTCGTGACTACAACGAGTCGCTGATCCACCAATTGGTGGTGCAGTACCAGGCCAACGCGCGCCAGGGCACCCGTGCCCAGAAGGACCGCGAACAGGTCAAGCACTCGACCAAGAAGCCGTTCAAGCAAAAGGGCACCGGCCGCGCTCGCGCCGGTATGACGTCCTCGCCCCTGTGGCGCGGAGGCGGTCGCACCTTCCCGAACAGCCCCGACGAGAACTTCACCCAGAAGCTCAACAAGAAGATGTACCGCGCCGGCATGGCCTCCATCTTCTCGCAGCTGGTGCGTGAAGGCCGTCTGGCAGTGGTCGATTCCATCAAGCTGGACTCGCCCAAGACCAAGCCCCTGGCTGCCAAGTTCAAGGCCATGAACCTGCAATCGGTTCTGGTCATCGCCGACGAAGTCGATGAAAACCTGTACCTGGCTTCGCGCAACCTGCCCAACGTGCTGGTTGTCGAGCCGCGTTACGCCGATCCGGTGTCGCTGGTTCACTACAAGAAAGTGATCGTGACCAAGGCCGCCATCGACAAGCTCAAGGAGATGTTCGCATGAGCACGACCTCTTTTGATGAAGGGCGCCTGATGCAGGTGCTGGTGGCACCGATCGTGTCCGAAAAAGCGACCATGGCCGCCGAGAAGTCGAACGCCGTCCTGTTCAAGGTGCTGCGCGATGCGACCAAGCCCGAGATCAAGGCCGCTGTGGAAATGATGTTCAAGGTCAAAGTCGACGCCGTTGCCGTTCTGAACCAGAAGGGCAAAACCAAGCGTTTCGGCAAGACCGTGGGTCGCCGTGACCACGTGCGCAAGGCCTACGTGACCTTGGCCGCTGGTCAGGAACTCAACTTTGGTGGGGAGGGCGTCTGATCATGGCCGTCGTCAAACTCAAGCCGACATCGCCCGGTCGCCGTGGCGTCGTCAAAGTCACGCGTGATCACCTGCACAAGGGTGATGGTTACGCGCCCCTGCTGGAACCTCAGTTCCAGAAGGCTGGCCGCAACAACAACGGTCACATCACCGTGCGCCACCGTGGCGGTGGCAACAAGCACCACTACCGCGTGGTCGATTTCCTGCGCAACAAGGACGCCATTCCGGCCAAGGTTGAACGCATCGAATACGACCCGAACCGTACCGCGCACATCGCGCTGGTGTGTTACGCCGACGGCGAGCGCCGCTACATCATCGCCCCGCGTGGCGTTGAAGTTGGTGCCACCCTGCTGAGCGGCTCGGAAGCGCCGATCCGCGTGGGCAACACCCTGCCGATCCGCAACATCCCCGTGGGTTCGACCATCCACTGCATCGAGCTGCAAATCGGCAAGGGCGCGCAAATCGCCCGCTCCGCTGGCGCCTCGGCTGTGCTGCTGGCCCGCGAAGGTATCTACGCCCAGGTGCGCATGCGCTCTGGCGAAGTGCGCAAGGTCCACGTGGACTGCCGCGCCACCATTGGTGAAGTCTCCAACACCGAGCACAGCCTGCGTCAGCTGGGCAAGGCCGGTGTCAAGCGTCACATGGGCATCCGCCCAACCGTTCGCGGTGTCGCCATGAACCCTGTCGACCACCCCCACGGTGGTGGCGAGGGCCGCACGGGTACCGGCATGCCGCCGGTGGATCCGTGGGGCAACCTCACCAAGGGCTACCGCACCCGCAACAACCGCCGCACACAATCCATGATTGTGTCGCGTCGCAAGAGCAAATAAGGAGTGACGAGATGACCCGTTCTCTCAAGAAAGGTCCCTTTGTCGACCATCACCTGATGGCCAAAGTGGAAAAGGCTGTGTCCACCAAGGACAAGAAGCCCGTCAAAACCTGGTCGCGTCGCTCCATGATCTTGCCCGAGTTCATCGGCCTGACCATTGCCGTTCACAACGGCAAGCAGCACGTGCCGGTGTACATCACGGACCAGATGGTGGGCCACAAACTCGGCGAGTTCTCGCTGACGCGCACCTTCAAGGGCCACCCTGGCGACAAAAAAGCCAAGAAGTAAGGATCAACCATGACTACTGAAACCCGCTGTGTCGTTCGCGGCGTGCGCCTGTCGGTGGACAAGGGCCGCCTCGTGGCTGACCTGATTCGTGGCAAGAAGGTCGACCAGGCCCTCAACATCCTGACGTTCACGCAGAAAAAAGCTGCCGGCATCGTCAAGAAGGCCCTGGAATCCGCCATCGCCAACGCCGAACACAATGACGGCGCCGACATCGACGAGCTGAAGGTCACGACCATTCACGTCGAACAAGGCACCACGCTCAAGCGTTTCTCTGCCCGCGCCAAAGGCCGTGGCAACCGCATCAGCAAACCCACCTGTCACATCTATGTGACGGTTGGCAACTGAGAGGTCACAGGACTATGGGACAAAAAATCAACCCCACAGGCTTCCGCCTGGCCGTCTCCCGCAACTGGGCAAGCCGCTGGTACGCGAGCAACCGTGACTTCGCCGGCATGCTGGCCGAAGACATCAAGGTGCGCGAGTACCTCAAGGCCAAGCTGAAAAACGCCGCTGTGTCGCGCGTCATCATCGAGCGCCCCGCCAAGAACGCACGCATCACCATTTACTCGGCACGTCCGGGCGTGGTGATCGGCAAGAAAGGCGAAGACATCGAGAAGC
>JAUYSB010000308.1 GCA_030696525.1 Hydrogenophaga sp. | reverse complement strand
AAGACAACATCGACAACGAGATCCTGGTGGCCGACACCACCGAGAACATCATCCAGATGAGCAATGGCTGCATCTGCTGCAGCATCCGCGACGATTTGCGCTCCACCCTGGCCGACCTGGCCGAAAAAAAGCGCAAGGGCGAGCTGGACTTCGAGCGTGTGGTGATCGAGACCACCGGCCTGGCCGACCCCGGCCCGGTGGCGCAGACCTTCTTCCTGGACGACGAGGTGGCCGAGCAGTACCTGCTCGACGCCATCCTGACCCTGGTGGACGCCAAACACGCGGCCGAGCAGCTCAACGAGCGCCAGGAAGCGCGCCGCCAGGTGGGCTTTGCCGACCAGATATTCATCAGCAAAAGCGAGCTGGTGGACGCCGAGACGCTGGACGCGCTGACCCACCGCCTCAAGCACATGAACCCGCGCGCGCCCATGCGCAGCACCCATTTTGGCGAGGTGGCCCTCAAGGAGGTGTTCGACCTGCGCGGCTTCAACCTGAACGCCAAGCTCGACATCGACCCCGATTTCCTCAAGGTGGACGATCACGAC
Source organism: Hydrogenophaga sp. (assembly GCA_030696525.1). Lineage (GTDB taxonomy): Bacteria > Pseudomonadota > Gammaproteobacteria > Burkholderiales > Burkholderiaceae_C > Hydrogenophaga. Next base: position 3,890 of record JAUYSB010000308.1, on the reverse strand, counting down.
CACGATCACGACTCCCATGAACATGGGAGCCATGACCACGACCACCACGACCATGACCATGGCGAGCACTGCGATCACCCCTCGCACCAGCATGGGCACGGTCACCACCATCACCACGACGACGATGTGAAAAGCTTCGTCTACCGTGCCGACAAGCCCTTCAACCCGGCCAAGCTGGAAGATTTCCTGGGCGCCATCGTGCAGGTCTATGGCCCGCGCATGCTGCGCTACAAAGGCGTGCTGGACATGCAAGGCACCGACCGCAAGGTGATCTTCCAGGGCGTGCACCAGCTCATGGGCAGCGACCTGGGGCCGGTCTGGCCCGAAGGCGAGGCGCGCGTGAGCAAGATGGTCTTCATCGGCATCGATCTGCCGCGCGACATCCTGGTCCAGGGGCTGGACCAGTGCCTGGCCTGACTCCCACCGGGTGCTGACGCGATGTTGTTTCTGTCCCTACTGCGTGGCCTGGGGTTCCGCTCGGAGCCTGCCGAGCAGGTATCGGCCGGCAAACAGGGTATAACCTCAGGCACGCTGGAGCAGCCCCGACCGGGAGCTGCCCATTCGACGACCGGTGTTCCGAGGAGAAACGCAGTGAAAGCCGCCGCAAAACCGACCGCCAAAGCCGCCACCAAGGCCAAGCCTGGGACGACTGCCAAGACGGTTGTGGCCAAAGTGGCGGCCAAAGCTGTGGTCAAACCCGCCGCCAAGGCCGCCGCCCAGAAGCCCGCCCCCAAAGCCGCCGCCAAGGTGGCGACCAAAGCAGCGCCCAAAGCCGCCACGAAAGCGGCGGTCAAGGTGGCTCCCAAGGCTGCGGCCGCCAAAAAGACCCCCGCGCCGCCTGCAACCAAGGCGGCAGCACCCAAGCCGGTGGCCAAGCCGGCACCTGTCAAGGCCCCTGCTGCGAAAGCGGCACCGGCCAAGTCCACTCCGGTGAAAGCGGCGCCGGCCGCTGCACCGGCCAAGGCCGCCGCGCCCAGCACCGCAGCGGCCCCCAAGCGCACCGCCGCTCCCGCCGAGGCCACCATGCGCCCCGGCCAGGAGATTGCCGTGCTGGCTGTGGGCAAACGGGCCGCCAAAAAAGCCATGATGGCGCAGATGGCCCAGGCCGTCTCGCTGCCCACCCACGATCCGGACGCCGCCAAGGCGACCTTTTCCATTTCGAATGAACGTGCTATGAACACTCCCGTGCACACCCCTGTCCGCAAAGACCCCAAGCTCGCCAACAACTGGAAAGCCAAACCGGTGGACCAGCTCAGCGACGACGAGGTCTTGTCCATGCCCGACAGCGAGTACATGAACGACGTTCAGCTCGCGTTCTTCCGCTTGAAGCTGAGCAAGCTCAAGGCCGACATGCTGGCCAACGCCGGTGAGACCACCGAGCACCTGCGCGAAGACACTGTTGTGGTGCCCGACCCGGCCGACCGCGCGACCATTGAGGAAGAACACGCGCTGGAACTGCGCACCCGCGACCGCGAGCGCAAACTGCTCAAGAAGATCGAGCAGGCCATCGTGCGCATCGACGCAGGCGACTACGGCTACTGCGACGAAACCGGCGAAGCCATCGGTGTGGGCCGCCTGTTGGCCCGCCCCACCGCCAGCCTGTCGCTGGAAGCCCAGCAGCGCCGCGAGCTCAAACAGAAGATGTTTGGGGACTGATGCGGGGCGGCACGCTGGCCCCTTGAGTGATGGCTGACGCATGTCCAAGGATTCGCCCGGTGGATTTCTCTCCAAGGTGGCGCAACTGGTGCGAGGGCCGGGTGCCAGCTGGGGCGACAGCGGCCAGCCTGCGGGCCAGCTGACCGACAAGCAGGCCCTCAAGGCCGCCATCGAGCGCAAGCGGCGCAACGATTTCGTGCGCAAGCGCGAATTCGACATGCTGCGCGCCATACGCAAGCGCGAGCAGCAGAACGCGCAGGACGTGGTGGCCCGCCCGTCTTTCTTTCAGAGCAGCGTGCCTTCCGACAACGACGGGCGCGAGCAGACGATCAAGAAGATCGACGCCATCGAGGCCCAGATGTCCACCCACTGGTGGCAACCGGTGCCGGGCGACGACGCGCCACGCAGTTCGCAACGCCTGCAGGCGCCCCCCACCGACCTGGCCGCACTGGGCGAGGGCGCGGCCCACCTGCAGGCGCGGCTTCACCACGCCGGCAACACCTGGGGCAACACGCAGGACGCCATCACCACCTCGTCGCAGCCCCACACCCAGCCAGCCGCCGAAACCCATTGGCCCACGCCGGGCGCCAGCCAGGCGCCGCACAGCCTGCCGGTGGCCTTTGGCGACGAATCCACACACGCCCAGCAGCTGCAAGGCTCTCAGCCGGCGGCGCTCGATGGCGGGGGCTGGCAGATGGCCGCCTGCCTGCAGGTGGCCGGGGTGGAAGAGGCCGCTGTGCGTTTTGCCAACAGCGACGATGCCGGCACCGAACGCCACCTGGGGCAGGCGGTGGCCCACGCCGGCCCGGGTGGTGTGGCGGTCGATCTGCGCGCCATGTTGTTGGATTTTTTCCGTGCCACCGGCCGTCGCGAATCCTTCGAGCTGCACGTGGCCGAATGGGCGCGCCAGCACGGCGACCCGGTGCTGGCCTGGGGTGCCATCGGCGAAAAAGCGCCGCCAGCGGCCGAACTGCCAGGCGCCAGCGGCGGCGGTGCCGCCCCGGTGGTGTGGACCTGCACCGGCTTGCTTGACGCGGCGGCCCTGACCCGCCTGGAGGCGCAAGCCGCGGCGGGTGGTGCCCCCCTGGTGCTGGACTGGAGCGCGCTGGCCTCGGCCGACCCGGCGGCAGCCGAGCGCCTGCTGGTGCTGTTCGAGCGCTGGGTGGACGAAGACATCGCCCTCGTGTTCGTGGGGGCGGCGAACCTGCGCCGCAGCCTGCGCGCCAGCACGCCCTCGGGCCGGCGCGAAAACCACCCCGTGTGGTGGCGCCTGCGGCTGGCCAGCCTGCGCCTGTTGGGGCGTGCCGACGAGTTCGATCTGGCGGCGCTGGACTACTGCGTGACCTACGGCGTGACGCCGCCCGACTGGGGGCAGCCGCGCTGCCGGGTGCAGTTGCTCGACAGCGTGCCGGCCACCGCCCACGTGTTGCGGCCACAGCAGTCGTCGGGGGTGGCGCCTGCGGGCAGCCTGACCGGCTCGCTCCAGGGCGATGTGACCCGTGCCCTCAACGCCATCGCGCAACCCGGTACCGGGCAGGGCACGGTGGGCGTGGATTGCTCGGCCGTGACCCGCACCGACTTTGTTGCCGCAGGCGCTTTGCTGCAATGGGCCGTGGCCCTCAAGGATGGTGGCCGCGAGGTCGAGCTGCAGGGCGTGCACGGTTTGCTGGCGGCGTTTTTCCACATCGTTGGCATTGCCGACGTGGCGCGCGTGGTGCCGCGCGCGCGCTGATCTACACTCCGCCCGGGCCCGCGTCGGGCGCCATTGGACATCTTCATATGGAATCGTTTCACGGAACCACCATCGTTTGTGTGCGCCGGGCCACCCCTGCCGGCGTGCAGGTCGCCATCGGCGGCGACGGCCAGGTCACGCTCGGCCACATCGTCGTCAAGGGCACCGCGCGCAAGGTGCGCAAGCTCTACCGCGACCAGGTGCTGGCCGGTTTTGCCGGCGCCACGGCCGACGCCTTCACGCTGTTCGAGCGCTTCGAGGCCAAGCTTGAAAAACACCAGGGCCACCTGGTGCGCGCCGCCATCGAGCTGACCAAGGACTGGCGCACCGACCGCGTGCTGCGCCGCCTGGAAGCCATGCTGGCGGTGGCCGACCGCGACACCTCGCTGATCATCACCGGCAACGGCGACGTCCTGGAGCCGGAGCACGGCATCGTCGCGATCGGCTCCGGCGGTGCCTACGCGCAGGCCGCGGCGCGTGCGTTGCTGGAGCACACGACGCT
>JAUYSB010000307.1 GCA_030696525.1 Hydrogenophaga sp. | reverse complement strand
GGTGCGCCCACCCGTGACCTTGAGCAGGTCTTGCCAGTATTCCTCTTCGGGGTAGGCCTCCACCAGCACGTCCTGCGGCGCGTCGTGCATGCAGCGCAGGTTGCGGGTGTGGGCCGAGTTGCCGCCGCGCCAGGCGCGTGGCGCCGCTTCCAGCAGGAGCACGCGGGCGCCTGCTTCGGCGGCCATGAGGGCCGCACACAAGGCGGCGTTGCCGCCGCCGATGACCAGCACGTCTGTGTGCATGAGAACTTGCCTCCAGGTTGTCTGGGGCGAATTCTCTTAGCTGGTCATTGTTTTGATAAATGAAACCTGGGTTCGAATTATTGCGTTTGACGCATGAACATCAAATCTTGAACGACATCCCGCACAGCAGCTTCTGGAATGCCTCGGCCGCCGGTGACAGGCCGCCGCGCTGGGGTTGCAGCAGCACCACCTTGCGTTTGACCGAGGGCTTGACCAGCGGAATTTTCAGCACGTCGGGGCGGTCGCCGGTCTTGAAGGTCGAGGACGGCAGGATGGCGCTGCCCACGCCCGCCGCCACCAGGTTGACGGCGGTAGCGTGGTGCTGCACCTCGTAGTTGCCGTGCAGGCGTATGCCACGTTTGGCCAGCTGGTAGTCCATGAACACGCGCGTGGCCATGAAGCTGCTGACACCGATCAGCTCGGCGTCGCGCATGTCGCTCCAACTCACGGTCTTGTGGTGTTGCAGCGGGTGGGGCGTGCGGCAGATGAACACCAGCGGGTCGGCGAACAGCACGGTCTCGGACAGGTCGGGGTGTTTGTCGCCCGCCACCGCAATGCCCAGCTCGGCCTGGCCGTTGAGCACCGCTTCGCGCACCTCGTTGGAGGCGCCGTCGAGCAGGCGGATGCGGTTGTCGGGGTACTGGCTGGCGTAGCGGCGTATGACCTCGGGCAGCACGTGCGAGGTCATGGACGGGATACACGCCAGGGTGAAGTTGCCGCGCGCGTTTTGCGACATGTCCTTGAGCCGCTCGACCGCCGCCGTCATCTCGAACACGATGTGGCGTGCCTGGGGCAGGAACTCTTTGCCCACCGCCGTGAGATCGACCCGGCGCGTGGTGCGGTCCAGCAGCTTGAGGCCCAGGTAGGCCTCCAGCTTCTGGATGCGCCGGGTCAGCGCGGTCTGGGTGATGTGCAGTTGTTCGGCCGCCTTGTTGAAGCCGCCCAGCTCGGCAATCAGCACAAAGGCCTGCACGCCGTCGAAGTCGATTTTCATGGCCCATGGTAAGACACGGCGACAATGCCTGGCCCGCCTTGCCGCAGCTTGAACCCATGCCCGTCGAATCCCTGGCCTTGCTGGCCGCCGCCTGCTGGGCCACGGCCAGCCTGTTTTCCGCCACCGCGTCCGCTCACATGGGCGCGTTTGCGTTCACGCGCTGGCGCATGGTGTTCGCTTCGCTCATCCTCTGGGCCATCGTGGCTGCCACCGGCGGCTGGCGCAGCCTGGCCTGGGACGGCGTGGGCCTGCTGGTGCTGTCGGGTTTGATCGGCATTTTTGTGGGCGACACCGCGCTGTTTGCCTGCATGAACCGCCTGGGTCCGCGCCGCTCGGGCATCCTGTTCGCCACCCATGCCCTGTTCTCGGCCGTGCTGGCCTGGGCTTTTCTGGGCGAGCACATCCAGGGTTATGCGCTGCTGGGCAGTGCCTTGCTGGTGGCCGGGGTGATGACGGCCATTGCGTTGGGCAAACGTGAGGATGAGGCCCACCGCTGGGAGGCCACACGTGGGCGCCTGGCCGTGGGCGTGGCGCTGGGCCTGGTGGCGGCGCTGGGTCAGTCGGTGGGCACCCTCATCCTCAAGCCGCTGATGAGCACCGGGGTGGACCCGATGACCGCGTCGGCCGTGCGCATGACGGCGGGTTTTGGCGCCCACGCGCTGCTCTGGCTCAGCGGTTGGCAGCTGGCGCGCAACCGCGCGCCGCTCAATGCGCGCGACCTGGGCTTCACCTTTGTGAGCGCCGCCGTGGCCTTGGCTCTGGGCATGACGCTGATCCTGCAGGCGCTGGCGCATGGCAGCGCGGGGCTGGTGGGGCTGTTGTCGTCGGTGTCGCCCGTGTTGTTGTTGCCTTTGCTGTGGGTCGTCTATGGCCGGCGGCCGGCCGCGGGCGCCTGGTGGGGCGCGTTGCTGGCGGTGCTGGGTTGTGGGCTGATTTTGAGCCGCGGCTGAGTTTTTGACGTGAACGCGCCCGAAGTGCAAATTAGTGACGCATCCAAGCTTGCATTCGATGCGAATCAGGCGCTTTTTTCCACCAATGTTCGCCAACGATCTGCGATTCATTGACCTTGACTGACTTTGCTTGATATTCTGGGCGCGCCCGTTGCACACAGCCGGGCGCAGATTCAGGGAGAGCACCATGGCCGCAGAGCCACACCGTTCGGGCCAGACCTTGCCACCTGGTCCCTCCATTTTTTTGCAACCCACCGATCCCGCGCAGCTGGCGACGGATGGCCTGAACCAGGCCTACACCGTGGCCCTGCCGACCGGGCCGGTGCGCCGGCTGGTCTACCGTTCGGTGGTCAAGGGCACGGTCACCTGCGCGGTGGACGGCGCCGATGTGATGGGGTCGGCTGGCGTGCCCCTGCGGGTGGATGCCTCGGCCACCGCGCCCAGCGCCGACCAGGCCCGCCGGCATGCGCTCAGCAAGGGCCTGGCGCGGCATGCCGCCGGCTTGTGGGATGCCGAAGCCCTGTCCAAACACCCGCCTCAGCCGCCGCACGGCACCGGACCGGGGCCTTGGGCGCGCATGTGGGTGGGCGATGGCGATCGCGAGGTCTGGATGCCGGCCGCACGGGTCTATTCGCCTTTTCGCCTGGGCAACGGCCGCCTGGTGGGTGATGACGAGGGCCTGGCCTGTGCCGGGACGCTCGACGCGGCGCGGGCCGGCGCCCAGATGTCGCAGGTCAGGCGCCGCGCCCTGTTGCCCCTGTGGCAGGCGCTGGAGCGCCAGAAACGCGCCGGCGAACCGCCGCTGGCGCCAGACGAGGGCGTGCGCGATCTGGTTGTGGGCCATGCCCACGGGCTGTCGCTGGCGGTGAGTTTCCAGTGGTCGGCGGCGGGGCCGTTTTTTGGTGTGACCGGCCTGGGCTGTGCGGCCGACGACGCGTCGGCCCTGGCGCAGGCGCGCAGCGACCGGGTACACACCGAAGCGCAGCTGCGGCTGCAGCAGGCCGGTGTGTGGGGCGGGCCGCCCCAGAGCCGGCCGCCCGACATGGACGTTCATGTGCACCGCCTGGCCTGGAACGCCGACGAGGCCAGCGCCATGGCCGTTCTGGTGAGCCGTTGGCACGCGCGCGCCCGGCCCGCGGCCAGCGGAGCGCAGCGCTCGGCCCTGGCCTGGGCCGACCTCACGCCGCCGGCCCTGCGCGAGATGGGGCTGTGGGTGGTGCGCTCGCTGTGGCTGGATGGCGAAGGCGGCTGGCTCAGCCGGCCAGCGCCGCTTTCACCGCCGCACTGACCTGGCCCATGTCGGCCTTGCCGGCCAGCTTCTGCTTGACCGCGCCCATGACCTTGCCCATGTCGCCAGGCCCCACACCACGGCCGAGTTCAGCGCCCAGTTCGGCGACGATGGCCCGGACCTCGGCCGCCACCTCGTCCGCACTGAGACGCGCCGGCAGGTAGGCCTGCAGCACCAGCAGCTCGGCCTGTTCCTGGTCCACCAGGTCCTGGCGGGCGGCCTTCTGGAAGGCCTCGATCGAGTCCTTGCGCTGCTTGACCAGCTTGTCCACGATGGCGATGACGGCGACGTCGTCCAGCGTGATGCGCTCGTCCACTTCCTTCTGCTTCATGGCCGCCTGCAGCAGGCGGATGGTGCCCAAGCGCGCCGAATCCTTGGCGCGCATGGCGGTTTTCATGTCTTCGGTGATCTGGTCCTTGAGTGCCATGGTGTTCGTCTCGCAGTAAGGGGTGGAATTCAGAAACAAAAAAGCCCGCCTGAGCGTCCTCCAGCGGGCTTGTCGAGCTGCCCATCAGGGCAGGTCGGTGCTCAGTACAGCTTCTTGGGCAGCTGCATGGAGCGCACACGCTTGTAGTGGCGCTTGACGGCAGCTGCCTTCTTGCGCTTGCGCTCGGCGGTGGGCTTCTCGTAGAACTCGCGGGCACGCAGATCGGTCAGCAGGCCCAGTTTTTCAATGGTGCGCTTGAAGCGACGCAGTGCGACGTCAAACGGCTCGTTGTCTTTAACGCGGATAGTGGTCATTAGCTAATGGTTTCAAATTGGAGCACCGGGTAGATCAAGCCCTGTGCCGGGAGCATTTTCCCGAGGTGTTTCCCCGTCTGTGAAAGTATTGGCCGACGGGGTTTGCCAGAAAAGCCCAGCATTATAGCGCGCGCCGTGCGCTTGTCACGCCCTGCTACAGTGGCTGCTCACCCGCACCAGGAGGACGCCCATGTTCGAATCGGCAGAAATTGGCCACCAGATCGACAAAGCCACCTACAAACGCGAGGAGCCCCAGCTGCGCGAAGCCCTGCTGGGCGCGCAATACGAGCTGCTGCGCCAGGCGCGCACGGCGGTGGTGGTGCTGGTCAATGGCGTGCCCGGCGCCGGCAAAGGCGAGACGGTCAACCTGTTCAACGAGTGGATGGACCCGCGCCACATCCGCACCGAAGCCTTCGGGCAGGCCGGCGGCGACGGCCGGCCGGACATGTGGCGCTTCTGGCAGGTGCTGCCGCCCAAGGGGCACATTGGCATCCTGTTCGGCTCCTGGTATGCCGACCCGCTCAGCGACTGCGTGACCGGGCAGGACAAACGCGACCGCTTCCACCACCGGCTCGAGCGCATACGCCAGTTCGAGCGCATGCTGGCAGCCGAGGGCGTGGTGCTGGTCAAGCTGTGGTTTCACCTGTCCAAAAAGGCGGCCAAGGCGCGCTTCAAGCTGCTGGGGTCCGACCCGCGCACCGCCTGGCGCGTGAGCACCGCCGAGTGGGATCACCTCAAGCAGCACGACGACTGGGTGCGTGCCAGCGAGGAAGCCCTGCGCAAGACCAGCACCGCCGAAGCACCCTGGCGCGTGATCGAAGGCAGCGACCCGGCCTACCGCTCGCTGACCGCCGGGCGCCTGCTGCTGGACGCGCTGACCGCCTGCCTGCAAGCCAAGTCGGCCGCGCGTGCACCGGCCGCCGCCCCCGCCGCGCTGACCGCACCGGCACTGGACGGCCGCAGCCTGCTCGCGGCCCAGGACTACAGCCGCCACCTGGGCCGCAAACGCTATGAGGCACAACTGGAAGAACTGCAGGGGCGCCTCAACGGCCTGAGCCGCCGCTTGGTGGACCAGCACCGTTCGCTGGTGCTGGTGTTCGAAGGCATGGACGCGGCCGGCAAAGGCAGCACCATACGCCGACTCACCCAGGCGCTGGACGCCCGCCACTACCGGGTGGTGCCGGTGGCGGCGCCCAACGAAAACGAGCGCGCCCAGCCCTACCTGTGGCGCTTCTGGCGCTACATCCCCCACCACGGCCACATCACCGTGTTCGACCGCTCGTGGTACGGGCGTGTGCTGGTCGAGCGTGTGGAGGGTTTTTGTTCGCAGGCCGACTGGATGCGCGCCTACGGCGAGATCAACGAGTTCGAGGAGCAGCAGCACGAAGCCGGCGCGGTGGTGGTCAAGTTCTGGGTCGCCATCACGCCCGAAGAGCAGCTGCGACGTTTCGAAGAGCGCAAGAACACGCCCCACAAGCAGTACAAGATCACCGAAGACGACTGGCGCAACCGCGCCAAATGGCCGCTCTACGCGCAGGCCGTGGGCGACATGATCGATCGCACCTCGACCCGCACCGCGCCCTGGCACCTGGTGGCTTCGGACGACAAGCTGTGGTCGCGCATCGAGGTGTTGCGACTGTTGTGTGAGCGGCTGGAGGCGGCGCTGGGCGCAACTGCAAAATAATCAAGTGCCTTTCAAAGAGACGGTGCGCGTGGGCATTGCCGGTGCCTAAGGTGTTGCCTGAATCCAAGCGACTTTGTCGAGGGCACTTTGTGTGTGGCCCGCGCCGGCGGCACATTGGGTGACGAAGCTGCCACGTGAAAAGCTGCAGTGGGGCGCTGATGTGTTTGAGCGCACAATGCGCGCATTCACGTCCAGCGCGCCACGGCTCCGCTCACCCATGCACATTCCCAAAGCCACCGAATTCAAGCTGAACATCGCGGCCGACCTGCACAAGTGGCGCGCCTTTGTGGCCATCGGCGAGTTGGGCAGCCTGACCCGTGCCGCGCTGTTCCTCGACAGCAACCAGTCCTTGCTGAGTCGACAGATCAACGCGCTGGAGCGCGAATGTGGTTTGCGCCTGTTCAACCGCACCGGGCGTGGCGTCGAGTTCTCCGATGCCGGGCAGGTGCTGTTCCCCCAGGTCAAGGCCTTGCTGGAGGCCGCCGAACAGCTGGAGACCGACATCCGCGGTGGCGTGCGCGAACCCACTGGCCGGGTGACGGTGGGCTCCCTGCCGTCGATTGCCCACCCGCTGGTGGGCCGGCTGTTCACCGAGATCCGCGAGCACCATCCCCAGGTCAAGCTCAAGGTGCTGGAAGGCTCCAGCGGCCAGGTTGAGGAGTGGTTGTCCGATGCGCGCGTGGACATCGCCATCCTGTACCGTTACGGCAGCACCGTGTCCGAGCACGAGCAGGTGCTGGCCACCGTTGACAGCTACCTGATCGGCCCGCGCGGCGACAAGCTCACCGCCGCCGCCGAGGTGCCGTTCAACGCCCTCGACCAGTTGCCCTTCATCCTGCCCAGCGCACCCAACGGCCTGCGCACCGCGCTCGACACCGTTGCGCGCAAGGAGCACCTCACGCTCACCCCGGTGATCGAGGCCGACTCGCTGCCGCTGCAGAAATCCCTGGTGGAGCGCGAGCGGCTCTACACCGTGTTGCCACTGCACGCGGTGTGGACCGAGGTGGCCGACGGCCGCGTGCAGGCCGTCCGCATCGTCAACCCGCCGTTCCAGCGCACCGTGGTCATGGCCATGGCCAAGTTCAAGGGGCCGGCCCGGGCGGTGTCGGCGGTGGCGTCGCGCATCGTTGACATCGTGGACGACATGGCAGCCAAAGGCATGTGGCGTGCCGAGTCGCAGGCGGCTGCCCCGCCGTGATGCCAGGCGCATAGCTGAGATGCGCGCCATGCGCTGGCCGCGCACCCCCTGCCGGGCTAAGCTCGCCCGCACAAGAGGAGCACAGCCAGCATGTCACGCATTCCATTCCCCACCCCCGAGACCATGGACGAGGACCAGCGCCGTGTCCACGACAAGGTGGTTTCCGGCCGACGCGGCAAGATCGTCGGCCCCCTGCGCGCCGCGCTGCACAGCCCCGAGCTGGCCGACCGCTGGCAGGCGCTTGGTGAATTCCTGCGCTACAACACCACGCTGACGCCGCGCCTGTCGGAGCTGGCGATTCTGGTCACCGGCCGCGCCTGCGAGTCGCCCTTCGAGTGGTACGCACACCGCGCCGAGGCAGAGAAGGTCGGCATTGAGGCGCCCATCATCGAGGCCTTGCTCGCGCAGCGGATGCCCGAGGGCATTGGCCAGGACGAGGCCACGGTCATCCAGTTCGCCACCGAACTCAACCGTTTCAACTCCGTGACCGATGCCACTTACGCCCAGGCGTTGGCGCGTTTCGGTGCCCGCACCGTGGTCGAGCTCACCGCGCTGGTGGGCTACTACACCATGGTGGCCATGACGCTCAACGCCCATGAAATCCCCTTGCCCGAAGGCACGGCACCCGCTTTCCCATTGCCACAGCGGGGTCCGGCATGAACGGCGGCTGGGACTGTCACGCCCACCTGTTCGGGCCCTATGCCCACTTCCCGTTGGCGGCTGACCGCAGTTACACCCCGCCCGAGGCCACCGAGGCCGCCTACCTGGCGCTGCTGCAGCGCCTGGGCCTGGACCGCGGCGTGCTGGTGCACCCGAGCGCCTACGGTGACGACTTCAGCCTGTTGTTCCATGCGCTGGCCGCTCACCCCCAGCTGCGCGGCGTGGTGGTGCTGCGCCAGGACACGCCGCTGGACCTGGCCGGGCTGCGTGCGCAGGGCGTGCGCGCGCTGCGTTTCAGCCACCGCAGCGCCGCCGGCGCCAATTTCGCCGGCAGCGCCTCGCTGGACGATTTGTTGGCGCTGGCACCGCGCCTGGCCGACGCGGGGCTGCACGCCGAACTGTGGACCGACCACCTGGCGCTGCCCGGGATCGCCGCCACCCTGCGCGCCTTGCCGGTGCCGGTGGTCATCGACCACATGGGCGGTTTTGATGTGAACGCGGGTGTGCACGAGCCCGGCTTCAGGGCCTTGTTGTCCCTGGTCGAAAGTGGGCAGGCCTGGGTCAAGCTCTGTGCCTACCGCAACCTGCTGGCGGTGCCGGACTTCGAACGGGGCCGCCCCTTCCACCAGGCCTTGTTGCAGGCCAACCCCCAGCGCCTGTTGTGGGGCAGCGACTGGCCGCACCTGCGCGTGGCACCGGAACCCGATGCGGCCGATCTGCTGGCCACCTTCAAGGCCTGGACCGGCAGCGAAGTGCTGGTCCACCAGGTGCTTCAAAGCAACCCGACCGCCTTGTACGCCTGACGCCAACGCAGCGGCGGGGTGCCGCTGCCGCTCAAGCTCAGCCGTCCACCGGCGCCGTTGCCTGAAAGGACGGGCGCTCGCACAGCCCGTGGTGCCAGGCCGCGAGCTGCGGTGCGCTGGCGCGCCAGTTCAGGTTCTCAAAGCGGTAGTCGATGTAACCCAGGGCACAGCCGATAGCGATGTGGCCGATGGACAGCGGGGTGTCGGTCAAGGCCGCTGTTTCGTTTTCCAACTGCTGGAGGCAGGCGTCGGTCTTGAGCGCGAAGGCGTCCATCAGCGGCGCGAGGGGCACGTCGCGTTCACGTTCGTTGCGCCACAGGATGAGCGCGTCCAGCAGGCCGTTGCCCAGGGCCTGCCAGCGCAGCGCCGGCCAGCGGGTGCCGGGGTCCTTGGGGAACAGCGCACCACCGGCCAGGTCGTCCAGGTACTCGCAGATCACCCCCGAATCGAACAGGGCCAAGCCGTTGTCGAGCACCAGGGTGGGAATCTTGGACAAGGGGTTGTCCTGCATCAGCCGCTCGTTGGGCTTGAGCATGGCAGCGACTGAGCGCACCAGCTCCAGTTGAGGCAGCAGATCCAGCTCGTGGGCACACACCATGACCTTGCGCACATAGGGCGACTTGGGGGACCAGTGCAAGCGCATCATCACACCACCCCCGCGGCCTGCAAGGCCTCGATGTCGCCTTGGCCATAGCCCAGCTCGGCCAGGATGGTTTCGGTGTGCTGACCCAGCAGCGGTGGTGGCGCCAGCGTCTGCAGCTGGGCGTGGCCAAAGCGCATGGGGCTGGCCACCTGGGGCACATCCACGCCGCTGGGGTGGGGCACGTGTTTGAGCATGCCGCGCGCCACCACCTGCGGGTCTTTGAACACGTCGGCCACGCTGTTGATGGGGCCACACGGCACACCGGCCTGGTCCAGCGCGGCGATCACGTCCTCGCGCCGCCTTTGCCCGAAGGCTTCGCGCAGCAGGGCCGACAGCGTTGCGATGTGGCGCACCCGTTGCGCGTTGGTGGCAAAACGTTCGTCCAGCGGCCATTCGTTGTGGCCCAGCACCTCGCAGAGCTTGGCGAACTGGCCGTCGTTGCCCACCACCAGGATCACGTCGCCGTCGGTGCAGCCGTACACGTCCTGCGGCTGGATGTTGGGGTGGGCGTTGCCGTTGCGTGTGGGCACCTTGTCCGACACCAGGTAGTTCATGGCCTGGTTGGACAAGGTGGCCACCTGCACGTCGAGCATGCCGATGTCGATGTAGTCGCCCACGCCGGTTTCGTTGCGGCGGGCGAGCGCGGCCAGCACCGCCACGGTGGTGTACATGCCCGTCATCAGGTCGACGATGGGAATGCCCACCTTTTGTGGACCGGCGCCGGGTTTGCCGTCCTTTTCGCCGGTCACGCTCATGAGCCCGCCCATGGCCTGGATCAGGAAATCGTAGGCGGGCTGGTCGCGGCGCGGGCCGGTCTGGCCAAAGCCTGTGACCGAACAGTAGATCAGGCGTGGGTTGAGCTGGCGCAGCGAGGCTTCGTCCAGCCCGTAGCGTGCCAGCGTGCCGGCTTTGTAGTTCTCCAGCACGATGTCGGCGTGTTGCGCCAGCTCGCGCACGATGCGCTGGCCTTCGGGTTTGTCCAGGCTCAGGGTGATGGAGCGTTTGCCGCGGTTGACGGCGAGGTAGTAGCCTGCCTCCTTGGTGTCGCGGCCGTCGGCGCCCTTCAGGAAGGGCGGGCCCCAGGAGCGGGTGTCGTCGCCCGCGCCGGGACGTTCGACCTTGACGACGTCGGCGCCGAGATCGGCCAGGACCTGGGCCGCCCACGGGGCCGCCAGGATGCGGCTTAGGTCCAGGACCTTGACGTGGGACAGGGGGCCGGTGGAGGTGTTCATGGTGGTGTGAAGGGATCGGTGTGTGGCCTGGTGACTCTAGGTCGCATCACGCTGCGGGGCTATAGGCTGCAAGGCAATGCTGAGATGCCTGCCCGCGCAAGACGGACCCGGCCTCATTTGGCGAGCAGGTCCAGCCGGGTCAACAGGGCCTCCATCGCGGTCTTGTCCTGTTGCACGTAGGCGGTGGTGTCCGCCGGGGACAGGTCCAGCCGCTCGGCGCCCATGCCGTCGAGCACCTTGAGGTAGGCGGGGTCTTCGTTGGCTTCGGCCACGGCCTTGCGCAGCGTTTCGATGACGGCGGCGGGCGTGCCCTTGGGCGCGGCCAGTGTGTACCAGGTGGCCGCCGCCGTGGCGCCATAGCCGGCTTGCGACAAGGTTGGCACCTGCGGCAACAGCGGCGTGGGCTTGACGCCGCCGTAGGCCAGGGCCTTGAGCTTGCCGTCGGCGATGAAGGCTTTGGTGGCCGCGAGGTTGAGCATGCCCATTTGCACCTGGCCGCCCAGCAGGTCTTTGAGGGCCGGCGCGGCACCGCTGTAGGGCACGTGGGTGATCTTGATCTGGGCGGCCTGGGCAAAGGCCTCGGCGCCCAGGTGGGTGGCGCCGCCCGTGCCCGCCGATGCGTAGTTCAGCGTGCCCGGCTGCTTGCGCGCCAGCGCCACCAGGTCCGCCAGCCGGTCCACCCCCAGCGAGGGGTGCACCACCAGCACGTTGGGCTGGTTGGCCACCACGGCGATGAAGGCAAAGTCGCCGATGCCGTCGTAGGCGATGCGCTGCATGAGCGGTGTCACCACGTGTCCGGCCGAGGTGCCCACCAGCAGGGTGTGGCCGTCGGGCCTGGCACGGGCCACGTAGGCCGTGCCTATGGTGGCCGCGCCGCCGGCCTTGGCCTCCACGATCACCGGCTGTTTCAGCCGGGCTTCCAGTTGCTGGGCCAGGGCGCGCGCCATGGTGTCGGCCGGGCCGCCAGCGGCGTAGGGGTGGACCAGGGTGATGGGCCGCGAGGGAAAGGGTGCCTGCGCATGCGCCAAGGGCAGGGCGCACAGCGCGGCCAAGGCCAGCAGTGTTCGGCGGGTGGTGGGGTAGGGCGGCTTGAACATGTGTGTCTCCTGTGGGTGTTGTGTTGAGGTGCGCGGTTGGACAGTGCGTCAGCCGCGTGGAGGGGAATCGGTGGCGGTCCAGCCCTCTCCACCCGGGGGCTTTTGCAGCATGGGGCGGTGAAAGATCTCGCCCAGACCGGCGTAGAACGGTCCGCCCAGGCGGGCCACCGGGCGCATGGCGACCGAGTCCACGCGCTTGCCGTCGTAGACCGCGTCCGACAGGTGAAAAGCCACCACCTCGCCGATGAACAGCGTGTTGATGCCGCGCCCCAGGGTGACGATCTGGTCGAGCCGGCATTCCATTTGCACCGGTGCGCTGGCAATGCGCGGCGCCCGCACATGGCGGCTGGGCAGCAGTTGGATGCCCAGGGCCTCGGGCTCGCTGACCTCGGGGCCGAACTCCTGGGCACTGCGGTGCATGAGGTCCATGTCGTGTTCGGTGGCCACGTTCACCACGAACTCGCGGGTCAGGGCGATGTTGCGGGCGGTGTCTTTGGTGAGGCCGCTGCCGGGCCGCGTGGCGATGTTGACCGCCAGCATGGGCGGGCTGGTGGCCACGTAGTTGTAGGAGCTGAAGGGGGCGGCATTGACCAGGCCGTCGCCGTTGACCGAGGTGATCCAGGCCACGGGCCGAGGCACCACACAACCCACCAGCAGTCGGTAGGCGGTTTCGGTGTCGAGGCGTTCGCCGTCGACGCAGGTGTAGCCGTTGGGCGTTGCCATGGTCTTTTCAGTTCCGGGTGGGTGTTGCTTCATGTTGGCAGGCGTAGCTTTCGGCGCGGTCAGGGTTTCCATGGCCGACGTATCTCGGATAAAGCGGGAAACGGCACATCGGCTTGGTGGCCCTCACGGTGAAGGGCGGGTGGGGGTCCATCGTGGCGCCGACCGGCGCGTCCGGTGGGGCGCGGTCATGCTCTACCCAGTCGGTGAGCAGCTTGATCATGTCGATGCGCGAGGGGATGGGTTTGCCGGTGGTCAAACTGGCGCCGTCGCCCGCGTGCCCCGTGTTCGGTAGAACGTAGTAGCGCAGATGGCGTTCCAACGCGCCGGGTCCGTGGCGCGCCACCACCGCCTCGTACCACGCGGTCAACATCTGAGGGTTCACGGCGTAGTCCGAGCTGCTGGACTTGATGATCAGCTTGCCACCGCGTCCGAGGAAGCGCGAAAGATCGGGGTTGGTGCTGTCGATCAATTCGGAATCGGCTTGGATGCGCTCGCGGTGGGCCGCCAGGCGAAAGTCCAGCAGGTTCAGCGCAGGATCTTTCAAAATGCCGTATTGCACCGTGGTGCCGGGCTGACCCAGGCTGGGCCGTTCACCCACCTTGGGTTGTGGGGTGATGTTCAACCAGCCGCTGTGCTCGCGACCGGTGCCGTAGGCAGGCAAGGCGGTGTGCCCATGTGCCAGCGGAAAGCCGAACGCGGTGGGGCTGCGCATACGCACCGCCATGGCGATCTGGGCGTCTGACAGACAGCGTGCGGGCGAACCCGCCGGGGCGCTTGGGCTTGCGCCGTCCACGCAGCGGATGGTCCGATACGGCGTGGCCCCACGCTCTGCTGCGAACAGCGCATTGCAGCCCCGGTAGTGGCTGATGACGCCGTCTTCAAGGCCATCCAGCGCATCGCATTGGCGCATCACTTCCTGCGCGATGAGTACCGCCGCTGCGGGTGAAATCCAGGCCTCGCCTGTCTGGAGTGTGGCAAAAATCGTCTTGGCCACCACGTGTGCCGAATAGCCGATCAAGGGCACATTGGCCATCACGCCGGCGTAGTCGTCCGGGTAGCGCTGAGCGACCTCCAGCGCTTCACGCCCGCCTTGTGAAGTGCCCATGAAGTAAGTGGTGCGAGGCCGCTGGCCGTGCAGGTGCGTCAGCACGGCCACGGCGGCATCGCGGGTCTTCTTCAATCCCGCATGGGCGAAGTTCAACCAAGCCTCGTCATTGAGCGCCCATTCGCCTGCAGGGCCCTGGTGGCCAGAGTCCCCACCAAACAGGGCATAGCCGCGCGTGAGCGGGTACGGCACATCAGGTGGCATCGCCGCGCTCACCGGGCTGCCAGACGCTGCCACCACCGCGAGGTTGGCCGGAATGTTGCCATTCAGGCCACCACCGCCAATGTGCATTGCACGGCCGTTCCAGACGGTCGGCACGTTGAGCTGGAACTGGATGACCGGCGCTGTGCGGTCCACTGGGTCAATTTCGCCCTTCACCTCGCAGTACGCGGGCAAGGCGTGCAGCCAGGTGCCGTTGCTGGGGTGGGGGCGGGCTTCGGTGGGGGCCTTCGACTGTGCGGAGGTGATGCGTGCACCGCGCGTGGGAAGGGCGATGGCGCTGGCCGGCAGGCGCAGTTGGGCCAAGTGCTCGCAGGCCATCACGGGTGCGATGGCGGTGGGCGCAGGCGCCGGTCGGGGCTGGCTCGCGCAGCCCATCAGGAGCGCCGTGGTGCCGAGTGCAAACAATGCGTGTTGGGTCATCGTGGGAGCTTTGTTGGTGGGGGGGCTGGCTGTGGGCCGGTTGCCTGACGCTGCTGGGCCAGCCAATCCAGGATGCGTTCGCGCTGTTGCTGCGCGTTGGCGTGTTCCTCGTCATAGAGGCTGCGGCCGTGGGCGTCGATGGCCACCGTGGCGGGCCCCAGCCCCTGCACCCGCAGGCGCACCAGGCGGTAGTGGGTCAACATGTCGCTCCAGCCCACTTCCAGCACGGCGGTGACGGCACGCGACAACAGCGTGCACCCACCGCCGAGGAAGGACAGGTAGACACCGCCCACCGCCTGCAGCGCCTGGGCGCAGGTGGCGTCCAGTCCGCCTTTGCCACCCACCGCGTGCCAGCCAAAGCCTTGCAGCAGACGCGGCATGTAGGGGTTGAAGCGGGTGCTGGTGGTGGGGTTGAGGTAGAGCAGTTCGAGCCGGCCGTCGACCTCGCGGCTGAAGCTGCCCAGGTGGAACACCGACGCGCCGTGCAGGTCCATCGGAGGCGTCTCCTCGCCGTCCAGGCAGCGCAACAGGCGCTGGTGCGTGGGCAGGCCGGCGGTGACGACGATCTCGCCGTCGAGCACCACCTGGTCGCCCGCGCGCAGGCCGAGCGCGTCGCTGCGGCTCAAGGGAAAGTGGAGGCGGTGGGTGCGTGGGCTCATGGTGTCACTCCAGCACCTCGACGCGGCCATCGTTGTGCAGGCGGGCCCGCGTGCGGCGGTTGATCCAGCAGTTGAAGGCCACCGCCACCGGCGTGAAACCGTGACCGGCGCAGTACTCGACGTTGACCGCCATGGCGGTGCTGTCGCCACCGGTGCCCATGGGGCCAAAGCCGGTCATGTTCACCGCCTGCGCCAGCCGCTGTTCCATGGCGGCCACCATGGGCTCGGCGTGGTGCTGGCCGATGGGACGCAGCGTGGCTTCCTTGGCCATCTTGGCGGCGTAGTCGAAGGTGCCGCCCACGCCCACGCCAATCACCACCGGCGGGCAGGGCTGCGCGCCGGCCTTGATCACGGTGTCGATCACAAAGGTCTCGATGGTCTGCAGATCGGGCAGGGTGAAGATCTCCAGCGCGGCCCAGCGGCCCGAGCCCAGCGCCTTGGGCGAGCAGATGATCTCGACGAAGTCGCAATCGTCCACCAGGTCGAAGGTGACGATGGGCATGCCCTTGCCCTGGTAGCCACGCTCCAGCGTCAGCGGATGGGTGACGTGTGGCAGCAGCGGCGGCTGGATGCTGGCGACCAGCTCGGCAAAACCCTGGGTGATGGCCTGGCGCACCTGGCCACCGAACGTGGCCTGCGCGCCGACCTTCACGAAGTACACCGGCACGCCGGCGTCGGAGCACACAAAGTGCCGCTGGCTCGCGGCGGCCTCGGCGCTCTCCAGCATCAGCCGCAGGGTGTGGCGGGCGGTCTCGTTGCGCTCGGTGCCGCTGGCCTGGCGCAGCGCGTGTTCGGCGTCTTTGGGAATGCCGCGCAAGGCCCGGTCGTAGAGCTGCGCGGTGACGGTCTTGATGGTGTCGGATGTGATGGGCATGGTCGCAGTCGGGGCTGCGGCGCAGTGTAGGCAGCGCGGGGGCGCCCGTGTTGGGCTGGTCGGCAAAGCAGCTATGCAGGTTCCAGGTCTGGCTCGCGCCCGACCGCACTTCGACAATCCACGCTGACCCACACCAGGCGCAGGAGACTTGCCATGACAGCAGCCACCACCACGGGCGGGCCCCTTGCCGGCTTCGTGGTGCTCGACCTCAGCCGCGTGTTGTCCGGGCCTTACTGCACCATGATGCTGCGCGACCTCGGTGCCCGGGTGATCAAGGTCGAACAACCCGACGGTGGCGACGAGGCACGGCACTTCCTGCCCGCCGCGCCCGATGGGGGGTCGGCGTATTTCGCCGCCATCAACCGGGGCAAGGAATCGATCGCGCTGGACCTGAAGCAGCCGGCCGACCGCGCGGTGTTTGAACAGCTGCTGGCGCGTGCCGACGTGCTGGTGGAGAACTTCCGCCCCGGTGTGCTGGACAAGCTGGGTTACGGTTTCACCACGCTGGCGCAGCGGCACCCGGCGCTGGTGCTGGCCTCCATTTCCGGCTTTGGCCAGACCGGGCCCTACCGCGCCCGCGCCGCCTACGACGTTGTGGTGCAAGGCATGAGCGGCATGATGAGCATCACCGGCCATGTGGGTGCTGCACCGGTGCGGGTCGGCTCCTCCATCGGCGACCTGTCGGCCGCGCTGTTTGCCTGCAACGGCATACAGGCTGCGCTTTTGCAGCGCGGGCGCACTGGAACAGGCTGCCATGTGGACGTGTCCATGCTGGAGACCCAGATTGCCTTGCTCGAAGGCGCCATCCCCGAACTCTGGTGTTCGGGTGTGGCGCCCGGGCCGTTGGGCGCGCGCCACCCCGGCACCGCACCCTTCGACGCCTTTGCGGCGGCCGATGGCCATGTGGTGATCGCTGCCGGTTCCGACCACCTGTTCAGCCGCCTGGCGGGCGCGCTCGGCCAGCCCGGGTTGCCGCTGGATGCGCGCTTTGCCGGCCGCGCCCAGCGGGTGCACCACCAGGCCGATTTGAAGCTGCTGATCGAGGGTGTGCTGGCCACGGCGCCGGTGGCGCACTGGCTGGCGCGGCTGGACGAGGCGGGCGTGCCCGCCGGCCCGCTCAACGATGTGGCCGACATGGTGGCCGACCCACAGGTGGCCGCCCGTGGCCTGTTGCCCGAGATCGAAGGCACGGGCGGGCAGCGCGCGCCGGTGACACCCATCCTGCTCTCGACCCAGGCCTACCCGGCCCGCCTGCCGGCCGTGCCACGGCTGGACGAGCACCGCGCCGACATCTTGCGTTTTGCGCAAGGACTGGAGGCCGGCGGTGCATAGCTGCTTTGCGGCCCGCGTGTCTGGCTCGCTGGGGGCCTTGGCCCTAGATTCCAGACCACGCCACACGAGGTGGCGATACACACGAGGAGCAACCCAACGATGAGCAGTCTGAATGGCGTGCGCGTGCTCGACCTGAGCCGCGTTTTCTCCGGCCCCTGGGCCGCCCAGATGCTGGCCGACTTTGGTGCCGACGTGGTGAAGGTCGAACGCCCTGGCCGCGGCGACGACGTGCGCCACCAGGGCCTGCGGGCCCGCGATGCGCAAGGTCAGGAGACCCGCGAGACCTCGTCCTTCCTGGCCATGAACCGGGGCAAACGCTCCATCACCATCGACATCGCCCAGCCTGCAGGCCAGGCGCTGGTGCGCCAGCTTGCGGCCGACAGCGACATCGTGATCGAAAACTTCAAGGCCGGTGACCTCGCCCGCTACGGGCTGGACCACGTTGCGCTGCGCGCGGTCAATCCCCGGCTGGTGTACTGCTCCATCAGCGGCTTTGGCCAGTCTGGCCCCTACAGCCACCTGCCGGGCTACGACCCCTTGTTCCAGTCCATGAGCGGGCTCATGAGCATCACCGGACACGCCGACGGCGAGCCCGGCGGCGGCCCCATACGCGTGGGCTATTCGGTGGGCGACATCACCGCCGGCTTCTACGCCGTGAGCGCCATCCTGGCCGCACTGCGCCACCGTGACATGGTCTCGGGCGAGGGGCAGCACATCGACCTGGCGCTGCTGGACGCCCAGGTGGCTTCCATCTCGCACGTGGCCATGATGTACCTCGTCTCGGGGCAACAGCCGCCGCGCCTAGGCAACGCCTCGCCCATCACCTGCCCCTGGCAGTCCTTCGACTGCGCCGACGGTCAGATCGTGGTGGCGGTGGGCAACGACACCCAGTTCGTGGCCTTCTGCCAGGTGCTGGGCTTGCCCGAACTGCCCACGGACGAACGTTTTGCCACCAACCCGCAACGGGCCAGACACCGGCTGCTGCTGGTGCCCATGCTGGCACAAGCGCTGGCGCAGCAAACGGTGCGCCACTGGCACCACGCTTTCGAGGCGGTGGGTGTGCCCAGTGGCCCCATCAACACGTTTGCCGAGGTCTTTGCCGACCCGCAGATCGTCCACCGCGAGATGCGGCTGGACCTGCCCCACAGCTCGGCCGGCAGCGTGCCCCAGGTGGCCAACCCGGTGAAGTTTTCGGCCACACCGGTGCAATACCACCGCGCGCCGCCGCTGCTGGGTGAACACACCGAACAGGTGCTGGGTGAGCGCCTAGCGCTGAGCCCCGAACACATCGCCGATCTCAAACGGAACCAGGTGATCTGAGCATGAGCGACAACGAATCCATTGCCATGTTCCGCCACAGCGCCAGCGGCTTCCTGGGCGCTCACGACCAGCGCCAGCGCGTGCGCGCGCTGGAAGACGCCGGGGGCGGCTTCGACCGCGCGGTTTGGCAGCAACTGGCCGAGCTGGGCTGGTTGTCCATCCTGGTGCCCGAGTCCGATCGCGGGCTGGGCCTGGGCTTGTCCGAACTGGCCGCCATCGCTGAAGAGGCCGGGCGCCACCTCTTGCCCGAACCCCTGGTGGATGCCGGTGTGCACCCGGTGGCCTTGCTGGCGCGGCTGCCTGCCGGGGGCTTGCGCGATGAACTGCTGGCCGACATCCAGGCAGGCGCCCAAGTGGCGGGTGTGGCCTGGCAGGAAAGCGCGGGTGAGATCGAGGCCGGTCTGGGCATGACCAGTGCCAACCTGGACGGCACACGCGCCAGCCTGACCGGACACAAGCGTTTTGTGCGGCCCGGCCCCGGTGCCGATGGCTGGATCGTGGCCGCTGGAATCGACGACGGCCTGGCGCTGTTCTGGGTGGCGGCCGGTGCCCCCGGCCTGACGCTGGGCCACGGCGCCGGGGTAGACGGCAGCGCCGTCTCCACGCTGGCGCTGGACGGCGCGCAGGCCGTGCTGCTGGCACGCGGCAGCGTGGCGCTGCAGGCGCTGCAGCAGGCCAACGACATCGCCCGCATCGCCCAGGCGGCGGAGCTGGTGGGCATCGCCCGCCGCAGCCTGGAGCTGACCCGCGACTACCTGTGCACGCGTGTGCAGTTTGGCCAACCCATCGGCAGTTTCCAGGCCTTGCAGCACCGGCTGGTGGACGGCCTGATCCAGGTCGAACTGGCCGCCGCCTGCCTGCGCGAGGGGCTGGCCACGGTCACCGACGACAACCTGGCGGCGGTGGCCAGCCGCACCAAGGCGCGCTGCGCACACGCGGCCACCGAGATGACCCGGCTGGCCATCCAATTGCACGGCGCCATTGGCACCACCAACGAGTACGACGTGGGCCTGTACTTCAAGCGGGCCATGGCGCTGGCCAGCCGCTGGGGCAACGCCGCCACACACCGACGCCGCTGGATGGCATCGGCCCCCCACACGGCACACAACAGCACGGTGCCCGTGCCGGACCGCGACGACTTTCCGACCGATCTGGACTGGGACACCCTGCCCGACACCGCGTTTCGCGCCATGGTGCGCGCGCTGTTCGCACGGCATTACCCGGAACACCGCCGCCACCTGCCGTACCGCCAGACCTGGGCCGAGTCGCGCGACTGGTACATGACGCTGTCGCGCCTGGGTTGGCTGGCCCCGGCTTGGCCGCGCGAACACGGCGGCCTGGGGCTGCCGGCCGACAAGCTGATCGCCTACATCGAAGAGAGCGAAGCCTGGGGTGTGGCGCGCCCACCCGACCAGGGCCTGGTGATGATCGGCCCCATCCTCATGCGGTTTGGCACCGAGGCGCAACGCCAGCGTTTTCTGCCCAAGGTGCTGTCGGGTGAACACGTCTGGACCCAGGGCTACTCCGAGCCCAACGCCGGCTCCGACCTCGCCGCCGTGCGGACCGAGGCGGTGCGCGATGGCGAGCACTTTGTGGTCAATGGCCAGAAGACCTGGACCACCTGGGGCTCGGACGGCACCCACATGTTCATGCTGGTGCGAACCGACAAGACGGTGAAAAAGCAGGCCGGCATCAGCTTTCTGCTGGTGGACCTGAAAACCCCCGGCATCACCGTGCGCCCCATCCGCAACATCGCGGCCGAGCACGAGTTCTGCGAGGTGTTCTTCGACGACGTGCGGGTGCCCTGCGAGAACCTGGTGGGCGAACTCAACCAGGGCTGGACGGTGGCCAAGGCCTTGCTCGGTTTTGAGCGCCTGTTCACCGGCAGCCCCAAACATTCGCAGCACACCCTGCACCAGGTGGAGAAGCTGGCGCGCCAGCGTGGCCTGTTCGACGATCCGGCCTTTGTGGCGCGCCTGGCCGAGCTGCAGCTCGACACCGCCGACCTGGGCGCGGCCTACACGCGTTTTGCCGAGATGGCCAAGCGCGGCGAGCCCATACCGCCCACGATTTCCATGCTCAAGATCTGGTCGACCGAGACCTACGAGCGGCTGGCCCTTTTGCTGATCGAGTCGGCGCAGGACTACGACGCGCTGCGCGATCACGCCCTGACCGACGAGATCGACATGCACGTGATGGCGCCCTTGTTCAACGCTATGAACGCCAAGATTTTTGCCGGCAGCAACGAGATCCAGCGAAACATCCTGGCCAAGACGGTGCTGGATTTGCCGACCTGAACCGCCCGCCGCACGGGCCGACTTTCCCCACAACTCAAACGGAGACAACATGAAGGCCAACCCACTCACTCCCGACACCACGCCCACCGCACCGTCCGGCTGGCAACGGCGCGATCTGTTCAAGCTGATGGCGGCCGCCAGCGGTGTGGCCGGCGCGGTGGCGCTGCCCCAGCCCGCCGCCGCTGCGCCCGCGCCCATGTGGGTGCCCGCCGAAATGCCGCGCCCGGCGCCGGCCACCGAAGGTTTTGTAGACGTGGGTGGGGCCAAGCTCTGGTACTGGGACACCGGTGGCAGCGGCCAGCCGGTGATCTTCATGCACGCCGGCTCGCAAAGCGGGGCCGGCTGGGGCTACCAGCAGCCCGCGTTTGCGGCCGCCGGCTTTCGCGCCATCGGTTATTCGCGGCGTGGCTATTTCCGCTCCGAGGCCGGCAACCCCCAGGAGCCCGGTCTGGCCAGCGAAGACCTGAACCAGCTGATCAAGCACCTGAAGCTGGACAAGGTGCACCTGGTGGCCATCGCCCACGGCGCCTTTTTCACGCTGGACTTCGCCCTGGTCTACCCCCACAAGCTGCGCAGCCTGACCATCGCCTCGTCCTACCTTGGCATTGCCGATTCGGAAACCGATTACCTGGAGGCCAACCGCCGCTTGCGCCCCAAGGAATTCAACGCCTTGCCGGTCGAGTTCAAGGAGTTGCACCCGTCCTACCGCGCGGGCAACCCCGAAGGGATGGCGGCCTGGATCAAGCTGGCCAAGGAGGCCAGCAGCGGCCCACGCATCAACGCCAAGCGGCCGTTTGAGCTGACCTGGGCGCGCCTGGAAAGCATCAAGACGCCGACGCTGCTGATGACCGGTGACGGCGACCTCTACACGCCGCCGGCGCTGCTGCGCATGCAGGCCTCGCACATGCCTCATGCCGAAGTGGTGGTGGTGCCCGAGGCCGGCCACTGCGCGAACTGGGAGCAGCCCGCCGTGTTCAACCAGACAGTGCTGGGCTTTCTGCGCCGGCACGCCGCCTGATCCGGCCGGGGCGCGTCATGCTTGAACTGCAAACCCCCAGCGACCTGTTGGCCCATGTGGGCCAGACACTCGGCAGCAGCGAGTGGTTCACCATCGAGCAGCGGCACCTCGATGGGTTTGCCGAACTCACCGGCGACGACTTCTGGATCCATGTGGACACCGAACGCGCTGGCCGCGAGATGCCCGGGGGCAAAACCATCGCCCACGGCCTGTTCGTGTTGTCGCTGGTGCCCCGCTTGCAGCGCAGCATCTTCCGAGTGGCGCGCCGTGGCAAGGGCCTGAACTACGGTTCTGACCGCGTGCGCTATACGGCGCCGGTGCCGGTGGGGTCGCGCGTGCGGCTGCACCAGACGCTGAAGGCGGCCGAACGTGTGGGCGCGGCCACCCGAATGACCACCGTGTGCGAGTTTGAAATCGAAGGCCAGACGCGCCCCGCGCTGGTGGCCGAGTTCATCCTGCTGCTGCAGGACGAATGAACGCATTGCCCATCCCATCCCAATCCAACCCCCTGTTGATTTTTCCTAGGAGACAAGACATGAACAAGCGATCCCTTCTTCTGGTGGGCTCGGCCCTCCTGGCCGGCCTGGTGGCGCCTGTGTGGGCGCAGACCGCCTGGCCGACGCGCCCGGTCAAGCTCATCGTGCCCTACCCGCCGGGCGGCCCGGTGGACCAGCTCGCGCGTGCCATTGCGCCCCGCCTGGGCGAGGTGCTGGGGCAGAGCATCGTCGTGGACAACAAGGCCGGCGCCAGCGGCACCATCGGCATGGACGCTGCCATCAAGGCCGAGCCCGATGGCTACACCTTCGGCTTTGGTGTGCCCGGTGGCATCACCGTTTTGCCCCACTTGCAGAAGATGCCCTATGTGGTGGATGAGATCCAGTACGTGTCGCTGGTCGCACGCGTGCCACAGGTCATCACGGTGGGCCCCAAGGTGGCGGCCACCACGCTGACCGAACTGGTGGCCATGGCCAAGAAAGACCCGGGTTCGCTGAACTACGGCTCCGCCGGCAACGCCACCACGCCGCACCTGGGTGCCGAGCTGTTTGCCCAGGAAGCCGGTATCAAGATGGTGCATGTGGCCTACAAGGGCGCCGCGCCTGCTGTGACCGCGCTGCTCGGTGGCGAGATCCAGGTGCTGGCCGCCGACCTGCCGGCGGTGCTGCAGTTCACCGCACGCGGTGTCAAGATCCTGGCGGTGTCGGGCGCGCGCCGCTCCGAGGCCTTGCCCAACGTGCCGACCACGGCCGAGCTGGGCCTGCCGGGGGTGGTGTCCGAGTCCAACTACGGCATCATCGCCGCCAAGGGCACCCCGGCCGCCATCGTGCAAAAGATGCAGGCCGCGCTGGTGAGCACCCTGGCCACGCCCGAGGTGGTCAGCCGCATCGCCACAATGGGTGCGGTGGCGGTGTCCACCACGCCCGACGAGTACCGCAAGCTGATGCAGCAGGAGTCGGTGAAGTGGGGCGCGGTGGTGAAGAAGGCCAAGATCACGCTGGACTGAGCATGAGCCGCCTGGCCATTGCGGTGCTGGACGACCACCAGGGCCTGGCGCCGGGCTTGGCCGACTGGGGTGGTCTGCCCGGCCCACCCGATCTGCGTTATTTCACGCACTCGGCGCGCGATGAGGACGAGCTGGTGTTGTGGCTGCGGGACTTCGATGTGGTGGTGGCCATGCGCGAGCGCACCGCTTTTCCCGCATCAGTGATCGAACGGCTGCCTCGCTTGCGCCTGCTGGCCACCACCGGCCTGCGCAACGCCGCCATCGATCTGGCGGCCTGCCGGCAGCGCGGCATCACCGTCACCGGTGCACGTGGTGGTCGCAGCGGGCGCACCAGCACCGCAGAAACGGCCTGGGCCTTGTTGCTCGCCTTGACCAAGCAGGTGCTGCCCTCGCACCAGGCACTGTGCCAGGGCCGCTGGCAACCGGTGCTGGCGGGTGCGCTGTCGGGGCGGGTGCTGGGCCTGGCCGGCCTGGGCAACATTGGCCGCCACATGGCGCGCATCGGCCAGGCCTTTGGCATGGAGGTGATCGCCTGGAGCCCCCACCTCACACCCGAGCGCGCGGCGCAGGACGGCGTGCGCGCGGTGGGTTGTGACGCGCTGTTTCAGGCGGCCGATGTGTTGTCCCTGCACCTGGTGCTGGGCAGCAGCACGGCGGGCCTGGTGTCGGCACAACGGCTGGCCCTGATGAAGTCCGACGCCTTGTTGATCAACACCGCCCGCGCCGGCCTCGTCGATGAAGCCGCGCTGCTGGACGCGCTGACCCAGCGGCGCATCGCCGGCGCGGGTCTGGACGTGTTCTGGCACGAGCCGCTGCCCCCCGGCCACCCGCTGTGCCAGCTCGACAACGTGGTGCTCACGCCGCACCTGGGCTATGTCACGCACGACAACCTGGCGGCGTTTTATGCCGGCGTGGTGGACAACATCCGCGCCTGGACGTTGGGCGGGCCCTTGCTGCTGCTGACCGACTGACTTGCCCATGCAGACATAGCAGCCCTGCACGCGCCGCGCTACCTGTGTGCACGTGCCGGGGCTAGACTGGCCGCTCGCTGGAGACAACCGCGGCACGCCGCTGCACATGGACACGCTATGGACAAGCTCACACAACTCGATTGCGAACTGCAAGGCCATGTGGCCATCCTGACCCTGAACAGCCCACCGGTGAACGCGCTCACCCGGGTGCTCAACGACGAACTCACGCTGGCCCTGGACCGCATCTCCGAAATGGACGAGGTGCGTGTGGTGGTGCTGACCGGCGCCGGCAAGGTGTTTTGTGCCGGGGCCGATCTCAAGGGCCGCGCGTCGGTCATCCAGGGGCCGGGTGATCTGCCGGCCCATTCGCGCCGCACGCGCGAGTGTTTTCACGCCATCCGCGAATGCGCCAAGCCTGTCATCACGGCCATCAACGGCGCGGCACTGGGTTCGGGTCTGGCGATGGCGGCGTCAAGCGACATCCTGATCGCGTCCGACAAGGCCTCGCTCGGCCTGCCCGAGGTGGACGTGGGCCTGCTGGGCGGTTGCCGCCACGCCATGCGGCTGTTCAGCCATTCGCGCCTGCGCCGCATGATGTTGACCGGCATGCGGGTGCCCGGCGAAGAGCTGTACCGCCTGGGCATTGTTGAGGCCTGCACCACACCCGAGGAGCTCATGCCCACGGCCCTGGCGCTGGCGCAGACCATCGCCTCCAAGAGCCCGGTGTCCACCCGCATGGGCAAACACACGCTCAACGTGATCGAGGACATGAGCTTGCGCGACGGCTACCGCTACGAGCAGGACATGACCGCCCTCATCGCCAAGACCGACGACGCCAAGGAGGCCCAGCGTGCCTTTGCCGAAAAGCGCGCGCCGGTGTTCACGGGGCGCTGAGCGATGAAAACCTCACTGACTGTTGCCATGTCTGGCGCCCGCCGGGTTCGTCCGTGGCTGCGCGTGGTGCTGGCCATGCTGGGCCTGGCGCTGTTGGGCGCCCACGCACCGGCCCACGCGGCCGACTACCCCGACCGCGCCGTGCGCCTGGTCGTGCCGTTTCCCGCCGGTGGCGCCACCGACCTCATGGCCCGCGCGCTGGGGCAGAAGCTGGCCGAGCGTCTCGGCCAGCCGGTGCTCATCGACAACCGCGCGGGTGCCGGCGGCGGCATCGGTGCGGAGGCGGTGGCAACCGCAGCGCCCGATGGCCACACGCTGCTGTTCGCGACCATGGGTTCGCTGACCATCAACCCCAGCCTCTACAAAAATCTGCGGTACGACCCGGTGAAGGGTTTCGAGCCCATCACGCTCACGCACAACACGTCCAACCTGCTGGTGGTGCACCCCGATGTGCCGGCACGAAGCGTGGCCGAGCTGATTGCACTGGCGCAGAAGAAACCCGGGGAACTGACCTTTGCCTCGGCCGGCAATGGCACGACCAGTCACCTCTCTGGCGAGCTGTTCAACAGCCTGGCCAAGGTCAACCTGACACACGTGCCTTACAAGGGCAGCGCACCTGCCATGACCGATTTTCTCGGTGGGCGTATTTCCATGATGTTCGACACCCAGTCCAACTTCACCGAACACGTGAAGGCCGGCAAGGTGGTCCCGCTGGGTTTGACCGGGCGCAAGCGTTCACCCGCCATGGCCAGCGTGCCCAGCATCTCGGAGACGCCTGGCCTGGGCGAATACGAAGTGTCTTTGTGGCTGGGGGTGCTGGCGCCAGCCGGCACGCCCAAGGCGCTTGTCGACAAGCTGCACCGCGACATCGGCGCGGTGATGTCCACCCCAGACATGGCCGAGCAGATGGCCAAGGCGGGCATCGAGGTGCGGTTGAGCACACCACAGGCGTTTGGCCAGCTCATCCGCGCCGATCTGGCGAAATGGGCCGAGGTCGTCAAGCGCACCGGCGTGCGCCTCGACTGAACACGCCGGGCCGAGCCCAGTCGCACGGGTGACGGCCCACAGAGGCCGGGGGTTCTGGCGCTGCCGTCGCCTTGATACCCTTGCGCGACCCACCCACCAGGACCTCACCATGTTTGCCGATCCCTCGCCCCGCACCCTCGATTTGTTGAACCGCCTGCAGCGTTTTTTTGACGCGCACATCTACCCCAACGAAGCCCGTTACCACGAGGAGCTGGACGCCTTTCGCCGTGCGGGCAATCCGTGGCAGGTGGTGCCCCTGATCGAGGAACTCAAGCCGCTGGCGCGCCAGGCGGGGCTGTGGAACATGTTCCTGCCCCATGCCCATCGCGGTGTGCCCGGCATCTCCAACCTGGACTACGCACCCCTGTGCGAGCTCATGGGCCGGGTGTCGTGGTCGGGTGAGGTGTTCAACTGCTCGGCGCCCGATACCGGCAACATGGAAACCATAGAACGCTATGGCACCGAAGCGCAGAAGGACCAGTGGCTGGAGCCGCTGCTGGCCGGGGACATCCGATCGGGTTTCCTGATGACGGAGCCGGCTGTGGCCTCGTCGGACGCCACCAACATCCAGTGCACCATCACCCGCGATGGCGACGCGTACGTGATCAACGGGCGCAAATGGTTTTCGTCTGGTGCCGGCAGCCCGCGCTGCCAGATTTTCATCGTCATGGGCAAGACCGACCCGAGCGCGCCGCGCCATGCGCAGCAGTCCATGGTGCTGGTCCCGCGCAACACGCCGGGCATCACGGTGTTGCGCCACCTGTCGGTGTTTGGTTATGACGACGCACCCCATGGCCACATGGAGGTGTTGCTGGACAACGTGCGTGTGCCGGTGGCCAACATCCTGCTGGGCGAAGGGCGGGGGTTCGAGATTGCTCAAGGGCGCCTGGGCCCGGGCCGCATCCACCACTGCATGCGTTCCATCGGCGCCGCGGAACGGGCGCTGGAGATGATGTGCGAACGCCTGCGCCAGCGCGTGGCCTTTGGCAAACCCCTGGCCGAGCAATCCATCTGGCACGAGCGCATTGCCGAGTCGCGCTGCCTGATCGACCAGGCGCGTCTGCTGACGCTCAACGCCGCCCACAAGATGGACACCGTGGGCAACAAGGACGCGCGCGCCGAGATCGCCATGATCAAGGTGGTGGCGCCCAACGTGTCGTGCAAGGTGGTGGACTGGGCCATACAGGCCCATGGTGCGGCCGGCGTCAGCCAGGATTTCTGGCTGGCCGAGGCCTATGCCCACCAGCGCACCGTGCGCATCGTGGACGGCCCGGACGAGGTGCACCGCAACGCCCTTGCCAAGATCGAACTGGCCAAGGGCGTGGTGCGGGCCTGATCACTCTTCCAGGCTGATGTTGTCCTGGCGGGCGATCTGCTTCCATGCGCCGAGTTCGGCGCCGACGAACTGCGCGAACGCATCGCCCATCAGCGGGCTGGGTTCGAAGCCTTTGTCTTGCAGGGTTTTCATGAAACTGGGATCGGCCAGCACCGCTTGCATGTGCTGGCGCAGGGTGTTGGCGGTGGCAGGCGGCAGCTTGGCCGGCGCCGCGATGCCCCACCAGTTCAACACATGGAGCCGGGGCTGGCCCAGGTCGGCCGACGAGGGCACGTTGGGCAGCAGCGCGCTGCGTTGTTTGTCCAGCACCGCCAACATGCGGACTTGCCCTTCCCTGATCAGGGGCAACGCGGTGGCGGGGCTCACGATGGTGGCGTCAATGTGCCCTGCGCGCAGGTCGTTCAACACCGGCGCCATGCCTTTGTAGGGAATGATTTGCAGCTTGATGCCCAGCTGCGCCTGCAGCAGCGATGAACCCATGTAGTCGAGCGAGCCCATGCCGGCGGCACCGATCCGGATCGCACCCGGCTTGGATATGGCGAGCTGTATGAATTCGGCGAAGTTCGTGGCCGGCACCGCGGTGTTCACGGCCAAGCCGAACGGGCTGCTGGCGATGCGCCCGATAAAGCTGAAGTCGCGCTCCACGTCGTAGCGCATGGTCTTACGTATGGCAGGCAGGATGCCCATGTTGGCGGGTGCGCACAGGAGCAGGGTCAGGCCATCCGGGCTGGCCTTGGCCACGTGTTCGGCACCCAGCATGGAGCCCGCACCGGGTTTGTTCTCGACGATCCAGTTGCCGCCCGTGCGTTTGGCCATGGCGTCGGCAAACAGGCGCGCCACCAGGTCGTTGGAGGCCCCGGGCGTGTAGGGCACGATGAGTTTGGTGACGCCCACAGACTGCGCCCAGGTGGCGCCCAGGGGCCAGGCGCATGCGAGGCCGGCGCACAAAAGCGATCTGCGCTGGAGCGTGGCGCGCGGGGCGGGGCGGGTGGTTTCAGACATGGGTGGCTCCTGGTGGTGTTGGGGTGGGGGGCGCAAGAAAATCCAGCACCATGGTGTTGAACGCGGTGGGTCGCTCCCAGTTGATGGCGTGGCCGGCGTCTTCGATGCAGGCCAGTTCGGCGTGGGGCAGATGGCGTGCCCAGGTCCGCATCAGGGCCGGGGGCGCCAGCAGATCGGCGCCACCCATCAGCACCAAGGTGGCGGTCTGGATGGTGGCGACCTTGGCGTAGGTGTTGGGTGTGCGCATGGGTTGCGCGGGCGCCCCCGCCTGTTGGGCCTGGTGTTCGATGGCCTTGAAGCGCGCCCAGCCATCAGGGTTCTCGGCCCGGTACGCCACACCGACCTCTAGGAACGAACGCAACGCGGGCACGCCTGTCAGCCCGGGAATGGCGATGTGTGCAGACAGCGCCTGCATCTCCGGTTCGTTGAACTGCCCGTTGCTGGCGCACACCACCAGCTTGCGCAGCTTGTGTGGGCGCCAGGCGGCGTAGTCCAGTGCCACAAACCCGCCCCCCGCAATGCCCACCAGGTGAAAACTGTCGATGCGCAGGTGTTGCATCAATGCGTCGAGGTCGTCGGCCACCGTGCCGGGTTGAGGCCCGGTGGTCGGATCGATCTCGCTGCGGCCCCAACCCCTGCGGTCAAAGGCGATGACACGCAAGCCGGCGGCGTAGAACGGGTTGATCTGTTTGTCCCACGCCAGCACCGTGCCGGTGTTGGCATGGAGCAGCACCACCACATCGCCCGTGCCACCGGTGTCCACGTACCACAGGCGCGTGCCGGGCAGGTGGGCGTGTTGGCCGGGCCAGGGGTCAGACCGGGCTGCACTTGTGGTGTGGGTGTCAGGCCACATGGTCCAGAAAAAACATATGTCTCCTCATGAGGGGTGGCTAGTGCCGGCGGTTCCGCTGGAAAACCTTTTTCGCGGGGGAATCTTGAAAGTGCCCACCAGAATCGATCGCCCGAGCCAGTAGGCGGACTGTAGGCACTTGTCTGCTTGGCGTGAGCCCCTCAACCGCATTCCTGCTTTGAGGTCCGCGACATGGTTTGTGTTGTTGAATTGCAGTAACGGTCGGCGCGCGCCGCTGGGACACGGACCCGACGTCTTCGCTGGCAGGGGGTTAACAAGGAGCCTGTGGGCCCCGTACCTACCTCACATCCAACGGCTGGGCCTGTCGGTGGTGCGCGCAGTCTCGCTGGACTTCAAGCGCGGTTGACGCGCTCTGCCAATGCCCGCGCACACGCGAACGCGCTGGCCCAGGCCCACTGGACGTTGTAGCCGCCCAGCCAGCCGGTCACGTCCGTCACCTCGCCAATGAAGTACAGCCCGGGCTGCTTGGATTCCAGCGTTTGGGAGGACAGCGCCTTCGTGTCCACCCCTCCTGCCATGACCTCGGCCTTGCGGTAGCCCTCGGTGCCGGTGGGCGTGAGCTGCCACTGCTGCAGCGCCTGCGCCAGCCGCGCCAGCGCCTTGTCGGGCACCTCGTTCAGGGGGCGCTGCAGCAGCGGGTCGTGTTGCGCCCAGGTGTCGGCCAGGCGGCTGGGCAGCAGGGTGGCGAGTTCGTTGGCCAGCAGGCGCCGGCTGCTGAGTTTGCGTTCGGTCAGCACCGCCAGCACATCGGCCGTGGGCAGCAGGTTCAGGCGCAGCGGCTGGCCCTCGCGCCAGTAGCTCGAAATCTGCAGCACCGCCGGGCCAGACAGGCCGCGATGGGTGAACAGCAGGTCTTCGTCGAACTGGCCCTTGGCCTTTTTTTCACCCGTCTCGATGTGCACGGGCAGCGCCAAACCTGCCAGTTCTGCGAACGGTGCCCACTGGGCCTCGTCAAAGGTCAGCGGCACCAGCGCGGGGCGCGTGGGCACCACCGGCAGCTTGAACTGTTTGGCCAGGCGCAGGCCCCAGTCGGTGGCGCCGATTTTGGGGATAGGCAGGCCACCCGTGGCCACCACCAGCGCTGGCGCACACACGCTGCCGTTGGCGGTGCTCAGCGTGTAGCCGTCGGCACCGTGGGCCACGCTGTGCACGGTGCAGGGCTGCCAGCGCGTCACGCCGCCGGCCTCGCACTCGCGCAGCAGCACCTTGATCAGGTCTTCGGCCGAGCGGTCGCAGAACAGCTGGCCCTTGTGTTTTTCGTGGAAGGGCACGCCGTGGCGTGTCAGCAGGGCGGTGAAGTCGCTGGGCGTGTAGCGCGACAGGGCCGAGCGGCAGAAGTGCGGGTTGTCGCTCAGAAAGTGTTTCTGCGGAGCACGCGGGTCGAGGTCGCGGTTGGTGAAGTTGGCCCGGCCACCGCCCGAGATGCGGATTTTTTCGGCCACCTTCTCGGCGTGGTCGATCAGCAGCACCTTCTGGCCCAGTTGCCCGGCCACCCCGGCACAGAACAGGCCGGCCGCGCCGGCACCCACGATCACGACATCGAAATGTTGCATGGCGGGCAGTGTAGCCACCCGCCCGTTCAGCGCCTCATCATGGGCCGGGATGGGGCACAAACACGTCGTGGCCCCGGCCGCCGGCCTTGGCGCGGTACACGCCCTGGTCGGCGCGTTGCCACAGGCTGTCGGCGGTGTCGCTGGGGTGGGCCTGGGCGATGCCGGTGGAAAAGCCGATGCGCACGCCCGCTGGCAGGTGGGGCAGGGCCAGGGTGCCGAACATGGCGCGCAGTTCACCGAGCACGCGCAGCGCGCCCTCGTGGCCGGTGTCGGTCAGCACCAGCAAAAATTCTTCGCCACCGATGCGGCCCACCGCGTCGCGCTGGCGCACCGACTGCGCCAGGCGCTGCGAGAAACCCACCAGCACCTGGTCGCCCACGGCGTGGCCGTGCTGGTCGTTGATGGACTTGAATTCGTCGAGGTCGATCAGCACCACCGCGAGCGGGCGCTGGCTGGCCAGCGCCTGCGCCAGCAGTTCCTCCAGCCGGCCAAACACAAAGCGGCGGTTGGGCAGTTCGGTCAACGGGTCGGTGATGGAGGCCATCAGGGCGGCGTCGCGCGCCCGGCGCAAATCGGCTTCGGTGGACTTGAGGCTGGTGACGTCGGTGGACACACAGAGCTGCCAGCCGTCAGGCCGCGTTTCCTCGGTCACGCGCAGCCAGCGGCCGTCGGCGATGTCGGATTCGAAGCGGCGCAGCGCCTGCTGGCGGTAGCGCTTGCGCACGTCCACCAGCCAGGCATCGATGTCGTTGGTGTCGATCAGCAGGCCCTTGCGGCTGCGGTAGGCCTCGCGCATCACGTCTTCCCAGGTGGGCGTGTCCTCCGGGCGGTCCCAGTACAGGTTGCGGTAGCTGCGGTTGGCGTAGGCCATGCGCTCGGACGGGTCGAACAAGGCCACCGCCATTTGTGAGCCGTCCAGCAGCTGCAGCAGGCGGGCGCAGATGTCGGTGGTGGGGATGGTGTTGGGGGTGTCCGTCACGGCCAGCGGTGGGGCGGTGCTGGTGGGCGCAGCGGCGGGCGGCTGCTGTGGGCGCTGGCGCAGCCAGGCGGTGGCCTGCTCGTGGGTGAGCGGGCGGCCGAACAGGTAGCCCTGGCCCTTGTCGCACAACAAGGCCGACAGCAGCTGGGCCTGGCCGCGCGTTTCCACGCCTTCGGCCACGGTGCGCATGCCCAAGGTGCGGGCCACCTGCACCGTGGCCTGCACCAGCACGCGGTGGTATTCGCTGGATTCGAGCTGGCTCACAAAGGAGCGGTCGATCTTGACCACATCCACCGGCAGCTGGTGCAGGCTGGCCAGCGAGGAGTAGCCGGTGCCGAAATCGTCCAGCGCCAGTGTCAGGCCCAGGGCCTTGAGTTCGCGCAGGCGGGCCTGCACGGTCTCATCCTGTGCGGCCAGGCTTTCGGTCACCTCCAGTTGCAGGCGAGCGGCCGGCATGCCGGTGCTGCGCAGCACCTCGGCCACGGCGTCCACCAGCGTCGGGTCGCCCAACTGGGCGCGCGACAGGTTGACCGACATCAGGCCCGGGGCCAGTTCGCCCAGGCTGTGGTGCCAGTCCATGAACTGGGCGCAGGCTGTTCGCAACACAAACGCCGACAGGGGGCCGATGAGCCCGCTTTCCTCGGCAATGGGGATGAAGTCGGCCGGCGACACCAGGCCACGCACCGGGTGGTTCCAGCGCACCAGCGCCTCCATGCCGGAGGCTTGCTGGGTGCCCAGGTGGACGATGGGCTGGTAAACCACAAACAGCTGCTGGGCCTGCACCGCCTGGCGCAGGTCGTCTTCCACCACGCCGCGCCACCAGGCGCGTTCTTTCATGTCGGGGGTGAACACGCGGTAGCGCGCGCCGCCCGCCAGTTTGGCTTCGCGCATGGCCAGGCTGGCCTCTTGCAGCACCGCGTCGCCATGGGCCTGGGCGCTGTGGCCGGGCGCCACGCCCACACTCACCGAGGTGTGCACCTGCTCGTTGCCGATGCGGTAGGGCTTGCCCAGCACCTCCACCAGGCGAGCGGCCAGGCTGCGGGCGTCGCCGGGGTGGCGCAGGTCTTCCATCACCACCACGAATTCGTCGCCGCTCAGGCGCACCGGGGTGCGTTTGCCGTTGCCGCTGCTGGCCACGGCGTCGCCCAGGCGCACCATGCCCATCAGGCGCGCGGCCATCTGGCGCAACAGCTCGTCGCCGCCCGACTGGCCCATGGTGACGTTGATGCGGTTGAAGCGGTCGCCGTTGATGAACAGCACGGCAAAGGCCGGGCCTTGCGGCAACGCAGCGGCGGCCAGCGCGGCTTCGATGCGTTCGATGGCCACGGCGCGGTTGGGCAGTGCGGTCAGCGCGTCCACGCGCGAGGCGTCGCGCAGCCGCTCGGCCAGGCGTTGCTGCTCTTCCTGCTCGACCAGCGACACATCGGTGATGCTGGCCATGAGTTTGTCGGGGCCCAGGCGCACAAGCCGCAGATCCAGGGTGGAGGGCACGCGCCGGCGGCGGGCCGCTTCCGGGCTGGCCGGTGGCGGCAGCCGCAGACGCATCGACTCACACACCGTGCCGGCCTGGCTGCCGCTGGCCAGCACCAGCTCGCGCAGCTGGGGCGCCAGCGTGGCGAGCACATCGAACAGGTTGCTCAGCAGGCCATCGGGCGCCAGCGGCATCAGCAGCTGCGCGCCCATGGGGTTGATCAGGGTGATCTCGCCATCGGCGGCGGTTTGCACCAGGCCCACGGGCGACTGGTAGAGGAACTGGATCAGCGCCTCGTGCTCTTGTTCGACGCTGTTGTTCATGGGGGTGTGGTGGGTCAAGGGGCGCGGTCCACCAGCACAAAACGCTGGGCCATGCCGGGCTGGTACAACAAGCGCAGCCGCACTTTCACCGGGCGCATGCGCAAGGTCAGCACGTAGGCAATGGTGTCGTCCAGCGGGGTCTGGTCGGCCTCGGCGTCTTCAAACCGCTGGGCCACCATGAAGTTGTTCATGCAGGGCGCCACCACGGTGAACAGCGGGTGCCCCACCACGCGCTCGCGCGAGAGCCCGGCGGCGTCGGACTCGAACCGGTTGTAGCGCTGCACCACACAACGGCTGTCCATGCCGATGACGCCGAAATCCAGCGTGTCGAGCGCGGCGTCGGTGGCGGTGTGCAGGGCCGTGATGAGGCCCGGGTCTGAGAAGTTCAGCGCGGCGGTTGTACTCATGGCGGGTGTGCGGGTGGGCGGTGGCGCTTGCACTGTGCCAAGCGCAAAAGTCAAAAACTATTATAGGAACGCCCGCCGCCCTGTGCACCTCGGGGGTGCAAAGCCCTGAAACCCTGCCTGTGACCCCGCCGGTGCCTCAGCGTGTGGCCAGCGCCATGCCTTTGCGGGCCAGGGTGTCCACCTCCGTGCTGATGGTGGACAGGGTGGAGGCCACCACCGCGAATTCGCGCCCCACCGCACCCGCGCGCGCAGCGATCACTTGCGCGTTGAAAGACACCACTTTGGCCTCGCGGGCGACGGACTGGATGTCGCCCACGATGCCGCGCAACTCCTTCATCAGCGACGCCTCCTTGCGGGTGCTGATCTGGTCGAAGGCGGTGGTGGCGGCGTTGAGCGCCGTCAGCACCTCGTCGATGTGGTCCACCAGCCAGGCCAGGGCGCGGGCCTGCAACGGGCCGGGTGCCAGCGCGTCCTTGGCCTGGGTGATGAAACCGTCTATGAGGCGTTGAGCGCCTTGTGGCCCCTGGTAAACCGCCTGTACCGCTGCCGCATCGGTCGCCGGCAGGCGCTGGACGGTGGCCAGCAGACGGGCCTGACTTTCGGCGAACAGGTTCAGTGTGGTATGCGCGGCCGCGCCCATGCCCTCGCGGCCCTGTGCGGCCAGCAGAATCTGCAGGGCCAGGCGCTGCGACAGCATGCGCTGGCGCGCCGCGAGGTTGACCAGGGAAATGTCTTGGGCGGCGGGCAGGTGGGTCATGGCGGGCAAGGTTCAGGCGGCTTGCCTGATACCAGCAAATGCCGTGCCTGAAACCATTGTTTCGCCCGGACGTGCCAGTTGCGCCACACCCGCCGTCACATCCCCCACCACCATCACCGCCGGGCTGCCCATGCCCTGCTCGCGCACGGTGTGTGCCAGCGCGCCCAGGGTGCAGAAGGCCTCGCGCTGATGCGGCAGGCTGGCGTGTTGCACCACGGCCACCGGGGTGCTGGCGGGCAGGCCGGCCAGCAGGCCGTGGGCGATGTGCTCCACGCCGCTCACGCCCATGTAGATCACCAGCGTGAGTTTGGCCTGGTGCGCGGTGGTGGCCAGTGCGGGCCAGTCGGTGCCGTCGTCGCCCGGCTTGGCGTGGCCGGTGACGAACACCACGCCGTGGGCGTGGTCGCGGTGGGTCAGGGGCACGTTCAACGAGGTGACGGCGGCCAGGCCGGCCGTGATGCCGTTGACCACCAACACCGCCACACCAGCGGCCTGCAGGCTTTCCACCTCCTCGCCACCTCGGCCGAAGATGAAGGGGTCGCCACCCTTGAGGCGCACCACGGTTTCGCCTTCGAGCGCGGCCATGACCATGAGCTTTTCGATGAAGGCCTGCGGCGTGCTCTAGCAGCCGCCACGTTTGCCCACGAGCACGAAGCGGGCGCTGGGGCTGGCGTGTTCCAGCACCGCCGGGTTGACCAGGTCGTCCACCAGCAACACGGTGGCGCGTTGGATGGCTTTGACGGCTTTGAGCGTGAGCAGCTCGGGGTCGCCCGGGCCGGCGCCGACCAGTGTCACGGTGGGGGTCAGGGTGGTGGTCATGTCGTGGCCTCGACGGGGTGCGAAAGAACGGAGGAATGCAGTTGCGCGTGGATGTGCAAGATGTGTTCCACCTGCGCGGCGATGGGGGCGGGCACGGGCAAGGCACCGGCCAGCACCGCCTGGGTGTAGTGGGCCGTGGCCTCGGCGTCGGGCGCGGGCAGTTCGGGCAGTTGCTGCAAGGACCCCGCTTGCACGTCTTGCAGACGCTGGCGCTGGCCCGCCACAAAGGCGTCCATCTGCGGCGCGCGGCGCGGGTCGGCCACCGGCTCGCCTTCGGTGCCGCGCAGCAGCAGGGCGTCGGCGCCGATCAGCTCAAAGGTGGCGGCCATGGACAGCGCGTACTCGGGGTGGGTGTAGCTGCCCACCACCAGGGCGCGGCCCACACAGGGGTTCATGAGCTTGACCAGGCTGTGCGCGGGGTTGCGCAGGCCCACCACACGGCGCACGTCGAGCAGGCGCTTGAGCCCGGGGCAGAGGCTTTCGGTGGGCGCCAGGGTGACGTGACCCGCAGCGACGTTGCCACCCACGTTCACCCCCAAGTGCTTGAGCACGGTGGGCGCGTGCACACGCACCGAATCGGTGGCCGCGCTGTGCACCAGCACGGGCAGCCCGCGCTGGGCCAGCAGCAGGGCCAGCAAGGGTGTGAGCACCGGCAGCTTGCGCGCGCCGTTGTAGCTGGGCAGCACCACGGGCGCGATGTCGGCCGTGCCCTGCAGCGCGGTGCGGGCGCGGGTAGCGTCCAGAAAACCGGCCATCTCGGCGGCGGTTTCGCCCTTGATGCGCATGGCCAGGCAGAAGGCGCCCACTTCCAGGTCGGTCACGGCGCCGTCCAGCACCTGACCGAACAGGTCGGCCGCCTGCTCGCGCGACAGCGCACGGGCGCCGTCCTTGCCGCGCCCGATGTCTTTGATGTAGTGGCTGATCCCCATGGTGTGCGATTGTCCCGCAGGCCAAATGACTTTGGCTTATATGGCGGTTGCTGTTGTGGGGGTCGCAGCCGGCGTGGCCCGCACCAGGCGGCGCAGCTCGGGCACACAGGAGCCGCAGTTGGTGCCACATTTCAGCGCGCCCTGCAGGCTGGCCAGGCGCTGGTCCTCGCTGCCTTCGCTGCGCTTGAGCTGTTCGGTGATGGCCGGTTCGGTGACGTTGAAGCAGGTGCAGACCTGGCGGCCCTTGGGCGCCACGGCCACCGGGGCTTTTGCGCCCGGCATCAGCAGCAGGCGGCCGTAGCCGCCAGCAGGCAATTCGTCTTGCAGCACCGGCAATATCCAGGCCTCGGCGCGGCTGTCGCCGGCCAGCACCACCGCTTGCAGGGTGGTGGTTTCGCCTTCGCGCACCAAGCGCGCGCTGCGGCGCTGGCCCAGGCGGCGGTCGTTGTAGCGCAGGGCGTCGGCGGTGGCCAGGCCCAGCAACTGTTCGATCTGGTCGATCAGCGCGCCATCGGGTGCGTCGTGTGCGGCGGCGCGCAGCAGCACGCCGGTGCGTTCACGACCACGTGCCGCTTCCAGCGGCACCCGGTTCGAGAACGGCACACAGGACGCAAATTCGAACGCCGGCATCAGCTGGCGCAGCGCGGCCAGGGTGCTGAGCGCCTGGTCCTCGGGCAGCCAGGCCACGGCCAGCAGCGTCCAGGGCAACTCGGCCTTGAGCACCTTGACCGCCGCGTGTTTGAGTTCGGGCTGTTTGGAGCTGGGGCAGTAGGCCGAGGTGGTGAGGGCGTTGACGCCGGCCAGCGCCTCGCCCACGCTGCTTCGACCGCTCAGGTACTCCGGCCCCCAGTGCATGGCGATGAAGGCTTGCGACATGCCGATGCCGGCATCGCCCTGGGCGGGCAGCACGATGGAGCCGCGTTTGCTGG
This sequence comes from Hydrogenophaga sp., assembly GCA_030696525.1. Lineage (GTDB taxonomy): Bacteria > Pseudomonadota > Gammaproteobacteria > Burkholderiales > Burkholderiaceae_C > Hydrogenophaga. The sequence continues at coordinate 2,976 of JAUYSB010000307.1, read as the reverse complement.
TCACGTGCACCAGGTCGCCGTCCTTGAGGCCTCGGCGGTCCATGTCCTGCGGGTTGAGCTGCACAGCGGGTTCGGCCACGTGGCCAAACAGGCGGCCCAGCGTGCCGGTGCGGGTCATGCCGTGCCATTGGTCGCGCAGGCGGCCGGTGGTCAACGAGAAGGGGTAACGCGATTCACGCGGCTCGGCCAGCGGCCGGTGGGGCAGGGCGGCGAAACGGGCCCGGCCGTCGGCGGTGGGGTAGACGCCGTTGTCGTACAGGCGCACCGCGCCTTGGGTGGTGCCCTCGGGCAGGGGCCATTGCGCCGGCGCGGCCTCCAGCAGCGCGTAGCTCATGCCGGTGATGTCGAGGTCGCGCCCGCGTGTGCTTTCGCGGTGTTCCAGCCAGATGCTCTCGGGCGTGGGGTAGTTGAACAGGCTGGGCTGGCCGGGGCGCAGGCGGGCTTCGAGCCGCTGCGCCACGTCCACCGCAATGCGCCAGTCGTGCCGCGCCTCGCCCGCTGCGGGCAGGGCGGCGCGCACGCGGCTGATGCGGCGTTCGCTGTTGGTCACCGTGCCTTCCTTTTCGCCCCAGGTGGTGGCGGGCAGCAGCAGATCGGCAAAGTCGCAGGTGGCGGCGGTGGCAAAGGCCTCTTGCACGATCACGAATTCGGCCCGCTGCAGCGCGCGCCGCACGGTGGCCTGGTCGGGCATGGACTGGGCCGGGTTGGTGCAGGCAATCCACAGGGCCTTGATCTCGCCGTCGGCGGCGGCCTGGAACATCTCCACCGCCGTTTTGCCGGGCTTTTCAGGCACATCGGCAACCCCCCACATCGCCGCCACTTCGGCGCGGTGCGCGGGGTTGGCCAGGTCGCGGTGGGCGCTCAACAGGTTGGCCAGGCCGCCCACCTCGCGTCCGCCCATGGCGTTGGGCTGGCCGGTCAGGCTGAAGGGGCCGGCGCCGGGTTTGCCGATCTGGCCGGTGGCCAGGTGCAGGTTGATGAGGGTGGCGTTTTTGGCCGTGCCGCTGCTGCTCTGGTTCAGGCCCTGGCAGTACAGGCTGAGCGTGGGCTTGCGGGTGGCAAACCCCTGGCCGTCAAGGCCAGCGAACCACCGCGCAGCAGTGAACAGGTCTTGCTTCTTCAGGCCACAGGTCAAGGCCACCGATTCGGGGGTGTACTCGCGCACCAGGGCCTTGAGCTCGTCGAAGCCGCTGGTGTGGGCTGCGATGTAGTTCGCGTCGATCCAGCCCTCCCACAACATGATGTGCAGCAAGCCGTGGAACAGCGCCACGTCGCTGCCGGGCAGCAGGGGCAGGAAGAGGTCGGCCAGTTCGGCGGTGTCGGTGCGGCGCGGGTCGGCCACGATGACCTTCATGGCCGGGTTGTTGCGCTTGGCTTCCTCGATGCGGCGGAACAGGATGGGGTGGGCGTAGGCCGCGTTGCTGCCGACGATGAACAGGCACTGGGCGTGGTTCACATCGTCGTAGCAGGTGGGGGGTGCGTCCGCGCCCAGGGTGAGTTTGTAGCCGGCCACCGCGCTGCTCATGCACAGGCGCGAGTTGGTGTCCACGTTGTTGGTGCCCAGCAGGCCCTTGGTCAGCTTGTTGAAGACGTAGTAGTCCTCGGTCAGCAGCTGGCCGCTGAGGTACAGGCCCACGGCGTCGGGGCCGTGTTCCAGCACGATGTCGGCCAGGCGATCGCTGGCCAGGTCCAGCGCCGCGTCCCAACCGATGGGGCTGGTGGCGCCGCCACGTTCCAGCCGGCGCAGGGGCTGCAGCAGGCGGGTCTGGCGCGTCACCTGGGGCGTGGCCGTGAGGTGCAGCGTGCTGCCTTTGGTGCAGAGTTTGCCGAAGTTGGCCGGGTGGTCCGGGTCGCCGCGCACACCGGTGATCTGCGCGCCATCGGACTCGATGATCACACCACAGCCAACGCCGCAGTAAGGACAGGTGGAGCGCGTTTCGGTCATGGTGCTTCGGTGTCAGGCGCAGGCGGTGCGCCGGGCGGGGCCGGCGATGGGGCGGACGAGGTCGGTGGCCTGTGTCGCGAGTTCTTTCGCGTCCAGGAACACCTGCCCGTCTTCCACTTTCACGCTGAACTTGGGCGTGCAGCCTTCATCGGGCGCGGCCGCCTGGCCGGTGCACAGGCCAATGGTCCAGTTGTGCAGCGGGCAGGCCACGCTGGTGCCAAACACAATGCCTTGGCTCAGCGGCCCGCCCTTGTGCGGGCAGCGGTCGAGCAGGGCAAAAACTTCATCTTTGTCGTTGCGGAACACGGCCACGTCCAGGCCCTGGTCACGCGCCACGCGGCGCGAGCCCAGCACGGGGATGTCTTCCACTTTGCAGATGGGGGTCCAGTTCGTGGTGCTCATGCGGCGCTCCCTTCGGCGGTCAGCACGGGTTTGATCGGTATGAATTGGCGGGTATCGACGGCGGCTTCCTGGAAGTCGAACCAGGGGTCGGGTTCGCCATCGAGCGCGAACTGCAGCTGTTCCCACAGCGCCTTGCGGCCTTCGGCGTCGTCCAGGATCTTCTTCTTCACGTAGTCCAGGCCCACGCGGTTGATGTAGTGCACGGTCCGTTCCAGGTACCAACCTTCCAGACGGTAGAGCTGCATGAAGGCGCCGGTGTACTCCATCACTTCCTCGGCGGTCTTGAGCTTGGCGAAGAAGTGCGCGACCTCGGTCTTGATGCCGCCGTTGCCGCCCACGTACATCTCCCAGCCGGAGTCCACGCCGATGATGCCCACGTCCTTGATGCCGGCCTCGGCGCAGTTGCGCGGGCAGCCCGACACCGCAAACTTCACCTTGTGTGGTGCGTACATGCGCCACATGGCTTTTTCCAGGTCCTTGCCCATCTGGGTGCTGTCCTGGGTGCCCATGCGGCACCACTCGGAGCCCACGCAGGTTTTCACCGTACGCAGTGCCTTGGCGTAGGCGTGGCCGCTGGGCATGCCGATGTCTTTCCAGACGTTGACCAGGTCTTCCTTCTTCACGCCCAG
>JAUYSB010000174.1 GCA_030696525.1 Hydrogenophaga sp. | reverse complement strand
ACGACGAGGCCGCTCGCGTTCATCGCCGCCGGCTGCTGAACTACATCAAGGAATATATCGAGTAAACCGCACTCAGCGTCCGAGCTCGTGTTGCAGAAACGCCCAACGCTCGACGTATCGATCTATCAATTGGTCAACCGTCCCCGTATCAAGATGATCTGTCCCAGGTTGCGTACGCAACAACACCGGGCGTGAAGGATCAGCTTCGGCCTGCAGTCGGGCCGCATACTTGAAGCTGTGCGCCGGTGCCACCACGTTGTCAGCTTCCGCTGTCACCAGCAACACGGACGGATAGACAGCGCCAGATTGCACATTATGATAGGGCGAATAGTCGAACAATGCTGCAAACTGCTCGGGCACACTGACGTTGCCATACTCTTCCCGCCAACTGTCGGCACCACCAAGCTCAGCAAGGCGTAACATGTCCATCGGTCCGGCCGATAGTACCGCCGCAGCAAACTGCGTCGGGTCGGCATTCATCGCTGCCGCGACCAACATGGCTCCGTGGCTTGCGCCCATAACTGCAAGTCGTCCTGGCGCCACGTTTCCCGTTTCATGAAGATGCCTCGCTACAGTCAGCAAGTCATGGACGCTTCGGTACTTGTCACTACCTTTGGCCTGCTCATGCCAGTGCGGACCCAATTCGCCACCGCCACGCACTGCGGCAATGGCGTAGACACCGCCTTGCTCCATCCACGCCATGCGGACTGTCGAAAATCCAGTGTCCATGGAAATTCCAAAGCCGCCATAAACCTCCAGCAGAAGATTGCTGTCAGCTGCGCGCACGCGATCCCTCCTCCCGGCAATCCACACCGGAATGCCACCCGCTTCCGCCGCAGGGACATCAAAACGTTCAACCACGAAATCCGCAGGATTAAACGACAACTCCGGAGCGAATACGGTGTGTTCAACCCCGGTTGCGGTGTTCAATCTGAACACCACTCCCGGTGTCGTCAAGGTGGAGAAGGCGTAGAGCACTTCATCGTCGTGCTCTCCATGATAGAGCGAGGAGATTCGACCCTGGCCCGGAAGAGCCAGAGAATGACGGCTACCGTCGGTTGCTATCCGCTCCAGAACAGACACACCTGCGTCCAGGTATTCGACCAGGACACCGTTCTTCAAAGTCAACGCACGCAGAATCTGACGCTGCTCGGCCGCGACAATGACCGTGAGCGACATGGCACCATTTTGGTCTGGATTGATAGCGACGATGCTACCGGCTGAACTGTTCAGTGTGCTCAGGAAGAACAATCTGCCATCACGCTCTTCCAGATATTGCAGTGCACCTTGTTCCAACTCACCAACCACAGCAGGCGAACTTTCGGGCCGAGTCTCATCGAGTAGAATGACACGCGCGGAGGCTCCTTCTTCCAGAGCAATCAGCCAGCGTCCATCGATCGCAGCCAGCACGCGCAGAAGATTGTCAGAGAGGAACTGCGGGACATCCGAAGATGAGGAATCGTCCTGACCCAATGCATGGTAGTTGATAGCGGTCGCTGCGGAATCACCTTCGAGAACACTGGCGCTGTAGTAGAAGCCCTCGCTGTCGGAACGCCAGACAATATCTTCCACATCCAGCCAGTCCAATGCGATGTCCGGCGTGGCGTTTTCAGCGTCCAGATCACGAAGCTGCCACAGGCGCTCTCCTCCCTGGGCGTTGGTCTGCAGCCACGCCAGAAAGCGACCGTTTGGACTGATGGAAACTGCGGCGAGCAGGTTTTGAGAATCTGACCACGTAGTCGGATCAAGCAGGGTCTCCGGTTCTGCGCCGGGATCAGTCTGCATGGCCAAAGTGTAGTAGTCTTCGCCACCGGTATTGCGAAACAGAAACCAGCGCTCACCGAAACGGCGCGGCGCCTCGCGACGCTCAAAATTCCAGAGTCGGACAAGTGTGTCGCGAAGATCGGTGCCGGAAGGGAGTTGAGCAAAATACTGACTGCTCAACGACTGCTGTGCAGCAAGCCAGTTCGAAATCGCAGCACTGTTCTCTGCGGAATCATCAGTGTTGGTTTCCAGCCAGCGATAGGGATCACTTACAGCAGTCCCGTGAAGTATTTCTGTAGCAGATTGGCGCTGTGTAACCGGGTAAGCAAGTCGATCCGGCGAGGACAGATCGGCCTTCTCGCACCCGCTCAAGAGCATTACCGTAATGGCCATGACGGCGAAGACCAGAGACTTCCTCATAGGCCATTACTCGTTGAACAGCTTGATCAGCGACTCCCGCAGCCAGCGATGCGAACTGTCACTGTCTGCCTGACGGTGCCAATAGAGATGGAAGTCCAGCTCTTGCGCAGCGAAAGGCAATGGCAGAATTTCGAGGTCGTATTTCACGGCAAGAAAGCGCGGCAGACTGAGCGCGAGATCTGTAGTACTCACGATCGCAGCTGCCACGCGATAGTGTTGCACTCGCAATTTTATGCGGCGCTCGCGCTCATGCTTAAGAAGCGCCAGGTCGACCTGTCCGAGACCTTTGCGGCGACTGGAGACGTGAATATGCTGCAACGACAGGAAACTGTCGAGCGACAGTCCCTCCACCAGCACAGGATGACCGCGACGCAGCACACACACATACTCATCGCGGATCAGCGACTGGTGACACAACTGCGGATCTTCGATCACCGGCACGTCCACAGCGAAGTCCAGTTCACCGCGCGCCAGATTGCGAACCAATTCGGTGCGCTTCACGTAGTAACTTTGCAGCCCCACGCTTGGAGCATGCTCTTGAAAGAAGGGAAACAGTCGCGGTAGTACGACCGCTTCGGCAAGGTCAGTCATGCTGAACTGATAGGTGCGTTCGGCGCGCAGAGGATCAAATTCTTCACGCTCCAGAATGCTGGTATTGAGGAGACTCAGCGCATCAGACACATTCTGCGCAATACCCTCCGCCACCGGCGTAGGCAACATCCCGCGCGCAGTTCGCACGAACAGCTCATCGTTGAACAGTTTGCGCAGACGCGCCAATGCATTACTGACCGCCGGCTGCGTGATTGCCAGAGACTTGGCCGCCTGGGTCAGATTGCGTTCGGTGTAGATTGTGTCGAATACAAGAAACAGATTGAGATCGCACTTCTTCAGACTCATTGCCCGCCCCTGCCTGATAGACCTGCTCGTGTACATCAATGCCATGAATAGTACTGCAATTGCTCAATTAAGCAACACAATGCTGACAGGGGGTGAAATTCAGGTCGCAAGATGCTTAGTGTGACACTGAATTCGCGGCCCAAAGAACGGCTGCGCGAAGCATAATGGTGCATTCAATTCACGATTCCCGCTCACTCTGGATAGATGGCAACTACTGTGGAATTCCTCACGCAGCCTGTATGTACCTGTCAAAACTTTAGTGCTACCATCGGCCTGCTCTTGCGGATCGGATGAAGAAAAAACAGCAAAATCAACAAATTATACGAGGCCCGGAATGTCGGACAGAAATGCACGCTCGTACTGGAAAGCGAATCTGAGAATTGTGGTTTCGCTCCTTTGTGTCTGGTTCTTCATCTCTTTCGTCTGCGGTATCCTCCTCGCAGATTTCCTCGACAACTTTCGCATAGCCGGATTCAAGATGGGTTTCTGGATGGCCCAGCAGGGTTCAATTTATGGCTTCGTGATTCTCATCTTCGTCTACATCGGGCTGATGGACA
>JAUYSB010000172.1 GCA_030696525.1 Hydrogenophaga sp. | reverse complement strand
GGTCGGGGTGGAAACGTCCATGATCCTGCTCCTGTCGGTGACCGAGGCGGATTGCCTCGACCGCCAACATCGCAGAATCACCGGCGCAACGAAACGCCACCAACGTAGCCGGAGCGTCTACCGCGCGAGCGGTTTAGTCCGCAGGCTGGTTGCAGACATCCACCTCTGAGCGCCGAAATAAAAAAGCTCTGTCCAAACCAGACGTTCACCGGCTAGCGTTCGGGCTGTCCGCTACCCCAGGGTACGGCGTCAATCGATGTAGTCATTAGGAATGCCAACGCATCACTTATGAAGCTTTCGGAGCCACCATAGCGCTCAAGACCAGAAGGCGTCATAGGCCGTTTGATCTTCGTAGTAAAACCGCCCCTCAATGGCCAGGCCATTGGAAAAGCGGTAGACGTGCAAGCCCCGCTCCTCCAGTTCGCGGCCCTCACGACGTGCTCGTCCTATGACGAATACCACACCCCGCTCATCGTTGGCGAGTACGTCAACCACTTCAAGCCGCATGCCACCACCCGACAGGGCGGCCACCTTCTTCCAGAAGCGGAATATCTGTTCGGCGCCCTGGTACTGACCTGCCAGCAGGCTGTGGCCGGGGATGTGCCAGGTCGCATCGGACGCGAGCAGTTGAGCCAGCGCAGCCCCGTCACCCCGGGCCATGGCGGCATAGCCGTCACGTAGTTTTTTCTCGATGGCGTGCATGGTGACTTCCTGTGTGATCAAGAAGCTGCAGATGAACGCCAATTCACTGGCGCCGTCAAGGCGCCAGGGTCTGATCGAGATACTGGATAACGTCGGCCGTGAACGCGGCCTTTTGTTGCGCGTTGGCGCCAATGGACACGCCCATCTTCACGCAGGTGCGCGCCATGTCCCGGTAGATGGAGAGGTCTCCGTCCTGATAGCGCTTGCCGGCATAGGTGTAGGCACCATCCGGCTCCAGGTAGACCATACAGTCCCGGTAGCTGTGGGCCCGGGCCAGATAGGTTTCGCGCCCGATGGCAGGGTCGTTGTCAAATGAATGCAATGCGCCCGGATAGACCTTGACCACGATGTCGCCGCCGCGCGAGCGGTAGTCCTCGGCAATGTCCTGGCATATCTTGGTGCCGGTGTAGTTGTCTTTCTCGGCCAGCGCAAAAAACAGCTTGTTCGCGAGCTTCGGCTCTCTGAGCCGCACATTGCAGCCGGGATAGACCGGAATGCCCACCGCGAAGCGGTCCTGCTCTTCGGGCAGGAAATTGCGGTCGGCGGCGTGCAGGGCCACCCCACCACCTTTCGAGAAGCCCATCACCGCCAGTTTTTCCGGCGGGTACCCCAAGGCGATGAGTTGCCTGCGCCCGGCGAACGCGTCCTTGGTCATGTAGAGCGTCGGCAGATTGGCCTGCTGTTCCGTGGTGTCCGTCAGGCCACGGGCACCGAAACTGTCGATGGCCAGCACGGCATAGCCAGCCTTGCTGAGCGCCTCACCGTAGTGCCCTTCCCGGGGCGCACTCCAACCGCCGGAGCCATGCATCAATACCACTGCACCCTTGGGCGGCGTCGTCGGCTTCCACAGGTAGCCTTTGAGCTTCAAGGGCGGGCCGACGACCTGCGGGGCATCAAAGCTCAACACCTCTCCACCCTGGAATGGCACCGGCTGCGCAACGGCGCCCGCCGCGGCGAGCCACGAACCCGCCACCAAGAACCACACGCGACGATCAAACATGGGGACGCCTCCGGCGAACACGGCTACACGGCGGCGCGGGTCTGTCCGGCCGACAGTGCCACGCGTCCCCACGCCACGATGAAAAACCCATAGACGGCCACGCTGGTCCAACCCATGGCGTTGACCGCGCCCGAGAGCACGCCCCAGGCGGTCACCACCGTGCCCAGTGTGGTAAACGAGGCCAAGGCCATGGCCGCTGTGCGCTGCACGTTTGCCTCACGCGCCCCGCGCAGGGCCCAGAGCGCACCGCCAAACAGCAACAGTTGAACGCCGAATAGGCGGCCCATGAAAAGGGTGTAGGCCTCCGATGCCACGTGGCCGTACAAAGCGGCTGCCTGTGCTGGTGTGGCAAGAAACATCAGCCCGAAGGGCAGAGTCACCAAGGCGCCAAGAGTGGCTACGGTTCTGAAATCCATGGAAGTCTCCTGTGTCGAGGGTGGGATCACTGTCGCCCATGGCTGCTTGCCCGTCATTGGGGCTTGGCTGAAAATTCCTGAATCCTGATTAGCCGGGGTGACCCGGTCATGGCGTCACCGGGTCTTTGTTGCCAACGCGCTGGGCGCTGCGCACAATGGGTCGTCCCTGACCATCGAGACACCGTGGAACCTGTCTACCGGTTTGCCCCGTTCGAGCTGCGCGCGGCGTCGCGCCAGTTGGTGCGCGATGGCGAACCCCTCAAGCTCAGCAGCCGCGCGCTGGATCTGTTGACCGCTCTGGTCGAGCGGCGCGAACGGGTGGTGACAAAAGGCGAGCTGCTACAGATCGTGTGGCCGCGCCTGGTGGTGGAGGAGAACAACTTGCAGGTGCATGTGATGGCGCTGCGCAAGCTGCTGGGGCCTGACGCCATTGCTACCGTGCCAGGGCGCGGTTACCGATTTACCGCGCCGCTGGAAGCGGAGCTCGGCACCCCTGCGCCAGTCACCAAGGCGGCCGAGCCCCTCGCCTCGCTCATAGGGCGCGAAGCAGACATTCAAGCACTGCGCTCGTTGGTGCCACTTCATGGGCTGGTAACGCTGCTGGGCGCAGGCGGTGTGGGCAAATCATCACTCGCCGCTCGGGTGATGCCCCAGTGCGCGCCGGCCTTCGCCGATGGCAGCGCCTGGGTTGACCTGGGTCCACAAACGCACGCGCGTGGAGTGGTGGACGCCATCGCCACTGCCACCCGCCTGACCCTGCCGCGCGGTGATGCCCACGAGGCCCTGGGTCGCTCGCTCGCTGCATCGCGCCTGCTGCTGGTGCTGGACAACGCCGAACACCTGGTCGATGAAGTGGCACGGGTGGCCAAGACCTTGCGGCAGGCGGCGCCCGGTGTGCATCTGCTGGTCACCAGCCAGGTGCCGCTGCGCCTGCGGGCAGAACAGGTCTACCGCCTGGAACCGCTGGCACTGCCCGACCCCGATGCCGGCGTTGCCGATGCTTCCGACAGCGCCGCCGTGCAGCTGTTCATGGCCCGGGTGCGCGCGGGTGACCGCCACTTCGTGCTGGATTCGCACAACGTGCGCGCGGCGGTCAGCCTTGCGCGTCGACTCGACGGCTTGCCACTGGCTATTGAAATGGCCGCTGCCCGCGTGCCCGCGCTCACCCTGACGCAGCTGGACGCCGCTTTGGGCGAACGTTTTCGCCTGCTGACCCTGGGCGAGCCCGGCGCGCCCGCACGCCAGCACACCCTGCTGGCGGCCCTGCAGTGGACTCACGGACTGCTCACCACCCTAGAGCAGGCCGTGTTCCGCCGCCTGGCGGTGTTCGTCGGTCCGTTTTCATTGCCCACCGCACAGCAGGTGTGCCACGACGACACCATCGACGCATGGCAGGTGCTGGACGCGCTGTCGGTCCTGGTGGACCGTTCGCTGGTGGCGCCGCCCGTGGGCGAGCCGCCGCGCTACCGCTTGCTCGACACCCCGCACGCCTTCGCGCGCCAGTTGCTGGCGGCATCGGGCGAGGAGCGGGCCACGCGCGAGCGCCATGTGATGGCGATGCGCGATGTGCTGGCGGGCATATTCGAGAGCCACCTGTGGGCCAGGGCGTCGGCGTCCAACCTGCGCGCCGAGGCCATCGCCGAGGCGGACAACGGCCAGGCCGCACTGGAGTGGGCACTGGTGAACGCGCCCGAGCAGGCCGTGGAGATGGCGCCTGGCCTGGCCCAGGCCCTGGTCGAGCGCCACGCAGCACGTCTGGCCGTGTGGCGCAGCACGCAAGCTCATGTCCACGACCACCCGTCGGCCGGGGTGAGAGCGCGCTGGCACCTGGGTTGGGCGCAGTTCTGGATCGCGATTGGCCAGTCTGGCACCCATGATGCGGCCCTGGCGGCTGCCGACGTGTTTCACCAGGACGGTCACCGGGCCGGTGAATACCGCGCACTGGCCATCGCGGCCAGCGTGCTCAGCGGCCAAGCGCAGACCGATGTGAACACCCTGGCGCTAGAAAGGATGGAGGCGCTTGAAGACCCCTCCTGGCCGGCCGATCTTCGCTACCTCCGGCAGTACGCCCGCATCACACACCTGAATGCCCAAGGACGATACGACGAAGCCTTGGCTGTTGGCGAGGCCAGTATCGAACTGACTGCTGGGCGGGGCGGCCGGCTGCAGCACGACCTTCTCATGATGTACTTGGAGCTCATGGCCGACCGTGTGTCCGACGCTGTACAGCGCGGCGAGGCCGCGCGCGCACGGCAACCACGCGTGCTGGCCCACACGCTGGCGACCGGCGTGGAAATACTGCTGCTGCTGGGCTGGCTCCGGAGGGGCGACACCGCCCGCGCGCGAGAGTTGGTCCCGGCGGTATGGACTGCGGCTGGCGCCATGCGTTACCAAGGCCCTACCGCCGAGGTGCTGGCGCTGCTGGCCATGCGCGAAAACCGTCCCCGCACCGCCTGCCTGCTGCTGGGCTACGCCGAGACCGCCTATGTGCCCGAACCCATGCAGCGCCTGCCGGTTTTCCGGTGGGCTGGTGAACAGGCGCAGGCCTGGGTCACCGACATCCTGGGACCGGCCGTGGTCGCGCAGTGGCGGGTCAAGGGCCGCACCATGACTGAGGCCGGCATCTTCACCCTGGCAATAGCCCTGCAGGATGCCCAATAGCGACGTCAGGCCGCCAGCTCGAAAAACGCCTGTGTAGGGTTGCGTATGGGTAAGACCTTGAAGCTGCCAAAACCCGCCTCCTGCGCCGCGAGCCGCGCACGCGTCTCACCCCAGCACGCGCTCCAGCCGGGGCCCCCCTGCGCCAGGCTGGTGGGCACACAGTGCAGGCAGCTGATGCCGTAGAGCATGCGCGCAAACGGGTTGGCCGCGTTGTCCTGCAAACGCTCGGCCACTTTGGGTTCCACCATCAGGTAGGTGCCACCCGGCGACAGGGCGTCTCGAATGCGGCGCAACACAGCGTCGGGGTCGGGAAGGTCGTGCACCACGTCGAAGGTGGAGATGAGGTCGTAGCCGTCGCCTTGAGGCTCCAGCGCCACCGCACTCTGGTGCACGAATTGCACCCGCTCTTGCACCCCGGCCTGCCGCGCGTTCTCGCGCGCGATCTCGATGGAGCGCGCGTCTACGTCCAGACCGGTGACGCGTGCGGCCGGAAACGCCCGCGCCAGCAGGATGGGGATGACACCGGTGCCACAACCGACGTCAAGGGCGCTGCCGCCAGCCTGCAGGCGCTGCAAGACCTGGGGCAGGGCCGGAAGCCAGTGCGTGACCAGGCGCGCTTCGTAGACCGCGCGGTTCATGTGTTCAATGGCCAGGGGCCCGGCCTCGCCGTAGGCCTGGAAGGGTATGCCCTGACCGGTCTCGAACGCTTCGGCCACCCGGGGCGCCATGGCAGCCAGCGCTGGTGCCCCCTTGAACAAGCCGCCCAGATAGTGCTCCTGCCCAGGATCGGCAAAAAACACCGCGTGTTCGTCGGGAAGCTGCCAGGTGTCGGCATCAGCGTCGTGTTCCACATAGCCGGCGCAGAACATGGCGGCCAGCCACTCCTCCAGATAACGGGGGTGGATGCCGGTGCGCTGCTCCAGCGCCTCACGGCTCATAGGCCCGGCGCCGGCCATGGCCCGAAACAGCCCCACCCGGTCACCCACGTGGACCAGCGAAACCGTCGTGGCCGCGGCGAGGTCGGCCACGACCTTCATCATGAATGCTTGAGACTTGGCTTTGTCCATCGGAGGCTCTGGGTCGGTTGTGGATGCGTCCAATTTACCCCGTTCCGCAGTCAATCGGATCTGAAGCTTCCTGAAAGCGGCGGACCACACGCTGTGGAAGCGATGTCGGATTTAGGCCTATTCAGGACGCCCGGGTCGGTCGAATCGACCCTTCCAGGGTGTCAGCAAGGTGGCATAGGCCGTGAGCGGAAACTTTGGCGGTGACCGGCAGCTCCCGCTGCACTTCGGACTTTCAAGCAGCCCACCACGTCTGCGCAGGGTACGGCAGTGCTTCTGGTGAAAACCCCGCACTCTCCACCACCTGAGGCCATCGCTTGGCCAGCATTGATTGGTGACTGAGCAGATGGTCTCGGGCTTCATCTTTATCCACTCCCAGCAGCGTAGCGAACTCAAGCAAGTTGCCCAGACTGGACGCGCGCGCGCCGCTTTTGGTCACACTGAGTGCATGGATACCGGACGGCTTATGGTACGGGGCAATGTCAAACGCAGGTGACAGCCCCCACTGCCCAGCTCTGTAGAGCAAGCCGTGGTTCCTCGCATGGTCATCGAAGTTGCCGCACAACGAGTTGTGTGCAACGCGGCGCCACAACTCATGTTTCATTGCCGACATATCCACGCCCGCGCGGGCGCACCAACGCTGGAGCTCATGGGCGAGCACGACAAACGAACGATTGCGTGCACCGGCCACTTCCTTGTCCAATCGCAGCAAGGTGTGTGCGCTGGCATAAAGGTGTCGTTCTACGCCCCCGCTAGGTAGGACGTCCCGGTCAAATCGCTTGACCAGAACCACCTGACGATGCCCTTCAAGGTGGAATTCCACCTCAGCCGCATTGACTCCGCACTCCCGGGCCAGCGTCATGGCCACGTACTCTCGCAATGGGTTGTTGGGTCCATCGCCACGGTCCTGTAACTTGGCAATCCAAAGCTGCCCCTGGTGTTCCACGGTCAACTTCGGCCGCTCCCCACCTAAGCTCGTTCCAAAAATGCCTTGCACCGCGCGGGCGGCCTGGCTGCTGGGACGCTCATCGGGCAGGTCACGCAAGGCATTCAGCAATTGGTTCAGGTTCGGTGCTTTGAAGGCTGTCTTGCGCTCGATGTTGTCGCAAACCTCCAGCGCACCGACGCCATCGCCTTCTGCCAACTCCAACATCTCCATGTTGCCCAGATCTTCGCGGCCATGGCGCTTTTCCAACAACGCCAGCCCAAAGCCCTCCGGGCGTGCGTCACGGATCACTCCGAACAAGCCTTCTTGCCGCGTTTCCCTGGCCCAGAACTCAGAGCGCTTCAAGGGCAGGTGCAGGGGGTCCAGTGCCACTGCATCGCCACGCTTCAGATAATCGGCCGAGTAGTGGAACCGCCCGACTTGCCCCTGCAACTCGAATTCGCCACATTGAGTAGGCTGTACCTGCCCGGGGAGCCACACCCACACCGGCTTCAAGGTGCCACTCATTGGCGCGGCCCTCGGATCCGCTTTGGTAGTGATCGCTCCAGCATGCTCACGGCCTCATCGGTTTTCCCCAGCTTGGCCAACGCCGGCAGGAGTTCACCAATCAAATCCAAGGCCCACAGAATGTTCAACAGGTGCCCGATGCCCACGCTGGGCCGGCCATGCTCCACATTCAGGACCGTCTTCTTGTTCACGCCCGCCTTGGCGGCCAAATCCTCTTGCGTCCATCCCAGCGTTCGACGCACAGCACTGACTCGCTCACCCAGTGTGCTCAAACCCTCCTCCACCTCGTAGGGAAGCATCGCTGGATCAGGTGAATGTTTCATAAAGGAGGTGACTTCGCCATTAGCTTCCGTTTTTACGGACTTTATAAGCAAACCTGAGCCTGGTCAAGAACACCTCGGCGACACCGGGTTTCTAGACGACTCCTACCGAGCACGTCGGACACTCTCGACTGTTTATGCGGCTGGATGCGCGCTCGCCTGCGTACATCGGCAGGTCAGTCTAGCCAATGCGGACAGCCTGACTGGGTGCCCTCGATACAACTTTTGAACTCAACGTGCTCCGCCGCGAACCCTCTGCCTTACTGTGTACAAGCCGCCGGGATGCTGGGCCAGGCACATTTGCCACCGAGGTGGCGACACCATCAATCGCTGTAACACGGCGCCTTGTCCGGGGAGCGATCTGCGAAGTTCTCCCACACAAGGGATGAGGCAAGGAGGAGGGTGGGGTGGCCTGGCGTGTGTCCAGCCCGCGCATGCGAACCTTTTTTTCATATCATGATATAATGAAGGCTGCTGCTCGCAGAGAACATGCTGCGAGTTGCCTGGCCAGGCAAAGCCGAATCTCACGGCGGCACGTCGAACATCGAGTTCCCACGACGAGAAAAACCAAAGGGCGCTCCTGCATGTGAATGTGCCGTAACGTGGACCGCGTAAGTGTCCACGTCCAAATTTCTGAAGCCCGCCTCGTGCGGGCTTTTTCGCGCTCCGGCGTTTGACTGGCTCCCAATTCCTCGTGCTGCGACGGCGAGGGGGATCTGCTGGGCCATGGACCGCATCAGTTTTCTGGCGAGTAGTAGAGGGCGGTTCCGCATTGGGTGCAGAAGTGCTCGCGGGTGTAGGTGTGCTCCCGCAGCGAACGCACGTGGATGCGCCGTCCGCCACACGAGTGGCATGAGACGCCGTTGGCATGTGCGTGATTCGGGTAGGTCGCCTTGTACCAGCCAAAGTTCATTTGCTTGTACTTGTCCATGAGAGCTTTGAACTCTCTCCCGTCTTTGATGGCGAACAGCAACTTTCCGAGCAGCACCAAAAACCAGATCACGCCGAAAGCGGTGGCTGCGTAGAAATGCATCACCAGGCCAAGGACGGCGAGAACAGGCCCCAAAGCCAGGGCGATCAGATACACGGTGAGGTAGATGACTTTTCTCATGCTTGGTTTGTTGACTTGTGAGATTTCGAACTGAGGGGTTTTCAGAGCGCGCCACCTGAGGGCTTGTTGCTCGTGCGCGAGAACGCCAGCGTCCACACCTTCCAGAGAAGAAGTGCAACCAGGTAGATCGCAAGGACCATCCACATCAGGACGGCAGAAGCGACGTACATGGATGCCTCCAGGCCAGCGCCAGACACACAGGTCTCTCCAAGGCTGCAGCCCGCTGCCCTGGCCAGCTCAAGCCCCCGCTCGTATAGCAGGAAAGACACGACGAGCAGGGCGGGCCAGAGTGCGTAGCGCAGCATCCGCAGCGCCCCACGGCGGGGCCTAGTTGGGGTCTTGGGTGGCATGGGCGCGGGGCTCGATGAGGTCGGTGTGACGTTGTCAGTGCTCATGGCTGTGCTGAGGCGAGTCACGAGGTCTTTGCAGGGGTCATCGGGGAGTAGATGCATGCCACGGCACCCTTGGTGATGGTGACCGAGTACCGCATGTCGCAGTTGACGGCCGCAAAAATCACCGGCAATTGCTCATTGCCCCAGGAGTCGGGCAGGTAGATCACCTTCTGACCCGGTTTGCAGGACTGAGCCACCACGTCATGCTGCCAACCCTTGACCTCGCAGAGGTTGGCTTGATCGATGGCTGGCAGAGCTGGCGCAGCAGCGGCTTGGGCGGCTTGAGCCGCTTGGGGCTGGTTGCAGCCTGCAAGCGTGGCGCTGATGGCCAGGAGAAGGGTCAAAGCGCTGAGGCGGAGCGTTGGAGTCGTCATGGAATCGGTCCGTGGGTTTTGTGCACGATGGGTGACCCACTGGCACATGACGCAGGGCGAGACGCAAGGACTCCAAGCTGACCCGTGTAGGTCAGGCAACCCAGCTACCCGGTCAAGCGCGTGCGCTTGACTGAGGGCCTGTGGCTTTGCGTCCCTGCCTTTCGGTCAGGTATGCCAATGTTTCAGTTGTCAGTATATGCGACCGACACCACCAGATTAGGTTAGGTGGCTTTTTTGGGAAAAACAACACTAAACTATTCCATTCATGCCGTCGAAGCCTACAATACTCAACATGCGTCTTCGACGAAAACGACAGTTTACTTATCATGCGCACCCTTGCTGAGTTCGCCGCTGCCCTCACCAACGCCAAGAAAACCCGCAAGCTGACCGCCAACGCCCTGGCACAGCGCACGGGGCTGACCTCGCAGGCGGTGCGCCAGATTCTGGCCGGGGAGACTGCGCCCAGGCTCACCAACGCGATGGCCCTGGCCTCCGAGCTGGGGCTTGAGCTGGTGCTGCTGCCCAAGGATGCCGCCCAATCGCTTGCAGCTCCCCCGCAGGCGCCGCGCACCGTGGTGTCCGATGTGGAGCGGCTCGTCCAGGCCAGAGCTACCTTCCTGACCAAAAGCGGGGCAAGCGAGCACCATCGGTGAAGCAGTCCTGCAGCCTTCCCATGTCACCACAACTTCACCCGGTAACGGGCAAGAACAGCTTTTGTGGGCCTACGGCCATGGCGACGGTGCTTGGCATCAGCACGGACCACGCGGCTCGGATCATCCGTGGGGTCAGTGGCGATCGCAGCATCAAAGGGGTCAGTGAAAGGCACCTATGGGAAGCCCTCACCTCTGTTGGGTGCTCGCTGACGTTTCGCAACTTCAGGGACGATGGCACGGGGCTTGTGAGTGCTGGGCAGTGGGTTCAGCGCAATGCCGATCTGTTCGCCACCCGGCATGCCATCATTGTTTTTGGGCGGCACTACGGCACCCTGCTGGGCGAGCGGTACCAGTGTTCTTTGACCCATCGCGCGGTATCGCTCGATGAGTTGCCGCATCCACATGAGGTTGTTGAGGCGTGTCTCTTCGTTGACGCATTGCCGCAGCAGGCTCCAGTCGATACGGTGGCCCACGAAATCCGGCGAAACGCCCAGACCATGGCCAAAGCAAAATCCCTTGCGCACAGACACGGCATCGTCATCGAGACAGTAGATGGGGGTGGCTGGTACGAGGTTTTCTGCCCAGATCTGCAGGATGATGACCCGCATGAAGGTTGGGCGAGCCCTGAAACAGGACAAGAGGTGCTGGCCCTGGTCAAGGACTATGTGGACTACCTACAGAACGGCTACCTTGAGGCTGTGACGGCCCCGTGCCTGATGTACCCACGCCCATCCTCCAACGCGTGCGCACTCGTGGCTTGCGGCTGTTGAGCGCGGCCACAGTCTTTCACCAGCAGCCACACGAGACCCAATCCCATGCGATACCGCGCCGTCAACGTGTTCCTTGGTCCTCGCAAGCGATTGGTTGGGGTTTTGTTCCAGTACGGCACCGGGGCAGGTGCGATCACGCGTCTGGTGCCGGATCAGGGTTTCTGGAGCGATCCCGCAGCTCCAATCTTGTCCCTCAACGCTCGCGTGCAGGATGCCCAGGTGCGCGCCGTGTTCCTGGCCGAATACGCGGCCCAGCCCTTCTTCAACGGTGAAGGTGAAAGGCTCCCTGCCTTCTTCTGGAATCTGTTGCCCGAGGGGCCGCTGCGCCGGCATCTGGAGCAGATCGGCGGGGTGGACAAGGGCGACGACTTTGGTTTGCTTAGCGTGTGCGGTACCGATCTGCCCGGTGCGGTTTACGTCGAGCAGGCGCCTCTGGACCCGCAGAGCGTGGCGGGAATCGTCACCCAGAACAGCGACGCGCTGGAGCCCACCGTCACACCCGTGGCGCTGCCCGAGGCCACATCGCTCTCTGGTGTTCAGCCCAAACTCTCCCTTGTGCAGGCCCCAGGCGGGCGCTACGTTGCTCGAACCAGGGATGCCAAGGGGGTGCACATCATCGCCAAGCTCCCAACCGTCGAGTACCCGCTGCTGCCCCAAGTAGAAGAGCTGTCCATGCGGCTGGCCGATGTTGCGGGTGTGGACGTGTGCGAGGTGGCACTGGCGCCGCTTGAGAGAATCGAGGCCGACCAGCCCTACGTGCTGGGGGACGGAAAGCTGTTCCTGGCGGTGCGTCGATTTGACCGGGATGGCAAGCGGCACCTTCACTGCGAAGACTTCGCCCAAATTCTGGGTGTCGCACCAGGTGAGAAGTACAGCCACGAGCGGGCCAGCTACGCGAACATCCTCAACGTGCTGATGCAAACGCCGGGGCTTGGCGTGCCAGCGGTTCACGAAATGCTGCGGCGGATGGTGGTCAACGACTTGCTGGGGAATTTCGATGGCCACCTCAAAAACTACGGGCTTCTCTACCGCGATGGCACCACCCCCGAGTTGTCCCCGGCCTATGACGTGGTGGCCTATGCCGCGTACCTCACAGGCAGGGGACACGCCTTGAAATTCACGGCCGACTCACCCAAGCACGCGCGAATCACCCCCGGCGTTGTTCGGTTGCTGTGCAACGCGGTGCCAGGGCTGCTGGAGCCGCAGGTGAACGCGCTCATCAAGAACACGGTGCGCAAAGCCTACGAGGCCTGGCCCGATCTGATCCGAGCCTCAGGTCTTCTCGATGACCAAAAGGCAAGACTGTTGCAACACTTCGAGGGCACACCGGCCATTGCGTCTTTGCTCAAGCGACTGCCCAAATCTGGCGGGGCGACCTGATTCCTATGACACACACGCCATGACGAAGAAAACGAAAAACGAGCGGAAGAGGGGGCCCTTGGGTCCATTGCAAACCGCATTGGCGCTGCGTTTGCGCTCATTGCGGGAGGCGCAGTTTCCTCCCGTGACTCAGGCAGAAATTGCGCGACTGGTGGCCGAGGTGTTGAAGTTGCACCCAGAGTGGGCTGTCAGCGCTGATCCAGATCTGGATGAGGCCGACAACCTCGATGAAATGGGCAGTTCGGTGATCTTTCAGAAGCCGTCATTCCATCGCCGTACCGCCAATCAAAAGGCACAAACCCTTGCAGAAAACGGGGAGCCTCTTGATGCTGACGAAAGCGAGTGACAAGCGATGCCCTTCACACCTTTTCACATGGGATTTGGCCTCGCAGCAAAGGCCGCTGCTGGCAACCGGCTGAGCCTGATCGCCTTTGGCTTGTCTCAGGTGCTCATCGACATTGAGCCCGGTGTGCGCATGCTGCTGGGGAAGGGCGACTTGCACGGCTGGAGCCACACGATTCTTGGAGCCGTGGCCATCGCGGCGCTGGCAACCTGGTGCAGCCGCTGGCTTGTTTTGCCGCTTGCAGGCCGCTGGAACGCTGAAGCGCGGCATTACGGACTGAGCTGGCTGTGTGTGCACCTGTCATGCACTTGGCCTGTGGCCGCTCTGGGGGCTTTCCTTGGCACCTTCAGCCACTTGGTGCTCGATGGGCTCATTCATGCGGACATGAGGCCGTTTGCCCCCTTCTCGCAGGCCAATCCTCTCATGGGGCTTGTGGCTCACGACACGTTGTACGCCGCCATGGTGGTGATGGGGCCGGTGGGTGCGGTGCTTTGGCTGGTGCGCCAGCGGATGGGGGCCGAGGCCAAGTGATGGCCACCAGCGGGGCAGACCTCGGTGGTGGGCGCCTACGTGCGGTTCCTAGTAGGCCTGCGCTCGATGGCTCGCATCACCGCAGACTGGACGATGCACGCACAGCGCGAAGCTTTTGCCTTGGTGCCCAGCGCTACGAGAAGTGAGAATTGACGACACAAAAGAAAAGGCCCGCTTGCGCGGGCCTTTTCAACTCATTTGACCCTAAGGGAGACTTGCGTCCCGATCCCTAGCGGCTCGTGAACTTAGTATACACCGTTAATAACGATTGCGCAAAGCACTGCATGGCTAACTCTATCTCTGTCCGACAAGCCCTGTCCCCGCCCCGAGTTTTGACTTACCTCCATGCACTGCAGGACCACCCACCCTCCTTAGACAAAGCCCTTGAGTTGTACGTCTGGAACGGGCAACTAGGCGCAGCGCTCCTGACCCCTATCTCGGTCTGCGAGGTGGTTATTCGTAACGCTGTAGACGACGCTCTCAAGACACTGCATGGCACCAATTGGCCATGGGCTCAGGGCTTCTATCTGAGCTTGCCGCAGCGTGGACGGGATGCCCTCGACGAGGCTCGGAACAAGCCTTCGTCAACATCCACGGGAAAGGTCATCGCTGAGTTGAGCTTCGGCTTCTGGGAAAACATGTTCAGGGCGTCGTTCGATGCTGCGCTGTGGACGCCACACCTGGCGAGGGTGCTACCTGAACACGATGAATCACCAGGTTGCACTGGTTGCGATCATGGGCAAGCACCAAGACTATGACGATATCCGCAACTGGTTTCCTGTCGCTCTTCCTGTCGTTCAGGCAGATTGACTCCTCAGAGGGGAAACAATGGAACAGATCTTCAACGCAGACCAAGTGCAGGTGAGCGCTGATGGCTCAACCGTTTGGGTGCACGACCTGGACGGGTCCACAGTAGGGCGGTTTTCAGAGCGTTTCGGGCTTGATGTGCACACCACAGTCACCGAACAGTTGGACGGCGCGGACCAATGCTTGCACTGCACCCATGTCGCCCCCAGCGCAGACGACTGGCAGAAATTCTGCGAGTTGATGCAGCTTCACTATGGCATCGAGGTCAATCCGGCCTTGATCCAAATTTGAGAGAAAAGCCCATCCATGACAGCTCAAATGAGTAAGGTGCTTGGCGTTGTTATCGACGGGGTTGTCGATTGGCATGCCCCCAATGTTGCTGGGCCGGACTACGACACTCTGTGTGGCGTTGATGCCAACGATCCAGGGATTGGTCACGAGGGGCTCATTCCACACGCTACTGGACAAGACGCCAATGCCAAGCCTGCTCTGGCTCGCGCACCTCGAAGAGACAAGCGCCTCGCTTGAAGATACGGCCACTGTTTTGTCACCCTACATGCGGGTGCGGCTGTATCCACTCGAAGACAGTTTCGGCCCACAGCCGATGCTCGAAGAGGCCAAGCCGATTGTTGAGCGCTTGTATCGCCAGTACCAGGTGATGCAGCAGTCGGCGAATAATTTTGGCGTCCGCATAGGCGCCCTCAAGGTCTGTACGTCCGTCGCGCTTCCTCCCCCACGGTAGGGAGAAATGCGCTGCACGCTTTCACAGCTTGTTCAAACTTTCGAACGACCTCCGAATAGGCATCGGTTTTCTTCATGTAGGGGCCCATGAAGTCCATGCGAACTTGCGCAAGGTCCGACCCCGGCCCGCTGTCCCCGCATACGCGCTGAACATTGCAGGCGGTGCCGTCTTTGCACGAAAAGAAATCGGACCCACCGTGCTCAGAGCCGTATTTCACCCGCGTGAGATCGGCATGGCTGTCGCCGCAATAGCGACCCACCCCGGTGATCTTCCCGCGCCAGTAGCAGCTTGCGGTCACTTCACCTTCGGCGTCCGTGATGTGCCCCGGCAACTTGTAGGTAAAGGGTTCGATCAGCTTGGCGGTTCGCCTTGGCTGTGCGTGCCAGTCAATGTTGGGCTCGCCCGCTTTCTTTTTCGGGGGCTCTGGGGCTCGAATCTCGCGCCCGAACATTCCGCGTGCCGTGCTTCCTTTCGGGCATGTGTGCTCGTAGGAGACCCGCCCATCTGGCGCGGTGCATCGCACCAGATCCTGCGCCCACAGGTTGCTGGACAAGCCCCCTGCAGCAAGCAGGATTGGCAGCGCCCAGGCATGCCGGATGACGGACTGAGTTCGCGTATGAGAGGGGCGCTTTTCCATGTGAAGAGTCATTGTGTCAGCACCCAGCGCTTTAGCTACGGTTCGCTCCACATGCGCTGGGCGGTGGCTTTCTCATCGACCACCACCTCAAGTTCAACACCTGACGCGAGCATGTCCATGAGTTTCAGGGCGTTGGCCTGGTGCATTGCTGGGGAGCCGCTTTCTTGCAGGTAGGCCTCGTGCACACGCACTCGCACGCGATTGCCTTGAACTTCCACCTCAAAGAGCGGGGTGCCTGACGGCGCGAAGTTGCGCGCGGTGCGCACCTGGTGGCGCAACTCCATCACTTTTGAGTTCAAGCTGCCCAGCCGCTGGGCGGTGAAGACCTCTGGCTGTGCAAGGTGGTCCTCAATTTTTCGGATCATCTCCAGGGTCACTTGCACGGGGGGCATGCACCTGAGGTACGCGGCGCACTGCTCCAGCAAGGTAAAGGTATCCGAGATTTCGGCCGCTTCAAAGGCCTTGCTTCGTGGTTCGGTCATAGGCGCCGTCAGATAGGCTTTCTCAGACAGGCACTCTCAGACAGGTGCCTGAACAGGTGCCAGCAAAGCCCCCATGCGCTCACTGAGCGCGAGCGATTGAATCGCCTCAGGCTTGGCGGGGCTTGCCACAACCGGGGGCTTGCGACGCAGCTCGGGCAACTCTTTCTCAGCGACTTGCAGGCGTTCTTGGAATCTTCGTGCTTCTGCAAGCCCCTCTTGCAGACCCTCATCCCAGCCCGCGTCGTAGGTCTCGGTGTCATGGAGCATGGCCGTGTTTTGAATGTTCTCCATTTCTGCGAGCAGGGCACGGCCTGCGGACACAATGATCCCGCGACCCTTTTCCGATAGGGGCTTGAAGTCCGCATCATCGTCACTCTCGAATGGCGCGAGATGTTCGATCAACTCGACTTCAACATGCCTGTGGGGCTCGTCCACGGTGACGGCGGTGAAGCAGGGGCTGCAGGCCCATCTTGGCCAACTCTGCCCCCCAATGTCTGTGCGGTGGCGAGTCATCACCGTCTTTGTGAGCGCTCCAGCACCTGCGCAGCCCCACCACGGTGTCGCCCGTGGGCGTGGGGATGGCAGCGCGTAGATCAGCTTGTTGCGCTGCATGGCGTTACCGACGTTGAACCCCGCGCTCGGGTCGTAGGGCGAAATCAAAACCAGTTGGCCGTCGAGCAGCAGATTGCGGTGCTCGCGGTTCATGGTCGTCTTCTCCAGGCTGTCCGCAAGCACGCCGCTCACCTTGCCACATGCTTCGAGCGCACCGCGCATGGCCGCCTGGTCGATGCCCTTCTTGCGGCGGCTCTATTTGCGTCTGTGCGCGGTGGCCGGCGTACAGCAGAGTCGGTGGCAGCTACTGCGGAATTGGCTGGCGGGCACCCCGCGCTCGCCGGCATCACGCGCAGTCGGGGTGTGAAATGAATAGTTCAGGACCGATTAAGCAGCCCACCCATAGCACTCAAAGCCCAAACATTTCAGTGTAGTGGTTTGACATATTGATCAGCAGCTCAAAAGAGCGGCTAGAAAAACAGACGAGCGGGCAGAGCAACCACTGCAAATGAATCGACAGGCTGCACTCTTGAGACGGCCATCTCCAACTAGGTCTCAACTGTGCAAGTCATGCTCTAAAGGTCGACCGTAGTTTTAATCAGTGATTGATGATTGGTGCGTTGACATGAATTTCGTAGGCTGGGGCAAAACCAGATCCACAGATGCTGTCGCGCACATCGCCTCGCGTCGAAGCACAACAAAGCCAGCGATGTAAACGCATGTTTTTCGCATCCAAGCGCACGCGCTTACTATCCTATGTAGACAGCAATAACCAAGCCCATCGAAACATTCTTACAACAGGCTCGAGCATTTGGTGTACTTCAGCAATCAATACACCAAAAAAGCATGAATTGTCAAAATAACCATTTGACAATTCATGCAGGCAACTCAAACAAGAATTTCATGACCGCCTTGCAACAATCCTTGGGCACGAACTCTTATATCTCGTGCCGCCCGACTCCAACATCTTCCAGTCGCGCTCTTTCGGCCTCATACAGCATTGCATCGATTTTTACATCCTCATCTGCATTGAAAACTCGAATTGCATTTCGCATATTTGTAATAGCTGCAACAACATGCGTTGCCTTTCTTCGTATTCGCGTAAGCTTCTCCTCGGTCTCCCTTATCAACTCTATCTGCCATTCCTGTGCGTATGGACGAAGCCGCTCAATGGTGTAGCACTGTTTTTCTTTAGTTTTGGTGATGGCTATCCATTTTGAAGTTCGAGAGGCTTTAGATCCGTACCACTTCACACCCGTCCACTTCAAGTCAAGGTGGTTGCCTTTACGCGTGCAGGACAGTTGGATGCCTACCCCCATCTTGCGAAGACCAGCCCTGCTGTTGAGTCTATCCAGGTCGGCTACCTCTTCGAGGTAGGCATTAGACACCGCCTGCGCTTGGTCGAAGAGGAAGGTAATACATGCTTCCATCCCCGCAATCGCATCTTGGTAGTGCTGCAGTTCATTTTCGGTCTCATTCATATGGTTACTGGATAGGAATTCACCCCTTCATCCATTAGGAAAGAGAGGGGTTGCGACGGGATTACTAGCAAATGCATACCATACAACGCCGTCATATCATATGGATTCACCTATAACACTGAGCGACAACAAGCACATCAGAATTTATGGGGTGGATTCATATCAGTAAAAATGAATCCAATGATCCAACCCCTTTGAATCACCCACTCAGCCAAAATGTGCGCTCTTCAGGGGGACTAGTGACCATACGCAGGTATTGCAAGGTGATCTATATGGTAGATCCATATAATATATGGCAATCAAGCCTAGTATATCTTAGTCTCGTGAACAGTATGAATGAGCGCTGATTTTTTTCGCCCACATGGCTTCGACTCCGCAAACAACCGCTGCGCATTGCTCTTTCGTTCACTTCAGTGATGGTAGTTTTGGCCCTAGCGGGCAGTTGTCGGCTGGCCAGTGGTATCGCGCAGCGTGCGACTGGCGGTGGGATAGCGGTCGGCTGGCCAATGTAATCAATGCATTTGATTTGCAATTCCTAGGGATGGTGTTCAAAACACGTTTGGTGCCAGCCGATAGCGGGCGGTTTGCCACGACATGAAGCAGCGCGGCCCAAATTCGGTGAATTCCACGCAGTTTGTGCGTTTTCACTACCCGTTTTCTGGCCGATGGTGGCCCTCTGGCCGCGTGCAGACGCACTCATGCCTGAAGCCCTTGCAACAGCCGGCGCCGCACCATCCACAGATTGGAGAGCGCAAACAGTGTGTGCAGCTGCGCCGTGTTCTTGGCCAGTCCCCGGTAGCGCACTTTCATGTGCCCGAACTGCCGTTTGATGACACGGAACGGGTGTTCCACCTTGGCCCGGATTCGGGCCTTGACGTGTTCAAGCTGCTCGAGCACAGCGCCCATGGGGCTGTCCTTGTCCAACGCACGGCGTTTGCCCGGGCGCATGGCCACATGCCAATTGGCATCGATGCCTTGGACTTCCTCTCGCTTGGCCGCGCCTTGGTAGCCAGCGTCAGCGAACACATCCGTTTCTTCGCCATGGACCAACGCACTGGCCTGCGTCACGTCGTTGACGTTGGCGGCCGTGCCGATCACGGTGTGGACCAACCCGGAATCGGCGTCCACGCCGATGTGCGCTTTCATGCCGAAATGCCACTGGTTCCCCTTCTTGGTTTGGTGCATTTCGGGGTCACGCTCACCGTCCTGGTTCTTGGTCGAGCTGGGCGCGGCAATCAAGGTGGCGTCCACCACCGTGCCTTGTTTGAGCATCAAGCCTTTGTCGGCCAGGGTGGCGTTGACCACAGCCAGTATCTGAGGCGCCAACTGGTGTTCTTCGAGCAAGTGGCGAAAGCGCAGGATGCTGACCCGGTCGGGGATGCGTTCAACGCTGGAGAGGCCAGCGAACTCGCGATACAGCGTGGTCTCGAACAAGGCTTCTTCCATGGCCAGGTCACTCAGTCCGAACCACTGCTGGAGGAAATGAATGCGCAGCATCGTCACCAACTCAAAGGGCGGGCGTCCGGTCTTGGCCCGTGGTGCGTGCGGCGCAATCAACGACAGCAATTCCGTCCACGGCACCACCAGGTTCATCTCATCAAGGAACACCGCTTTGCGCGTGCGCCGCGTGCTCAGGTTCAGGCCAAGGTCTTGTTGGGTCATGACGCCATTGTTCCTGCCATGCCTCGCTCACACCATCCGGGCTTGACCGGGGTTTTGAACACCATCCCTAGTTGTCCAGTATGTATTTTTGGACTCAGGAAATATATTGGTTTCGCATTGCATATTCAAAACTCAAGGACACTCATAGTTCCACAGATAGATTTATGAAAGCCTTGTCTCCAAACCTGCGGCCCGCCCCCGAAAGTATTTTTTGCGATTTTGATGGACGACCATAGACCGACCCAAGAATAAAAATTGCGCACCCTGCCAATTGCCGCCTACGCCTCGCAAAAAGGCGCGCAAGTACGGAATTACGTGATTTCTTATCAACGAGAAGTTAACATGATCACACGATCGTCCAGCGATTCAGCAATGGCCAATGAAAACCAGAACAGATCTATTAATAATCAGATCACGCTTGACCGTTGAGTTCGATGGTTGCTCCCAGCATCAAGCCTCATGACTATCAACGTGTATCCAGAGTTTAGATTCAGCATCAATCCAGTGTCAACAGCATCAAGGCTTCGAGTATATTTCAGAAACAGACTGGCCCTCTGATTACAGACGAACAAGGGGCATTATTGGCAGTCGAATCAATTAAAAACGTAATCAATGAAGGCAAGCTCCTTCGTCAATATCCGCCCGACCTCCGAATCGATTGATATTTAACCTGCAAACATTTTATAAACCACCTATTTGTCGACCTCGATTCTGCTGAAATTTTGCCCTCCACTGAATCTCAACAGCATGTAATTTCCTGCTGCCAAATATTTTTTAGCCTTCATGAACGGAGTCACCCAGAGGAGATGGCAGTAGACCCTTCAGTCTATTGCGGCTATCGTAACCAGCCACTCATAACTTTCATTTACAGTCTCATGCGTTTAATGATTTCAAACCTGCACATTGAGTTGGCTTACCTCCGACGTGTCTTCAAACACAGCATACGTTTGTACTTTGCTCCCATCACCGGTGCAGGAACAGGCATTCGGCAGGAATACAAACGACTGAGCCGAAGCGAGGAGGCCCGACGCTCTGCGGGCCGCCACCGAACCTGACGGTCCGGATTGGATGGCCCTAGGCGTCGTTCCGGTACGATGGCCCCACGAGGTGAGAAAAACTTGACCTCCGCAATTACCGGCGAGATCCAAGTCAGTCGGCCGCTTCGGCGTCGTGTCCCTGCATTGACGCCAACTCACGCCGAACCCGGCTGACGATGCTGTCAACCCGGGCAGGATCGCCTCGCTCGGCGTAGGCCAGCGTGAGCAATGTCAGTGGGTGAACACCCAACACTTCGGCGAGCTCATCGACCTTGCCCAGCGTCGCGCTCTTTTGCGCCCGCTCCAGACTGCTCACATAGGTCCGGCTGGACACCAGCGAAAAATCCTCCTGGGACAAGCCCTTGGCGAGCCTGACCGTGCGCAAAGCGAGGTGAAAGTGGTTGTGAGGTGGCTTGGGCGAGGACATGCCTCGATTACGTCAGCATGAACCCTATAGGGCTACAATCTATAGTGTTCATTTTGAGGACTACGACCGCATGTTTTGCACACACGAGCCGCACCGGCACCCCATGTCCAAGGTTTTTTTTCCTGGCGAGGACCGCTGGGTCGCTGTCCAGTTGGCAGTTCATGCCCCATTCTTCTGGGTCGACTTCGCCCACAAGGGGGAGGAGGACGACGATTTTGAGTACACGAGCACTTTCATGCTCTCCACGACAGCCGAGTTGGACAGTGTGATCAAGCAGCACGAGTCAAAAGAAATTCGGCTCAAATCGGTGTCGCTTGTGTCTCCCGGATATGTCAACGAGAGCGGCCAGTGGCAGATGGAGCCTTTAAAGGCGATCTGGTCCTGTGATTCGACGATTTCGCCAGGCAGGCGCGTTTACTTGTACGAGACAGCCAAAGGCGCGCGATACCCGGAAGTGATCGCAGAGGTCTCTGAAGAGATGCTCAAGAACGCCACGGTGCGAACCGACATCGAGAGCCTTTGCAACGCAGCTTCCACCTGAAGTCGACGAGCCGGCTTGGCTGCGGTGGGATTCCAACGTACGTGGCACGTCTCTACACGCCCCTGCATGCCCCCTGGACGTTCCTACTCGCGCCTGTCCAGTGTCGTGCGGGAGAATGCCTACTGACCATTGCCCGGCGTGTATTCAACCGAACGTTCTCTTCGACCGCGCCACACCAACTGCAGCGAATACCATTGGCGAAAGTCATGCACCGCAACAAGCCGGCCCCATGTCAGTGAGGTCCCAGATGACGAAAGAGGAAAACTGGCTGAACGCGGCCCCTGTAGGGCGGGAATTTGGCAGCCCCGACCATGATCGCTTGATGGACTTGGACGAGGCCGCATACGCCCGGTTCCACTCTTGGGAGCATGCGCGGCGCTGGCTTGACACCCCCTGCGAAGAGCTTGACGGGCTCAGTCCCGAAATGGCGTCCGCCACGCCGCAGGGGATGGCCAAGGTCATGCTCTTGCTGGACAACCTCCCATCGAATACCGACCTGCGCGCCGAAGCGCGCAAGTCGCTGGAAACGCTTCTCGGGTCCCCTGCAGCTCCGATTCAGCCCCCATCAGCAACGCCGCCCGGTGAAACCGCTGCGCTTGAGCGGTCGGTGAGTCTGGACAGCTTCGCGCCCCTCACCTCAGCCATGGGGTATTCAATCATCACGCACGGTCTGTCAGGCGCCATTCTGGAGCCACTGGGCGAATACCTGGGCGTGACGCCAAGTGCACTGGCCAAGCTGGTGGGTCTTGACCTCAGAGCGGCACAGCGAGTGGCCATCATAGGGAACAAGCTGGCCGTGCCAGTCGCGGAGTGCGTGCTGCGCTTGTTGGAGATGAACCAGATGGCTCTTGATGTTTTTGAATCAGCCGACACGGCCTCGGCCTGGCTGACCAGCCCGCATCCCATGCTGACGGGCAGGGCACCGTTTGACTGGGCCCAGTCTGCCTATGGGAGCGAGCGTGTCAAAGAGATCCTGGTTGCCGTCAAGCACGGTGGGGCCGTTTGACGTGCATGCAGTCAAACAGTAGTACCCTCCTTTTTCCACAAGTGACCCGGATGGGTCACGCCAACCGGGTTGACACAATGGAACTGTATTGGGGCATGGTCACCTTCGTTGTCTGCGTGATGGCGCTGAGCCTGTGCTTGCCTTGGATCGATGCCCTTACCAAGTACCTTGAGGACTTGAGACATCGGATCAACACTGAACCCAGTGAAGGCAAAAGCCCTGAATAGGGCTGGACAGGGCACACGGGTAGTTCGGCTACTGAAGCGTCAAGCGAGGGCCACGTGATACTCAAAATCAGCATCGAAGTGATCTTGCCAGGAATGAGCGCATGAGCATTCCGTTCGACACCCTCGACTACGCCAAGAAGCTTGAAACAGCGGGTGTACCTTCAGCACAGGCACAAGTGCAGTCGAGACACTTGGCGGACGTGCTGGGTCAGGGGGTTGTGCGTCGCAGCGATTTGCAGTCGTTTGAGTACCACTTGACCTCAAGAATCGAGGCCTGGGAGCAGTGTGCAACGGTGCGCCTGAAAGGCTTTGAGGACGGCCCCTTGGCCCCAAAGGTTGGCTTTGACACCATCCAAAAAGGGATCACCCATTTGAAGTGGATGCTCGCAGCACTCCTCGTCATCGACTTGGCGATAGTTGTCAAGCTCTCACTCTGATGAGGCGTTCAGTCAGCGGGTTGGGTCACGCCACACACCTCACTAACTGCGGGGGGTGGCTGGGACAGTCACACGCACTCCGGATTTGAGATCGCGAACTTCCGCCAAAATCCGGCGGCGGGTTTCATCAGGCAAAAGAACCGTCAGCGGTGACGCTTGGCGCAACTGCTGGGCGCGGCCGGTATGCGCGAGAGCCCGTCGCCACGCCCGACGCTGCAATATGGTGGACCACTCGTCGAGCAACGCCTAGGAATGTGAACTTGTCGTGGCCCGCCATCGATTCAGCGTGTCGATAGCGCGCTGGAGCAGGGCAGGGTCTTGCTTCACAAGACGCACCGCCTCCTGGTGCAACACCAAGCTTTGAAGGTCTTGCAACTCATGCCGTGCGTGGCTGACGGAAATCAAAAGCTTTTTAGAGCCAAGCAAGGCCCCCTGGCGGCGCTTCGAAACGGACTCGGTACCGGACGCAAGCAATGCGAGGTCCTGCGACACCCCCAGCGCCTGCATCACCCGCACGTAACTGCCGATGGTTGGCGTGGGTTCACCGGCCTCGATGGACCGGAGGGTCATCCGTGACAACCCCGCCCGCTCAGCCATCTGGATCGTCGTCAACCCTTGCTGAAGTCGCACACGCTTGAGCCGCGCACCTAGCTGCAGCAGAAGCTGCTGGTCCACCGTTGATGTGATTTCCGAGGTGCCGGGCATAGCTGCGCATGGTAGTTTTCTGCAGCTCGCCTGTCTAGAATGCCTTACAGATAAAGCAACCCTGCCGACCTCGATCGCACCCACCCCCGAAACGTACTCGTCCGTCAGAGGCCGGCGCTATGTCCACCATGGGCGACTGATGCCGAAGATCCATCGGTTGCGTGAGCGAGACGGTTTCGGAAAATACAGAACACAATCGAAAGCGAAATTGGTATCTGTATTTTCTGAAGCACCATGCCAATGCGCATGAACCCTAGACCAGAATCCTCAACGAATCGCAGCGTTGGGATCAGGCCGCAAGCGCCAAGGGTTTGATTTCACGTGCAATTGCCTTACCTCGCTCTAACTCGGCCGTGCGCAACTCATAGGCGGCCTGCAGGTTCAGCCAGCCGATCGCCTCGCTACCAAAATAGCGTTCGAGGCGCAGGGCGGTGTCTGCCGTCACACCACGTTCGCCCTTCACAATTTCACTGAGACGCGAGTAGGGGATGCACAGTCCAATGGACACAGCGCGCACGCTGACGCCCAAAGGCTTGATGTAGTCTTCCAGCAAGATCTCGCCAGGGTGAACTGGCCTCATACCGTTCTTGAACATTTGCACTCCTTTTCTGTGCAGGGACTTGATTCGCTCGATGCAAAATCAGTGCGGATCTTCGATCAGCACGTCGTAGGGTCCACTGTCTCCCCACTTGAATGTAAGTCGCCACTGGTCATTTATCCGCACATGCCAAGCTCCGTCGTATTCCTTCAAGTCATTGCCAGGGGGAGCTTTCATGAAGTTCACGGATGGCGCTGCGTCTAGCTGTACCAACTTTCTTTCAGCCACGTTCTTGATATTTGCAAACCGGCGACTCTTGCCAGTCAAGAAGAGAGCTTGAGTGTCGGGACACAAAAACGATTGAATCGGCATGCTCTATTTTACCCGTTAACCGGTTAACAGTCAATTTTTGAGTATCGCGACGGCACCGATTTTGGGCAGCGCCGATCCCAGTGCGGTGCTTACGTTCGCTTCGACTGAGCCTTGCGAAGCCAGTGAGCGAGCCTCAAAAGAGCGTGTGCTGCAGTGGTAACTGCGGCGCAAAACATTTCCGGCATTGCCGCTCAACATCTGAAACGCTTGCGCCGTACCCGGCGCAGGTACCACGCTTCAAGACCAAGGAGTGAGCACGGTCGGGAAGGCTTGCGGCAACAGGTTCGGCCAATCCCGGTTGAAGTGCAGGCCGCGGCTTTCGTGGCGTTGTGTGACGCACCTGTATCTACCCAATCCTTTCATCGATGTATTCACCTGCAGCGGTTGCATAGAATGAGCCGGCAGCTTTAACGCGGCCATACGGCAACACGACGTGCCCGAGGCGCCCGCTCCCAGCACGAGCCAACCAGGTTTGAGCATCCAACCGGATCGAGTAGCGACCACGGGTATCGCACTCCATCTGAGAGCCCTGTGCCGCCTTGCATGGCTGCAGGACATGTCGATCGCATAACTTCAAAGAGCACACATGGATGAACTTCTGCTGCCGCCGCCCAAGCGAACCCGAAGCAGACGCCTTCGCAAGAAGCTGCACATCGGGGAATTTCAAACCTTTGGCTTTGAGTACGACCTCGTTTGGTCAGAGGTCCCGTCGGTGGAAGTAAAAGAACGTTTCATCGACAAGCTGCTGGAGGAGGTCATCGAACCTCGCGCTCTTGCCCTCTGTGGTGGGGCGAACTGCGGGTTCATTTTGGCTCGCCGCGGCAGTGCGACAGAGGAAGATCGGGCAGCGTTCGAAGCTTGGCTTGGGCAGTGGGCCTACGTTTGCCGTGCTCAAGTGGGTCAACTCCAAGATGCTTGGTATGACAGACCCAACTAAAGCCAGCCAGCGCAGCAGTGCAAACACTGGCAAGGCGCCATCTGTGAGTAGCCCCCCTGCGTTCAATCATCGCCGTCGGGGCTGCCTTTTATCGCTATCTTCCAACGCTGTTTGGTCGCATCCAGCACGGCGGAGAGTGTGTCCACCTGGGCGCAGATGAATTCGTACAAGTCTTCAGGGCCACACGGCGTGTCCGCGTCAGCTTTGCTGCCTACAGCCGTCAACAAGCCGCAGACCATGCGCAATTGCGCGCGCGCGGACTCGACCCGCTGAATCTCTTCCTCGGTGATCTGGTAGTTCATCGTTCCCCCTCAAAACGCCACAGCTTCCAACACGGCCAAAGGCCGCATGGCGAAATCGAACCGGCTGGCGGTCAGTTCGTAACTTGGTGAGGGAGGGGGCAGCTTGTTCGGGAAACGACGCCGGACTCTTTCGTCCTGGCCTCGCAACTGGATGAGGGCGAGGGAAAAGATAGCGCGTTGCGCTGGGTTGGAGATGTTGTCAGCCATGATGGCTCCTCTGCGACAGGTGAAGAACCTGCCCCCCCTCGACCAAGAGAGGGTGGCAGGACTGTGCAGGTTGGTCGACCGGGCAAAGGAGCCGGCACCCTCCTTTCGGAGAGTCCCGCACAGCCCCGCCGAAACGGAACCGTGCCCAGCGCAGCCTGGGAATATAAAAAGCCGCCGACTCGTTGAGAGGCGCGCGGCAGCTGCGCCTTTGCTACCGGGCGACCAAGCCCGTCCCTCTTTCGAGGTGGCCGCAGTCTACTCCAAAAGATCCAATGTGATGCCAATCTTGCGCCCGAGTTGACATCATGCAAGGCGGTTGCGGAGGCGGTTGCCACCGACCCGGCGAGCCGGGCGGCTGATGGCTCGCTGCGACACACGCGATTTGGCCTTGGGAGGGCAGCCAGTCCTGGACCAGCTTCGTTCGTAGACTTGGAATGTCGATTCGATCAACAAGCGCGGCAGCGCCAGCCCTTCTGGACCACACAGCAGCGGCAGCTGAAGCCAACGTAAAAATCCCCGAAGCTACGGCTTGAGCACCGTCGGCAGGGCTTGCGGCAACAGGTTGGGCCAATCCCGGTTGAAGTGCAGGC
Organism: Hydrogenophaga sp.; assembly: GCA_030696525.1. GTDB lineage: Bacteria > Pseudomonadota > Gammaproteobacteria > Burkholderiales > Burkholderiaceae_C > Hydrogenophaga. The sequence goes on along the minus strand of JAUYSB010000172.1, from coordinate 7,187 downwards.
CACGGCTTTCGTGGCGGTGCTGGGCACAGCGCACGATGAGCTCGGCCACCTGCACCAGGTTGCGCAGCTCCAGCAAGTCGCGGTTGACCCGGAATTCGGCGTAGAAGGCCTGAATCTCCGACTGCAGCAAGGCAATGCGGTTGGCTGCGCGCTCCAGCCGCTTGTCAGTTCGAACAATGCCCACGTAGTCCCACATGAAGCGGCGCAGCTCGTCCCAGTTGTGGGAGATCACCACGCGCTCATCGGGATCGGTCACGCGGCTTTCATCCCACGGGCGCACAGCGGGAACCTCCGCCGGTGGGCACTCGCGAATGGCCGCAGCCGCTGCCTGCGCAAACACCATGCACTCCACCAGCGAGTTGCTGGCCAAGCGGTTCGCGCCGTGCAAGCCGGTGTTCGCCGTCTCTCCCAGCACATACAGGTTGCCGACATCGGTGCGCCCAGCCAGGTCCGTCATGACGCCCCCACAGGTGTAGTGCGCCGCCGGCACCACAGGGATGGGCTCTTGGGTGATGTCGATACCCAGCTCGGCGCAGCGCGCCAGGATGTTGGGGAAGTGCTCTGTCAAGAACTCGGGCGGTTGGTGCGAGATGTCCAGGTGCACGCAGTCGAGGCCGTGTTTTTTCATTTCGGCGTCGATGGCGCGCGCCACCACGTCACGGGGTGCGAGTTCGGCACGCTCGTCGTGCTCGGGCATGAAACGCCGGCCACCGTGCGACGGCGGCAACTTGAGCTGCCCACCTTCACCGCGCACCGCCTCGCTGATCAAAAAGCTCTTGGCGTGCGGGTGGTACAGGCAAGTGGGGTGGAACTGGATGAATTCCAGGTTGCCCACCCGGCAGCCGGCACGCCAGGCAGCGGCAATGCCGTCACCGGTGGCCGTGTCCGGGTTGCTGGTGTAGAGGTACACCTTGCCCGCGCCGCCCGTGGCCAAGATGGTGTGTCCGGCCGTGAAGGCGCTCACACGGTCTTTGGCCTCATCCAGGACGTACGCACCCAGGCAGCGCCGTGGGCCCGGAAGCTCGGCGTGCTTATCGCTCAGAATCAAGTCCACCAGGGTGTGGTGCTCCAGAACGGTGATGGACGGCGTTGCCCGGACCCGCTCGACCAGCGTGGCCATGACGGCCGCACCAGTCGCATCGGCCGCGTGCACCACGCGCCGCGCACTGTGCCCCCCTTCACGGGTCAGGTGCAAAGCGCCGTTTTCTTCTGAGAACGGCACGCCCAGGTCTTGCAGCCAACGGATGGCGTCCGGCGCGCCAGCGACCGTCGCATGGGTCGCATCGATGTCGCACAAACCGGCACCGGCCACGTGCGTGTCGCGCTCGTGGTCAGCCAGGCTATCGCCTTCAGCCAGCACAGCGGCAATGCCGCCTTGGGCCCAGTTGCTGGCGCCATCGGTCATGGTGCGTTTGGTCAGCACCGCCACGCGGTGGGTGGGCGCCAGGTGCAGCGCGGCTGACAGGCCTGCGAGACCGCTGCCAATGATGAGTACGTCGAAATGGGAATTCACAATCAAACCAAAAAGAACAAATGGTCAAACCGACTGGTACACAGGACACCGTCCCCCTCGTGGAGGCAAGACCAGTCAAGAAGGTGTATGGCGAGCACACGACACGGGCGCAACGCGCACAAGAGGCACACACGGCGTGCCATCAGGTGCGCTCAGGCCCGCATATGAGGGCGGTTATGAGGGCGGATCTGAGAGCGGACGTAAAACGGGCTGTGATCGCCATCCCGTTGTTTGGCAAGACGCTTCGCGTGTGGTGCGGATGAACACCAACTGCGCGGCCGACCGTCGACGAAGGCGCCATCCCTGGACAGGACACACCTTCGGCTTGGCGCCAAATTGGCGCGGATTCTAAGCGGGGCAAGTTATGTCCCTGTGCACAATCCGCGCATGCAATTTGCTGCCAATCACGATCCGCTGCATCCCAGCGCCCTCATCGATTTCCGCGCTCCCGACGCACACACTTCCCCCCTGCACCTGGCCTTTGGGCAGCCCCAACAGTGCTTGATCGCTCGTGCCCTGGATGTGGTCATCGCCGTGGTCGAGCAAGCCGATGCACTCGCCCGTGCAGGAGCCTGGTGTGTGGGTCACATCAACTATGACGCGGCGCCTGCCTTTGACCGGGCGTATCAGACGCACCCTGTGGATCCGGGCGACGGTCCATTGGCCCGTTTCTATGTCTACGACAAGCCGCTGGAACACGACGTCGCCGCGCAAGCGTGGTATGTGTCTGCGCACGCCCAAAGCACGGTGGATTGGGACAACACCCAAGACCGTAACGCCTTCGACCGCGCGTTCGAGGCCATCCAACACGCGATCACCCAGGGCGAGCTCTACCAGGTCAACCTCACCGCCCGTCAAACCGGAAGTTTCCAGGGCAATCCCCTCGTCCTGTTCGACCGGCTGCGTGCGGCCCAACCCCACGCGTACGCCGCCTACCTCGCCGACCTGGGTGGGGAGGGTGCCATCCTGTCCGTTTCCCCTGAGTTGTTCTTCGACTGGCGAGACAACCGCTTGTTGTGCTCGCCCATGAAAGGCACCGCACCCCGTGGCCACACCCCTGAGCAAGACGAGGCGCTGCGGCAAAAGCTCCTGGCCTCACCCAAAGAGCGCGCAGAAAACGTCATGATCGTGGACCTGCTGCGCAACGACGTATCTCGCGTGGCCGAAGCCCATTCGGTCAAGGTCCAACAACTTTTTCACGCACAGGCCTGGCCCACGGTCTGGCAATTGACGTCCGACATCGAAGCGCGCACGCGCAACGGCACCCGGCTGGTCGACGTGTTTCACGCCCTGTTCCCCTGTGGTTCGGTGACCGGTGCGCCCAAAGTGCGGGCCATGGCCCACATCGCTGCGCTGGAGCCACAAGCACGTGGCGTCTACTGTGGCGCCATTGGGGTCATACAGCCAGGCGGTGCGGCGACTTTCAACGTGCCCATTCGCACCCTCGTGCAGCGGGGCCATCAGATCCACTACGGCGTGGGCAGCGGCATCACCAGCGACGCGACCGCGAACGAAGAATGGGCCGAGTGGCGCCACAAGCGTGCCTTTGCGGAACGAGCCAGTCAACCGTTTGAGTTGCTGGAAACCTTGCGCTTGAGCCAAGGGATGTTGATCCACCTAGAGCAGCACCTGAGCCGCATGCACGCGGGCGCAGAGCACTTTGGTTTTGTACGGGATGAGAGCGCCCTGCAGCAGGCTCTGCGCGATCTGGTGGACGGGCATCCTCTAGGCGAGTGGCGTGTTCGACTGCTCAGCCACCGCAACGGTCAGGTGCAAGCCCAGGCGTTTGCGCTGGACGCCTCGCCAGCAGAAGTCACAGTGCAGTTGGCAACACGGCCCGTTGCAGGATCAGATGGCGACTTCTTCCGGCACAAGACCACCCGCAGGGCCCACTACGACGCGTTTGCGCCTTCAGACGTTGGCGTCTTTGACACCTTGCTGTGGAACGAGGCGGGAGAGCTGACCGAGTTCACCCGTGGCAATGTGGCGCTGAAGTTGAACGACGAATGGCTCACGCCGCCGTTGAGCTGTGGGCTTTTGCCCGGGGTGGGCAGGGGTCAACTGTTGAAAGAGGGACGACTGCGGGAAGCCGTGCTCACCACGGAGGACCTGGACCAAGCGCAAGCCATCGCTTTCTTCAACAGCCTGCGTGGGTGGTTGAACGCCAAGCTGGTCTGAACCAGCAGGCCTAACGTTGTCAGGGGAGCTTGCGTGGTGTCGGCAGTTGCGTGACCCACGGTGCAAATGCCTCAAAAACCCGCAGCGGCTGGCCCATGCTCCAAAACACGGAGCTGCGTCCCCAGGTGGGCTGCGCAAACGCGTTTGCAACGTGCCCAACCGCCGTGGTGGACTGTTGCGCCCAGCGAAACACGGGGCCGTGTCGTGCGAGACGATGCGGCACCAGGGCATCCCGATCCAACGCCCGGCCCTGGAACAGCAATTCGGCCAGCGGTCGGGTCCCCAGACCTGCCAACGATTTCCAGGCGCCATGGAACGCGGGCAACGGTGTCACACTGCGTGCCCACACCGCCACTCGGCCGTTGAGCAGCAGGACCACCTCGCGGGCGTAGCCACAACGACAGTTCAGATCCCGCTGCTCGGCCATCCACAGTCCGGAAGCTCCCTGCTTCACCACGACGACCTCCACCCCGCCGTGGGCGCGCAGGCGCGCGGTCAGAGACCCTCCGGCAAACAACCAGGCGTTGATCGATGGGTCGGCAGATCGCGACACCGGTGCGATCAGGCGTTGTCGAAACTGGCTCACGGCGGGGAAGGTACGGGAACGCGCACGGATGCAAGACGGGGCAGGGCAGGGCTGGAGAGGGAATATGCGTTCAGGCTGAAGGGCCAAGGGCCAGCAGCACCCAGCCTTCAGGGCCTACTAGGCTCTGGCGATGTGCCGGGCACACCTGTTCCGTTACGCCAGGCGTCTTTGTCTTCAAATTGCCGTCCACACCCATCGCACACCAGGGTGGCGGTACGGCGCATGACGCCCGCTGAGTCTCGGGCGATCAGGTGGTGGTAGCTGGTGGCCGCGCAGAAGTGGCAGCGGTTGGCGGGGTGGGGCGAATCCGAATTCATGTCGCCGCGGTTATACCGCAGCACCACCTCAACCGAGCAGACCACCCGCCGCATCGCCATCAACATTCGAATGCACAAATGTGGGGCATGTCAGGCGAACGATCGTGACCTCTGATCTGGGTACCCGGTTGCCGCATAACGGTTGCAGCATAGCGGCGCTCAGCTACCATCACCACCGGAACAGTTCGCAAAGCGACTTGTGGTCGCCCTGAACACGGTCGGGTACCACCGTCAGCTATCACGCTCAGTCACTACGTTCGGTTACCACGCTCAGTTCAGTCACACTGCCAGCAACGCCTCCATCCCATCACCAGCACGCCATCCCACATGGACACACATGAACGTGAGCAGGCGCTGCTCGAAATGCGCCGCACCGCCGACGCTTTCTACAGCAGCGCCCTCAAGATCGGCAACCACCCCTTCATCGAGTTCGCCGGTCTGATGAACGAGTACATCTCGGCCTGCCAGCTCGCGCACAACGACGGGGTGGATTTTTCGGAATGCAATGTGCACAACGGCAAGACCTTGCCGCTGAAACCGTTCATGTCGGACTACATCAACGAGAAACTGGAGTGCATTTTCTCGGGCGCCAAGGTCATGACCACACCGGTGGAAACCTCCGGCGCTTGATGGCCTGAAACAGATGTCATTGACCGAATCGATCCGTTGAACCAGTGTCGATTCGCTCGCGTCGCTTCGTCCCGCATCGCTTCGGCGCGGCCACGTAAAATGGCGCTGTCATGTTGAGCACCGACTTCCTGACATCGCGCCACAGCCGCCTTGCCAGCGCACAGTGCGCCATCGACACATGGCCCTGCGTTTCTCGCCGCATCGTCAGCGCAACCTCTTGAAGGCCCTCTGCAGCCCCATTGTCCCCGCTGTGCCCGCCCCCGGTGCCCCCCACCTGTATCCGATGAGATTCAAGTCCGATCGCCCCGCAATCAAGCGCCCACTGGCGCCCACCCGCAGCGAACCCCTGAACGACCAGCGTTTCAACGATCTGATCGGCAAAGCCAGCGCTTTCTTTGCCACATTCGAGCGCGATCTGCAGGGAGAGCGGGCCGCAGCCATCGAGGAGATCAAGGCGCGGATGGTCGAGTACGGGTTGACCTTGGATGACCTCGCGGAGCCCGCCGAATCCGATGTGCTGCGTCACGATGCCCCGCCGCATTGATGCTGTTTTGAGGTCGCATTGAAATGACCGATGCGCTGCCCGGGGCACCTGACAACGCGGCGTCCGATGCAAGACGCAGCGGTGCTCCCAATGGGGCGCTCACGGACGAAGTGATCCAGGAACTGATCGAGGCGCTCAGCGATACCGCTTTGCGCAGTCTCGCCGGCAAGGCCGTTTTTGGTCGCGCCAAAGACTATGTGACCTCCAAGGCCATCACCGTCATCGCGCAGGAGGGTGGAGCAACCCCCGCCATCCACGCCAAAATCATCGGCACCGATGTTTACCTCACCGAAGTAAGGGTCAAGGAAGGCTCTGTCGTTGGTGGTTGTGACTGTCCACACGCTGAAGACGGCACCTTCTGCAAACACCAGGTGGCGCTGGCCATGGTCTGGCGGAACCTGCTGGGTGCGCCACGCTCAGGAGGTTCCACAGAGATTGCAGCCGACGCCCCCACACCGAGTCCGACCCTCGCTGAACGCACTGTGCGCCAAATCAGCAAAGAAGCCGCGCAGCACCAAGCCCTCGAAACGTTCTTGAACGCGCGCCCGGTCAATGAGCTGGCGGCCAAGCTGATGGACTTGGCCAACCGGGATGCAGGCATTGCCAAAGAGCTGAACCAGTGGATGCGCCTGGACCAACCGGTGACGTCGGTGGCCGAACACAAAACGCTGGTCACCGAGATGCTGGCGGTGGGCCGCAGCTTTGTGCCCGCCAGCCAGAGCGGCAAGTACGTCCAACGGGCCGAGGCTGTGTTGCCGTTGCTGGACCGCGCTCTGAAAACCGATCCAGCAGGTGCGTTGGCCTTGACACAGCACGCCATGCGGCGCACCTGGGCAGCGTTTCAACAGGTCGACGACTCTTATGGCAACGTGGGGGAGTTGTGCCGCGCTATTGCCTCGCGCTGGGTCAGCGCTGTGCAGGCCAATGGTCCCCAACCGGCGGCCTTTGGGGCGGCCTACCTGAAGCTGCGGCTGGAAGACCCGTTCGGGTGTTTTGACACCAACGCGGTGGAGGTGGCCATGGGCGCGGCCGCGCTCGCCCGCTTCCGTCAAAAACTGCAAGAGGCCTGGCGGCAAGCCAAGGACGAGGTGTTGGCGCGCCGCAAGGCGGTTGGGGGACGGTCGGCATCCAAGTACATGGCGGCCCTCCACGATGTGCACTCGCTCAGCGACAGCGCCCAGCTCTTCACGCTCGAGTGGATGCACCTCGAGCAGCTCGAAGCCCAAGGTGATGTCGAGGCGGCCCTTGTCGTTCTCAAAGAAGATCTGAACACCGGCACGGGGTCTCCTCGTTTTCAGTGCAATAAGTGACGGTACGAAAAGCTAGCACTGGCGCGGAGGTGGTGTTGGTAGATCGTTGATTTCATTGACTTTCCTGTTCACTTTCAAATCTGCGATTCGTGGCGTCAAACCGTGGTCG
>JAUYSB010000122.1 GCA_030696525.1 Hydrogenophaga sp. | reverse complement strand
GCGGGTCACGGCGAGGCGAAGCGCGCCGCGGAACTCGCCATGCTGCTCTCGGAGCGCGGGATCGGCGGCGCCGACGCCGACCTTTCGCATCGGCTCGAGCGCGCGCGGAGCGAAAACTCCAAGCGAGCGCGCGACGCGCTGCGCCTTGCCGCGCAATGGGCGCGGCAGGCGATCGCGGCGGCAGGCGTTTTGCCCCCTCCCCAACCCTCCCCCGCTAACGCGGGAGAGGGAGTGGACTCGGCGCTTCATCAAGAGAGAGCGAAAGGCCGATCGTTAGCGTCCCCTCTCCCGCGGAGCGGGGGAGGGCCAGGGAGGGGGCAATTATCCGACGGCGCGCTGATCGCGCTCGCCTATCCCGACCGCATCGCCAAATCACGCGGCGCGCGCGGCGAGTTCCTGATGGCGAACGGTCGCGCCGCGATCGTGCCGGTCGAAGATCCTCTGGCGCGCGCGCCCTTTCTTGCCGTCGCCGAACTCACCGGCCGGGCGGCGCAGGCGCGCATTCTCGCGGCGTGCGCGCTCACCGCCGAGGAGGTCGAGGCGATCGCCAGCGAGCGCATCGAGACTCGCGATGAAACCGTTTTCGATGCGGCGAGCGCGAGCCTGCGGCGGCGCGCCTTCCGGCGTCTGGGGGCGATACGGCTCTCCGAGCGCAATCTGCCGGTCGAGGCGTCGGAAGAAAATGCAAGGACGCTCGCGCGCGGCGTCGCGGCGCTTGGCGTGGCGCGGCTGCCATGGACGAAGTCGCAAATTCAGCGGCGCGACCGCGTCGCCTTTCTGCGCCGCGCCGAGGGCGACGAATGGCCGGACCTCTCCGACGCCGCTCTGGCGGCAAGCGCTGGAGACTGGCTTGCGCCGTTCGTTTCGGGGCGCACGTCGCTTGCTGACATTGCGGCCGACGACCTCGAGGCCGCGCTCGCTCAGCTTCTCCCCTATGAGTTGTCACGCCGGCTCGACGCCGAAGCGCCGGCCCATTTCGAGACGCCTGCCGGCTCGCGCCATGCGCTCGACTATGCGGCCGAAAACGGACCGATCCTTTCGGTGCGCGTGCAGGAGCTTTACGGCCTTTCGAGTCACCCGACGCTTGCGCGCGGACGTGCGCCCTTAACGCTCGAACTGCTGTCGCCGGCGCATCGCCCGATCCAGACGACCCGCGATCTGCCGAGCTTTTGGAAGGGCTCCTGGAGCGAAGTGAAGAAGGAGATGAGAGGGCGCTATCCGCGCCACCTCTGGCCGGACGATCCGGCGGCCGCGCAGCCGACGACGCGCGTCAAGCCGCGGGGCGCGTGAGCGCCGCGGCGTGAGGCGGAGCGCTGAACCTTATGGCGCGCTTGCGGTGGTGGCTCGCGTGGCGTCGCGCGGCAATCGCTCAATCGTTACTTTCGCTGTGCCGGTATTGTTGTCGTAAAAAATTTGCTTGCGACCGTTTAAGGACACATGCGCGGCGTCGTTGACGAAAAGGAATAGCTCTCCCGTGTCGTTCGCAACGAATTCCGACACGAAGGTTTTGCGCGGGAAAGCCGAATTGCAGCTCTTGCCGTCGTAAGAGTAGCTGTCTCGAACCCAAGCCGCCTTGGCGGCGTCCAATTCGTCGGCGGGCAACGAATCGATGCTCAGCGACAGGCCACCGTCGACACAGGATTTCGCACGGGGGTGATCCTCGCAAAAAGACTTATGTTCGGCGGTTTCGCTGTAATCTAGCGGGAGCATCGAGCATCGCCGACCGCGTGGGGAGAGAGCCCCGCCGCCGTCGATCGGGACCAGCGGCCACTCAGAATCCCCTCGCGCTCCGATGCGGGCGATGGGATGGAACCAAGCGGCTGAAGGCCAACGACGTAAGGCGACGCCGGCGGTCTGAACCCAACCTTTCGCATCGAAGCCGTACGGATCGGTGAGCATCAGCTGATCCAGCCAGGGATCATCGCTCTTGGGGTCGATGCTGATCGTCAGGCGATAGACGCCGCCGCGTTCAACTGTCCAGCGGCTCGCCCAGCAGGGATCATTCGTGGCAAACCGTGCAGATGCGCTCGCCACCCACTCTGAAGCGCTTGAATCCACGCAAACGCGACCAGATCCCTCGAGATAATTGAAGCCAATCCGATTGGCGGCGAGAAGCAGGGGCGTGAATACAAAGACAATCGCATAAGCGGCAGGCAACATCGCACGGCCGACGCCAAGGACGGATCTTGCCGCACGCGAGCTTCGTATCGTGCGCACGAGTTGTGACGTTGCGTTCGGTTGGGATTCAACGCCGTTTTTGACTTTGTCGTTCTGGATGTTCCAAGCCACGCGCGCGTGGTAGCGCGTGGCGTCCTCATAGGCGTCGCTCCTATTGCGAAGAACGAAATAGGCGAGCACCAGCGCTATGCTGAAAAACGGATGATTCAGCGCAGCTTTTACATGAGCGTAGAGATAGGACGGCGTGAAGGATAGGATCGTGTCGCCCACGCCGCGAAGGACATTTTCAGCGCCGGACATGAACCGCGACAGAGTGTCGCCAACTGGGCCGAGCACGTGGAGAAGCCATTGGAACGGGAGCGCAACTACTGAGATCTGGCTCCATATGCCTTCGTTGGAGTCGTCGATCGTTGAATCGAGCAACGGAAGAGCGAGCGCCGTGAGGAACAAGGCCACGAAGAAAAAATATGCAATTCGGTTCAGCCATACGTAGTCGCGGGCGATCTCCATCTGTTCCCGGTTGGGCGCGTCCAGGCTCTTCATTGCTCCCCGGGCAAAGTCGAGTTCGCGGCCATCGCTGCGTATGTTTGCGGGCTCAAACGCCGGGTCCGCTTGTCGAACGAGGGCGTAATCCGGTCCAGTCTCGGCGCGCGCGATGGAGCCGTCGGGCATGAAGACGTCGGCGCCCTTAGGCCCGGTTTGGGCTTGATGCGCGCTCGTCCCCCCAAGCGCCAGCGGCGCGTAATCGCCGCCTCCATCCACTAAGCGTTCAACAACCGTGTGGTGGACGGTCGGCCGGTAGTAGGGATTGCCGGCTGGATCCGTCAGGGTCACTTGCCGTGGATCGTACCGATACAACACCGCCACGCCGGCTCGAGAGTTGTGCAGCGGCCCAAATGGCGTGGCCGTTCTTCTGAATTCGTCCAGCGCCGTTTCGTGAAAAGTGAGCGCTCTGTCAGTCGCGGCTGTCTGAAGTTCCCGAACCATCCAGACCAGCGGGCAATGCGCGGTCATGTCGTCGGGATAGCCGCCGCCAACGTCAGAATGCACGCCGGCGAACCAAACTTCCTGTATGCGTAAATCCGGCTCGTCGGACTTTAGAGACACGCGGATCGGATGGAAAGTGAGGCGCTCATCGTCGAGAGACAGAGCCTGTCGTATCCGGTGGACCT
>JAUYSB010000097.1 GCA_030696525.1 Hydrogenophaga sp. | reverse complement strand
ACCCCGCCAGCGTGTGGGACTGCTGGCTGGTGTGGCGCCAGGCGCTGGTGGGGCCACGCATCGCACCCCACCTGGTGAACGCCAAAAACCGCGCGCACATCAAACCCGAGGCGCTGTGGGAACACGACCAATCGCAACAACTCACCGGCACACAGCTCAACCGCGCCAGTGCGTTGCGCACCCGCCTGCTGCAGCAGATGCTGACGCTGTTCGAGCGCTTCGACGTGTTGGCGCTGCCGGTGGCGCAGGTGTGGCCGTTCGACGTGGACCAGCGTTGGCCGACCGAGATTGCCGACCGGCCCATGGACACCTACCACCGCTGGATGGAGGTGGTGATCTACGCCACCCTGGCCGGCCTGCCCGCCATCAGCGTGCCGGCGGGCTTCAACGCACAGGGACTGCCCATGGGCCTGCAACTGATCGGCAAACCACAAGGCGACTTCGCGCTGCTGCAACTGGCCCACGCCTACGAACAGGCGGCGGCCGACCTGATGGCGGTGCGTGCGCCCGAATGGGGCGCTTGAGGGCTCAGGCCCGCGCCCGCTTGGCGCGCACGGGCGCCTGCATCAGTTCGGCGATGACCTGGCGCAACCAGCGGCTGCCCGGGTCCTGGTGGTAGCGCTCGTGCCAGTGCTGCTTGACCTGGTAGCCCGGCAGCGGGAAAGGCACCGGGAAGCTGCGCAGTTCGCCGCGATCACGCAACACCTCGGCCAGGCGTGAGGGGATGGTGATGACCAGATCGGTGTGTTCCACCACCAAGGCCGCGCCGATGAAGTTGGGGATCTTGAGCGCCACTTTGCGCTGTATCCCCTGGCGGGCGATGGCCTGATCGATCAGCACCGGCGCCGCGCCAGACGAACTGATCACCGCGTGGTCCTCTTGCTGGAACTGCGCCAGTGTGAGCGACTTGCGCACGCGCGGGTGGTGGGCGCTGACCAGGCAGACAAAGCGCTGCTCGAACAGCACCGTCTGGTAGAAGCCAGCCTCCAGCTGTGGCATGAAGCCCAGGGCCAGGTCGGCCTCGCCACTTTCCAGCTGGCGGCCAATGTCGCTCGACAAAGGCAGGATCTCGATGTGGATGTGGGGCGCCGATCGGCGCAGGTGCTCCCACAGCCGGGGCAGCAACACAAGCTGGCTGATGTCGGCCATGCAGACCCGGAAGGTGCGGCGCGAGCTGGTCGGGTCGAAGCCCTGGTGGTGGCCCAGCACCGCGTCCAGCGCCGACAACGCGTCGCGCACCGGACGCACCAGGCCCTCGCCCAGCGGCGTGGGCTCCATGCCGGCGGAGGTGCGCACGAACAGCGCGTCCCCGAAATGCTGGCGCAGCTTGGCCAGCGCCACGCTGACCGCCGGCTGGCTCATGGCCAGCACCTCGGCGGCGCCGGAGACGCTGCGGGTCTTGTAGACCTCGTCGAACACCGAGAGCAAACGCAGGTCAATGTCTTTCATCACGGCCTCTTTATTCGAATTCGTAATTCGCATTATCAAAGCATTGGCATTGCCTGAATACCGAGAGCTGCCTAACATTCGCCCCCACCACAGCCCCACACACAAGGACGCCACCATGTTGGAACTCGGCCGGCTCGACGATTTGCCCCAGGACTACCGCGACGCGCTGAGCGCGCGCAACCTCGTGCCCCTGTGGCCCAGCCTGCGCGCCGTGCTGCCGCCGGGCGTGCCCACACGCCAGACCCGCGCCACCCACTGGGCGTACAGCGCCATCCGCCCGCTGCTGCTGCAGGCCGGTGAACTCACCCCCATCGAAAAAGCCGAGCGCCGCGTGCTGGTGCTGGCCAACCCCGGCCACGGCCTGGAAAACATGAAGGCCAGCCCGGCCATCTACCTGGGCATGCAGTTGCTGCTGCCCGGCGAGTGGGCGCCCAGCCACCGCCACACGCCCAACGCGGTGCGCATGGTGGTGGAGGGCGAGGGCGCCTGGACCACGGTGGACGGCGAAAAATGCCCCATGAGCCGGGGCGATCTGATCTTGACACCCACCGGCCTGTGGCACGAACACGGCCACGACGGCAACGATCCCGTCATTTGGCTCGACGTGCTGGACCTGCCCCTGGTCTATTACATGGAGGCCAGCTACCACATCAACGGCAGCCGCCAGACCCAGCTGCCCGGCCGGGGCGACCGCGCCTACGCCCGCGGCGGTGTGGTGCCCACGCCCGTGTTCGCCCGCAGTGAGAAGCGCTACCCCATGCTGCGCTACCCCTGGCTTGACGCGCGTGCAGCCCTGCTGTCGCTGGCCGAAGACCGCCCCGACCTGGACTGTGTGCAGGTGAGCTACGTGAACCCCGAAACCGGCGACGACGCCGAAAACATCCTGGGCTTCTACGCCCTGATGCTGCGCCCGGGCCAGACGCTGCCACTGCCGGCGCGGTCGCCCGCCACGGTGTTCCACCAGATCGAAGGCGGCGCCACCGTGTCGGTGCCGGACCAGCGGTTTGAGCTGCTGGGTGCCGACATCTGCTGCGTGCCGGGCTACACCCCCATCACCGTGCGCAACACCAGCGCCACCGAGCCCGCTTTCCTGTTCATCGCCGACGAAGCCCCGCTGCACAAGAAGCTGGGTGTCTACGAAGTCCGCCAACCCTGAAGCACCACCCATGAGCACCTACCTGTTTGAACCTGCCGCCCAGCCCTCGCTTGCCATCCGTGGCCGCAGCGAACGTTTCCCCGTCCAGCGCATTTTCTGCGTCGGCCGCAACTACCACGCCCACGCGGTCGAGATGGGCCGCCCGGTGGACAAAGGCAGCTCGCGCCCCTTCTACTTCACCAAGACACCCTCCACCCTGGTGGACTCCGGTGCCACCGTGGCCTACCCGCCCGGCACCGACAACTACCACTTCGAGATGGAGCTGGTGGTGGCCATTGGCGCCAGCGGTTTCCGCGTCAGCGAGGCCGATGCCGCACGCCTGGTGTTGGGCTACGCCGCCGGCCTGGACATGACCCGCCGCGACCTGCAGCTGGTGGCGCGCGAGCAAGGCCGCCCCTGGGACCTGGGCAAGGACTTCGAGCAGTCCGCCGTGTGCTCCGAGATCGTGCCGGCCGATGGCCTGGGCGTGCTGACCACGGGTGCCATTGCCCTGCAGGTCAACGGCCAGCCCAAGCAGGGTGCCGACCTGTCGCAACTGATCTGGAACATCCCCGAGCTGCTGGCCGATCTGAGTCAGTTCTACC
>JAUYSB010000014.1 GCA_030696525.1 Hydrogenophaga sp. | reverse complement strand
AGAACTGGAACAGCTCCAAGGCGACGGGCTCTTGGAGGGAACGGGGCGAGGTCGATGGGAACACCACATTGGAGAAGCTTGCCCCTTCCTGAGTCACGGCGAGTGCACCGTGTGGGCCGCGCGCCCATTGGCCTGCCGGTACTACTACTCCATCGACAAGGAGACGTTGTTGTGCCACTTGTTGCCCGATAAACAGGCAGTCGAGGTGCCTCAGCTCAATGTGCTGGCATTCACGGTGATGTACTGGAGGATTCTGGGCCTGAACCAGGATGTGGCCGACATTCGAGACTGGTTCCCCGAAGAGGTGTGAGATCAGGCCGGGGTGGGGACGGCGCCCACATCCCAGTGTTCTCTGATGCCTCAGCTTCGTTGTTTCAGGCGTCGCTGTCCAAGGCACGGACAACCCGCGGCAGCAAGGAAATCCACACCGGGCCCGTCCGCTCAATGGCCTCGGCCATGGTGTAGTTCATCGACGCCAGCCAGTCTGCGTGGTTCAGGGCGAGCGCCACCGCCACTTTCTCTCCGGTGGACTGCACGGACCAGGCGGCGTGACCGCCTTCCTTGGCGGCGCGTGCCTTGCTCAAAAAATGACGGTATTCAACGTCGCTCATGGTGTTCGTCCTATATCGCTGGGCTCAACTGCTGTCTCAACGATACCAGCCTCCGGAGAAGATTTGGCTCCTATGGCGGCAGAGGCCAGTGCGCATCACACCACCGGCAGATCGCGCACGAAGTTGCGCTTGGCCTTGTGCACGGACGCCAGGTGCAGCAGCCAGTGGCGGCGGGTGATGTCGTGGCCCATGCGGGCCAGAATTTTTCGAACCAGATCCAATTCGCGTCGATATGGGCTCGTGGCGCGCAGCATGGTCGAGGTGAGCACACGTTGTAGCAACGCGACCGCCTGGTCCCACTGGGCGGTTCCCAGGTGCAGGGCAATGTGCTCCAGAACCTGCTCGCTGCAGTACGCCGGCGGCTGAACCAGTTGAAGCGCCTCGCCCCAATGGTTCTCGGCGCACAGGAGAGAAGCCCGCAAACTGACGTCGCGCTCATCCGGGCCCGGTCCCAACAAACGCTGTGGTCCAAAACGGGTGTGCCCGGTGCGCTGCGACCGTGAGTGGGTCAGCACGATCTCTTGCTCGGCAATGGCGTTGAGGATGGTTTTCCGTGTCGTCTCGACATCGTGGCCGGCATGCCCCGCAGCGGCCAGCACCGCCAGGTACGTCTCTGGCCCCGGGCGCGCCCGAAACCGCCGCATTCTCAAATCAAAGGCTTCTGCGGTCCATCCGTCGCGCTCGTAGGCCCGCAAGGCGCAGTCCTGCACTTGCCAGTCGTCCGGGAACGCCTTGATCGCAGCCTCCGCATGGGAAAAGGCATCCCGCATCCGCCCGTGTTGTTCGAGGAACTGAACCACGCGGACATGGTCAGTGCTGTTGTTCAGGTCTTCTTTGAGGACGGCCAGGGCCGCCTCGATATCGCCCTGGGCTTCAAGCTGCTGCAGGTGCATTCGTTCCAGCGTGAAAAGCTGGGCGCTGTCGCTGAGCGAATGCACATCGTGGAGGGCGGCCATGTACTTGGATGCTGGCCGACCACCAGCCGCTTGGCGGTGCGCCAACACCTCGTCCTTGGCTTTTCTCCAAGACTCATGCAGCTTCTGACGGAACCGGGCGAGCGCGGCCGTGCCCATGGCCGTCTCCACCGCATCGGTGTCACAACACCCAAACGGATCTTCCAGCCGCAGCTTCAGGTAGGCCGCACCAAAGGCCGCTGGTTGGGGTCCATTGGCCTGCACAGCCTTGACCCAACGCGCGGCAACAGAACGGCACAGCTCCCCCACGTTGCCGTAGGAATCATCGACTTGCTGAAACGCTGCCCAGGTTCGTCGCATGGCGTGTTGGGTCAGCGCCAACGCACCAGCTGGGTCGGTTTTCAAAGCTCGATCCAGCAAGGGCAGAACGGCTTCGGCCCGTTGCACGTACTTGCTGCTCTGGCTCGCGGGCACAAAGCTGCGCCCGACCGCCAGCATTTCGGTGACCAGCGTTTTGTGTTCGGCCACCGACGCCACCGGTTGGTCCAGGCGCATCCACTGGTTCAACTCCTTGGCAATGCCCGCGTCCCGGTTGGCCAGGTCCATCAGTTTCGATGCCAGCTCACCGACCGGGCGCGAGTTCAAGAACGCTTCCAAGGCTTGGTGCTGCGCGGCTTCCTTGGTGAACAGTCGTGCGGTGCCTCCAGCGCGGGGCGGACTCACTGTCGGGGCATCTTCGGCAGACCCAGTAGGACCACCTGAGCGCGGAGTGGAGCGCGCTGTGCCCAGCAGGCCCCGCCAGACCATGGCCAGCGCGACCTGGTGTTTGCAGAACGTGCCGTCTTCGGCGTGTGGGCAGTCACACCCACCACCAACCGAACCGTCCCTGACCGAGACTTCTGTGAGGTAGATATCGCTGCCGATGATTTCGGCATAGACGGCGGGGATGGCCCCGCCCTCCTCCGCGATAACGGTGATGGCGTTGGAGGTCACATAGTCTTTGGCACGACCAAAGACGGCCTTGCCGGCGAGACTGCGCAAGGCGGTATCGCTGAGCGCCTCGATCAGCCCCTTGATCACTTCCTCAGTGAGCCCGCCAGTGAGCGCACCATCCGGCGTTCCATTGGACGTGCCGTTGTCATGTGCCCCAGGCTGCGCATCTGTCATTTCAACGCGACCTCAAAAGAGCCTCAGTGCGGCGATGCATTGCGACGCAGTGAAGCTGATTCGGCCGGATCCATGAGGTCTTCCAAGGTCAACCCATATTCGACCATCCGCGCATTGATCTCCTCGATGGCTGCGGCCCGCTCTCCCTGCAGATCACGCTCGAACGTGGCAAAGAATGCGCTGGCTTTGCCGATCAGATCGTTAAAACGCTGGTCGTTCAGGGGTTCGCTGCGGGTGGG
>JAUYSB010000272.1 GCA_030696525.1 Hydrogenophaga sp. | reverse complement strand
GGCCTTCCTTCGGGGAAGACCAGAACCATGTGTCCTGCCAACAGGTGCCGGCGGCGCCGGCTTTGACCCCTGTCCCCGATCAACTCAGGTGGGGGAGTTTGAGGTGGCCATCAGTGGGGGAGTTTGGGTGGCCGCCGGGGCACAGGAATCCTGCCTCGGTTACCGCATCACATTCGCCGTGCCGGCGGCTATCGCCGCACCACGTACATGACGCCGCGGCCTGGCCGAGGCGCACACCAGCCAGAGGCCAACCTCGCGGACGTGATGATCATGGCATGTGGCACACGATGAAGTGCTCATTCACATGGTTGTCGGCCGCAGCGAGAGTGTGAATGTGGGCTCCTCATGCGTTGCACGCGTGGCCGCACGCTTACTGGCGCCAGACACCCGATCGGCGCGCTGCGCGTGGCTTGCGGGAGTGGCTGGTTCGGATGAAGTGCGCAGATGGGACCCAACTAGGGCACTAGCCAACGGCCACAGCCACATGCCGTTGCGCGCACCGGAAATATGGCAAATTATTCCCATGCACGGATGTCTCGAGCCACCGAAAGGAGGCCCCCCATGTACCGCGATCTTCCTCTGTTGAACGGGGGGCTCTTTCTGAGCGACAGTGGACTGGAAACTTCGCTGATTTTTCTCGACAAAGTCGAGTGGCCCCACTTTGCGTCTTTTGTACTGCTTGATTCCGAACTCGGCCAAGAACGCCTCATGAGCTACTACAGGCCTTACCCGGAGTTGTGCGCCGACCTCCCCGGTGCGGAGTTTGTGCTGGAAGCCCCGACCTGGCGAGCCAGTCGCCAGGCTCCTGGGCACTGAAGCCGACCGCCTGCATGACCTCAACGTCCAAGCCGCCGTCTTGATGGGCGAACTGCGCCAACGCGGCAGCAAACTACGACAGCCCCCAGGCAAAAGCTCTGGCGAACGGCGGTGTGGACATGTTGGGCGCGGTGACCATGACTTCTGCTGCCGAAGCGCTGGGCGTCTCGTTGGCTGCGCACCGCGTTGGGTTGCAGGTTGCGATTTCATTCACGCTGGAGACGGACGGACGCCTTCCGAGTGGGGAATCGCTGGAAGAAGCGATCGAGAAAGTTGATGGGCAGTCGCCACCCACCTACGTCGGCATCAACTGTGCGCATCCCAGTCATTGGGCCGATGCACTTGCAGAAAACCGGTCGTGGACCCGGCATATGCTGAGCGTTCGCGCGAACGCCTCGACCGGCAGCCATGCCGAGCTTGACGCATCGCCCGACCTGGACATGGGAAATCCGCATGACCTAGCCCAACGCTACCGAGGTCTCAAGAGCGTGCTCCCGAAACTGGGCGTGTTACGCGGATGTTGTGGAACCGACTGGCGCCACCTTCGCGCGATTCGGGATGCATGGACACAACGGCCGTCCTCTGCGCGGTCGTAACAGCCCCCCCGTGCCTTTGGCGTTTGCGTCATGACCGAGTACCCACTTGCTTTGTTTGACACTTGAAGCATCCCAGGCTACAGTTCCACGCATGTTCACGGGACACATCAACGCCGACGTCGGTCATGGCTTGCAAAAGCTGTGCACCCGTGCGTGCGTGCCCGCAACACTTCAGACCGGCGACGCTCACATCTGCCCACAGGCCGCAGATTCCTGAGCCCGGCGACACCCCCCCCCCACCCATTTCGCGCAACTCCTGTCGCCGGGCCCACAGCCCAGCGTGACCGTGGCCGCTCGTTTGCGAGCGGCCCACTGGAGTTCTCATGTCAAACATTGCCCCCGGTGAGCTGTGGCTCACCAAGCTCGACCACGGCCGCCTGTTCAAACTCCATGGCGGCCAACCCCCCGAACCCCTGACCGATGTGCTGGACTCGGCGGAGCTCGTCGAATCGGCCCATGTGCGCCCGGATGTGGTGACCCTGTACTCGCAGGTGCTGGTGACGCACGACGACGGCGAACAGCGCAAGCTGACCCTGTGTTACCCCGAAGATGCGGAGCCCAGCGAGGGCTTCATCTCTGTGTTGTCCCCCGTGGGCCTGGCCTTGCTCGGCCGCTGTGTGGGCTCCCACGCGCACTGGACCCTGCCTTCAGGAAAACAGCGCGTGCTCAGCATTGATGCGGTGCTGTTCCAGCCCGAATCGAGCGGCGACTACACGACGTAGCGGCTCACTCTCGTCGGTTTGCCCATTCCATACCCGCAAACGGTACACCGCCAAGCCAGGTCGACATGACAGGGCAGAGCGACCCGTTGCCCAAACATTTCCGGAGCTTAGATGAGCACGAACACCGTGGTGACCTTCACCGACTTTTCAGCGACCGCAGACAACGCCGTGCAGCGCGCCGCACAACTGGCAGCTCGCCTGGGCGTGACCTTGCACCTGGGCTACAGCGGAACAGCGTGCGGCCCCGAGCGCGGCGAGCGACTGGTGCGACTGGACATGCGCTCCCGCCAATTGGCGCGCCGCTGGGCCATCGACGTTCAGCTGCCACCACCCCATGATCCGCGAGGCCTGACGCGCTGGCTGGCGTCGCTTGGGCCCACTGCACTGGCCGTGGTGGACCTGGGGACGCTGGCCTCGCCAAAGCTGCGATGCGGTTGGGGCGCACAACTCGCCTTGCTCGACCACGGCACATTGCCAGTCTTGCTTGTCCAGCGTGATGCAGGTCAGGCTTGCAACACGGTGCTGATTGCCTTGCATCAGCATGAAGACGCAGTGCGCCTGGGGCGGCTGACCTCTCGATTGGTTGACGCCCACACGATTGAGTTGTTTGACTTGCACAACCGACACCGCGCAGGCTTGGCGCCAGCCCCCGTCGATGGGCGGGTGCACCACCGCGAATGGCCGCCACCCGCGACGCCAGGAGTGGCTGCGCCGCAGATCCGGTATTCAGATCACCTGAGCAGCCGGTGCAACCGCGCGCTGTTTCATGGCCAATCGACGGACAGGGTGTTGCCGGTGATTCACCAGGCACATCGCGCTGGCGCCGACCTGGTGGCGACCGTGTGCTTCCCGAGCAACCTGCTGGAACGCTGGCTGGGACGCGCCTATGCTCAGCGACTGGCAAAGTCCCTTGGCTGTGATGTGTTGTTGTGCCCCACGGGCCAGTCACACCCATCGGCCGTCGATGCCCGCCACCGTCTGAAGGCAGGCATGTCTGCGGCGGTTCTGCGGCCCGGTCGGGCAGCGTGGGGGCGCACATGACCGCCGTGTTGCTGACCCTCACCCCACTCGATGCAAACAGCCACCCCCATTTGGACAAAGCTGCGGCCCTCGCCGTGGCCACCGGCATGCAATTGCGTCTGGCCTACTGCGGCAGCGGCCACAACGTGTTCGACTCACCGCTGGCCAGGCTGGAGCAACGCGCGCGCCACCTGGCCCGACAGTTCGGGCTGGTCGTGGAGGCCATTGAAGAGCCGATGGTTTCGCTGGATGTGCTGCGCTTTCATGCGAACAGAAGCACGCTGCTGTGTCTGGCCAGTGCGCCGCCCTCTGCAGGCGCGCAGCCGCCCGCCGCCGACTGGCTCACTCGGGCCTTGCGCTTGCACACCGTGCCCATTCTGGTCATGCACACGGCATCCCCGGCCGCCTACCGCAGGGTGCTGGTGCCGGTGTCGCTGAAGGCCGACTCATCACACCTTCTGCGCTGGGCCACTGCACTGGGCACGCGCGCCCGTATCGACGTCGTGCACGTGGCCGACCTCCCCGAGGTGGCCAGCCGGGCCCACGACGATGCCGGCCCGCTTGTGCTGGAGCACTTTCTGCGCAAAGCCCGTGTCGACGTGCATCAGCAGATGGCCCAACTCTCGCGCGGATTGATCGGCCAAGGCGCCGCGCTGCACTACGCCATGGTCCATGGCCCGGCTCACGAGCGCATTCTGGCGCAACAGCAAGCGCGCGGCCACGATCTGGTGGTGGTGGGCAGCCGGGCGCGCCGCTGCATGTCCTGGCCCCTGTGGCGCGATCCGCTGGCGGTGAAGCTGGCCCGCGAGTTGCAAACGGATGTGATGATCGTGCCCAAGGCGCGGCCCCGACCCGTCTGGATGCCCGCCCTGGGGTGGAGGTCCGCGACATGACAGCACACACCCGACAGGACATCACCCGCGACTTCATCCGTAGCAAACGGCCCTGCACCGACGGCTACCGCTGGTACCTCAAACGCCAGGAGAGGCTCAGCGACTACCAGGCCTTGCTGGACGACCTGGTGGCAGCGGGCCGGCTCGACGATGCCTGCTGGTTGCTGGATCAGCTGGGCCCCACCGACGACGTGTTGCAGCTGGATGAGCTCGACGCCCCCGCCTTGGTGTTTGCCGGCAGCGTGGAATGCCGGGGTTCGCTGGAGGTGGACACGGTGCTGCGCACAGGGCGTTCGCTCAACACAATCGGAGGCGTTCGCGCAGGAACGCTGCATGTCGGCGAAGACTTGCGGGTGGGCGGTGCGCTGCAGTGTGCAGGCGCCCTGAAGGTGGCCTCCGACACGCGCATCGACTGGTCCTTGAGCGTCGGGCAGGCGATGCGCTGCGGCGGCCATTTGCGTGTGGGCTGGGAGGCGGAGGTCGAAGGCGATCTCCGTGTGGGCGGCCGCATTCACGTGGGACATGGGATCGTGGTGGCGGGCCAACTCGCATGCCAGGGCGGTGTCCGCACTGGCGACGACATGACCGTGGCCGGCGGACTCGATGTGGCCCTGGGCGTCGAAACCGCCGGGTCCGTCCGCACTCAGGGTCATCTGCAATGTGGCATGGGCATGGTGGCCGAAATGGACATCCGGGCCGGTGGCGCCATCCGCGTGGGCGAATCGCTGCAGGCTGGAGGGCTTATCTCTGCCGGACCTGACTATGGCGTGTTCGCCGGTCTGGTCTCGCCCATGGGCGCCTGGGAAAGCTGCGGTTGGGTTCGGGCCCGGGAGAAACCCGAGCGCTTGCTCAGCGGCTGGTGGGCCGGAGCATGAGCGTGTGGAACTTGAACGCTTCTTGGTGGCCGCCGCCATGGGCACACCAGCTGGCCGAGCTGCGCATCGACGTTCACTTGCCCGACACCCGCATCGAGTCGGAACTGGAGGCTTTGGAGCTGCGCAGCGCCGTCTGGAAACCACAGTGCGAGGCACTGCCTCGCCTGGCGGGATTGCCTTTGCGCCTGAAGGTGATGGTGCGTGTGGCAGGCGGCGAGCATTTCGTCTACGTCGTGGACGTGCTCTCCCAACGCGTGGTGGCGTGCGTCACGATGAATCGACTGAGTGACCTCGGCCACCCCGCCAACGGCCATTTCAGGGCGCCACACACCAAAGTATCCATGAGCCACCGCCGACGCGGCATCGCCTCGGGCGTCTACCGCTGGTGGCTCGACAGCGGGGCATGCCTGATGACCGGCGCCAGACAGTCCCCTGCCGCGCGGGGCCTGTGGTTGGCCATGTCTCGGCACTATCCACTGAGCTATGTCTGGCTGGAAAACAAGCGTCTGTTCCCCTTGGGTGACGTGCCCCCGGCAGGCGTTCTGGACCGCCTGAACGTGCGCGCGGTGTTACTGGGGCAGGGCGCCACGCTGGACACATGTTTGGCGCAGTGGGAACAGCCCGGTCGGCAAGCGCCAGGTGGCCCGCCCATCCTGCCAACAACTCGGGTCTTCAGACCGCGAGTCCCTCTGGTGATCGGTTCTTGAACAAAGCTGCCACCAGGTCGGACTGGGTCACCATGCCCACCACACGGCCCTGAGCGTCCACCACCGGCATGTGGTGCAGGCCACCGTCGGAGAAACCCGGCACCAGGTCGGCCACGGTCTGGTGGGGCAGGGCAGTGATGACGCGCCGCGACATGATCTCAAACACACGGCGTGCGGTGCTCAGCAGAGGCGGACGCTGCGGGACCGGCGCGCTCTGACCGATGAAAAAGTCGTGCAGGGACACAATGCCGACCAGGCGCCCGTCGGCTTCGGTCACCGGCAACGCCTTGACCTTGTGGTGGGCCAACCGTTGCCAGGCCTCATCCACGCTGTCGTTGGGACCCACGCTGACCACGTCACGCGACATGATGTGCTCGCACCTCACGCCGGCCCAGTGCCGGCGCTGAGCGTGCAGCTGCGCCCGCACCATGATCTCCTCCAAGTCGTCCCGATCGATGTCCAGCACTTCGCCAAATGAGGCCAGTGCCGCGTCCAGATCGGACGGCAAGACGCCCGCGCGGTGGGTCGGCAAGGGGTCGCTGGTGCGATGGGGTGGTGCCGCACCGTGGTGCGGGTAGCGTCGACCGGTGATGTTGTTGAGAAGCAGGGCCAGCAGCACCATACACACCGAGTTGACCAGCACCGGCCCGAGGGCAAAAGCCAGTTCCAGCCGGTGCACAGCCGAGCCACCCAATACCGCCGTGAGCGCCACAGCCCCACCGGGCGGGTGCAGGCAGCGCAGGGCCACCATGGCGGCCACCGACAGCGCCGCAGCAAGCGCTGCGGCGGTCCCACCGTCGCCCAGCCAGCGGTAAACCAGCCACCCGATCAGTGCCGAGACCAGGTTGCCGCCCACCACGGACCACGGCTGTGCCAGGGGGCTGGCGGGCAGCATGAACAGCAGCACGGCCGAGGCGCCCATGGGAGCGATGAACCAGGGAGAGGTCCCGCCCAGCCAGTGATGGCCCAGCCACTCGGTGCACAGCAAACCCAGGCCCACGCCCAGGCCTCCCAGCCAGAGTTCGCGCCTGCCGCCCGCCTGGGGTGCTGGCACAAACGACCGCAGCCACAGGGCCAGCGGGTGTCGACCTGCGCGCACTCAGTTCAGCGCGGCGGCCGGCCCGAAGAACTCGTAGCGCGTCTGCGCCTCGGGCACCCCCAGTGCGTGCAGGCTGCGCTTGACCAGTGCCATGAAGGGTTTTGGGCCCAGGAAATAGGCGTCCACGTCGCGCGTGGCGGGCAGCCACTGGGCAAGGCGCTCCTGGCTCAGCAAGCCCACGGCATGGGCGCTGTCATCAGCGCTTGGATCGGCCTGGTCGTAGCAGTAGAAGCGCTGGAGCTGCGGGTGGTTTGCTGCCAGCGCGTCGATGGCATCGCGGAATGCGTGCACGGCCCGGTTGCGCGCGCAGTGGATGAAATGGACCGTGCGCCCGCCTTGCAGCGCCTCGCTGAGCATGGCCAGTGTGGGGGTGATGCCCACGCCGCCACTGATCAGCACCAGCGGCTTGTCGCTGGGCGCCAGCGTGAACGCGCCGGCCGGCGGGAACAGGTCCAGGGAGTCACCCACCTGAACCGCGTCGTGCAGATGGCTGGACACCCGGCCATCGGCCTCGCGTTTGACGCTGATGCGCAAATCTTTGCCGTTGGCCACATCGGACAGCGAGTAGTTGCGGCGCTGTTCCTGTCCGTCCAGGACCAGGCGCAGGCCGATGTACTGACCGGGCTGGTGGGCCACCACCGGTCCGCCGTCCACCGGGCTCAGGTAAAAGGACGTGATCTCGCTGCTCTCGGCGACCTTGCGCGTCACCCGGAAAGCACGCGCACCGCGCCAGCCGCCAGTCTGTTCGGCGGTGGTGCGGTAGGCCTGCTCTTCGGCGCCAACCAAGATGTCGGCCAGTTGCTGGTAGGCCGCGCCCCAGGCAGCAATCACCTCGTCGGTGGCGGTCTCGGCACCCAGCACCTCGCGGATGGCGCGCAGCAGGCAAGCGCCCACGATGGGGTAGTGCTCAGGCAGCACCTGAAGCGAAACGTGTTTGTTGATGATTTGCGCGGGCAGGTTGCCCAGGGCTTCGAGGCGGTCGATGTGTTTGGCGTAAATCAGCACGCTGTTGGCCAGAGCACGCGGCTGGTCGCCGCTGGCTTGGTGGGCCTGGTTGAACAGCGGGCGCACCTCGGGGTATTCGCCCAGCATGATGCGGTAGAAGTGGGTGGTCAGCGCCTCGCCGCCGGTTTCGAGCAGGGGGACGGTGGACTTGACGATGGCGCGTTGGGAATCGGTGAGCACAGAGAACTTCCTTTGTGGATGGAGAACGGCTTGGACCCTTCTGCTTCGCAACCCACGTGCCATCCCAGCCGGCGTTACGGATCAAACACTTGCACGTGATAATGTCGATTTGACACACATCAAACCGAAGTCAAAATGACTTCAAATAAGGTCAAATTGACAACATCCGAATGGCTGCGCACCCTGGTGCCGCTGGTGGCCGATCTGCCGCAGGACATTGCCGAAGCCGAGCGCTACCGCCGCTTGTTGCAAACCCTGCGCACCCTGTTCCCGTGCGACGCGGTGGCCTTGCTGCGCCTGGAAGGCGACAGCCTGCTGCCCCTGGCCACCGACGGCCTGAGCCGCGACACGCTGGGGCGGCGCTTCAAGGTGGCCGAACACCCTCGCTTGTCTGCCTTGCTCGGATCGGCCGGACCGCTGCGCTTTGCGCCCGACAGCACCTTACCCGACCCCTACGACGGCCTGATCGAGGGGCTGCACGGGCACCTGGAGGTGCACGACTGCATGGGCTGCGCCTTGCAGGTGGAGGGCAAGGCCTGG
Source organism: Hydrogenophaga sp. (assembly GCA_030696525.1). GTDB lineage: Bacteria > Pseudomonadota > Gammaproteobacteria > Burkholderiales > Burkholderiaceae_C > Hydrogenophaga. Next base: position 10,043 of record JAUYSB010000272.1, on the reverse strand, counting down.
GGCGTGCTGACCCTGGATTCGTTGCACCCGGGCAGCTTCAGCGACGCCCACCTTGATGTGCTGCAGGCTTTCGGCAGCCTGGCCTCCGCCACGGTGGGCGCCGCCATGCGCATCAACCGACTGTCGCAACTGGCGCAGAGCGAACACCTGCGCGCCGAATCCTACAAACGGGCGGCTGGTCAGCCAGAGCGCGCCTTGCTGGGCCAGAGCCCTGCACTCAAACAACTGCTCAAGGAAATCGATCTGGTGGGCGCCAGCGAGCTCACCGTGCTGGTCACTGGCGAAACCGGCGTGGGCAAAGAGCTGGTGGCCCAGGCGCTGCACGCCCGCTCGCCAAGAGCCGACCGGCCCATGGTCAGTCTCAACTGCGCCGCACTGCCCGACACCCTGGTGGAGAGCGAGTTGTTTGGGCACGTGCGCGGCGCCTTCACCGGCGCGGTCAGTGATCGGCAGGGCAAGTTCGAACTGGCCGACGGCGGCACCCTGTTTCTCGACGAAGTGGGCGAGCTGCCCCTGGCCGTGCAAGCCAAGCTGCTGCGCGTGCTGCAAAGTGGGCAGCTGCAGCGTCTGGGGTCGGACCGGGAACACCATGTGGACGTGCGCCTGATCGTGGCCACCAACCGCGACCTGGCCGCCGAGGTGCGTGCCGGGCGGCTGCGGGCCGACATCTACCACCGGCTCAGCGTCTACCCCCTGCCGGTGCCCGCGCTGCGCGAGCGAGGCCGCGACGTCCTGGTGCTGAGTGGCTTCTTCCTGGAAGAAAACCGCTCACGCCTGGGCCTGGGGGGCCTGCGGCTGGACCACGACGCCCAGGCCGCTTTGCTGGCCTACGGCTGGCCGGGCAACGTTCGTGAACTGGAACACCTGATCGGGCGCAGCGTGCTCAAAGCGTTGGGCCGGCAGCAGCCCAGGCCTCGTATCCTGACCCTCACAGCCAGCGATCTGGGGTTGATGGAGGCGGGGTCCCAGGCCACGTCAACCCACGTTCCTGCCGCTGCCGCCGCTGGGGCCCAGGTGCCTTTGCCTCCGGGCTTGAGCCTACGGCAAGCGGTGGAGGCCACCGAGCGCCACCTCGTGCTGCAGGCACTCGAAGCACATGGCCAGAACTGGGCACAGGCAGCTCGCGCGCTACAGATGGACCGCGCCAACCTGGTCAGGTTGGCCAAGCGGCTGGGCATCCACGACACGCGCTGACGAGGCTTTTCGGAGACAGCTGGCCACCTCGATTCTTGTTGGAGTGACCGGAGGTTCAAAGGCCAGCCAGCACATCCATGCCCCAGGAAATCCGCCCGACGCATGATGCCTGCACGCAGCGATACCAATGGCTTCAACAGGCTGGTTCCAGCCGTTCGCGTTTACCCAACCGTAGCAGGGCGGTAATGACAAGCGGACACTCAGGTAAGGTTATGTTGGTCGACCGCTGCACATCTCAAATTGGACCGATGCACCTAACGCGATATTTACGGCCGCTTTCACATCACCGCAACTGGCGGTGTCGGCCCTTGGCGTTCAATTTTTCCCGAGATTTCGACGCTTCAAAACCATCGCTCAGAGTTCATAAAGATCCGGTGGTCATGCCCAGGGTTTCGGAAATGCGTTTGGCAGTGCGATTGTCATTGGTGGCAAACGGTACCCGGCCATGGCAGTTGTCGAGGATGGAATGGTTCTGGCCGTAAGCCTTGTCGATCTGGTTGAGCGACTGCGCGATCAGGAAACTGCGGATGTCTTCCATGGACTTCTGAGAACTTGAAGACTGCTGACCTGCTCGCGCACCCCAAAGAGTGGCGGCTACGAGCACTGCGCGGAGACAAAGACACCCTCGGCTTCGCGCACGAACTGGAACGCGAAGTACGCCGGCGCTTCCCCCGGAGCGATGCATCCCAAGCACTCCCGTCGATGAACTTGCTTGGCGTCATGCCGCAAACACCCCAGCGGCGCTGGCAACCCTGGCAAAAACTGGACCGAAGCGGTCCGCCCGCGGCCAGTAAAAACTCAGTTGGGTATGCCCTCAGTCTTTCGTACTAAGTGATAACCAGCGGCGCTCAAAACGTGTCGCTTCATCTATGAAGCGGCTGAGAAACTTGTCCTTGGGGGCGGACCGATTTGCCTTGTCCAAGCATGCACGCGCCTCAGTCAGATTGGCTGGCGACGAGTATACGTATGCGTAGGCTTTTTGAAGCTCACATAGGTGTTTTGGCTTGCCGTGATTTGCAGCCTTATCAAGATCCACAGCCGCATTAGAAGCATTTCCAATCCGCCCCTCAATCATCCCCTTGGTGAAATATACTTCCGGATCATCGGGAAGCAATAGTACAGCCCTCTTTGACTTCTCCAACGCCGGTCCGTATTTTTTCACTTTCATTAAGGTATGTGCATACCGATCGAACAACCATCCATTTTCGGCGTCTTCCAGTATGGCTACTTCGTAGTAACCAAGTGAATCGTCCAAACGATCTTCAGTAAAGCTTTTCCACGCGGCACGTGCTGCAGGAACGCGGAATGCGCGAATATTTCGGTCATGCACCTGTGCACTAGCACTCTGCAAGAATTCGGCATACCGCCTACGAACCCACTCAATATCCTCGTCTGTCGGTGTGCGCTTCCCATCAATTTGTTCCCACCTCTCAATACAGTAGTTATAAAACTCTGCACTGAGTGTGATCTGCAAAGTTCCTTCAAACCGGGTAATGCTCGCAATACCCTTGCTCTCCTCGATGGCCTCGCTTGCTGCCGCAACGGAAACGTCCGCCCGTTGGCAGCAGAGTTGCAAAAGGTATTGATCGTGACTATCACCTAACCGACTCATCAGTAGCAATACGCGTCGCAACTCCGGTGAAAGGCGAGCCCATGCGTCGTCATAGAGGAATTGGCCTAAGTCCTGGCGCTGCATACGTTGCACTCGCTGGAACGCACTATCCAAGCCTATACCGGGCGGAGATGCTGCTTGAACAAAAACTTCCAGCGCAATCGGCTTATTGATCAATGAACGCGAATATTTTCTAAGCGTTGCGTCCCCTGCCTGCTGTATGGAAGTGCATCGGAGCGCGTGTCCTCTTTTTCGTAAGAATTCTGCCCCTTCCTCTTCAGACCAATTCTCAGTTTGTACCGGCTGTGCCTCAATGTGTTCACGGCGACGGGATGTCAATACGACCCGTCCAACACGCCTGGAAAGCTCATTGATCTGCATGGCTAGTGCTTGAACGTCAGCATCGCTGCGAGCCATGGTCTCCGTGTTGTCGAGCACGATGAGATGGTTGTCTCTAGAAATTTTCATTTCTGCGAGCAACGATGCCAACTTTTGAATTACATCACGCGGAGTTTTCTCGAACCACGATCGGTCAAGATTTGGGGTTGTCAGCATACGGGCGATGTCGAGTGCCACATCTGCAACACCGATATCTTGGGCCGAAATCTGTTCTAAGCCTTGAAGACCCCATCGCGTCTTTTTGGCGGTGTAGAACGTAATTAGCTCCGGTCGCCATTCGACTGTAGTGCTCCCCTCCAAGAGTCTATGCAGAAATTCCACTACAAGGGTGGTCTTCCCGACGCCACCATCCCCCCATACCATGCATTTACGCGAGTCAGTGTCATCCGCCCAATCTGCAAGAGCACTTATTTCCTTAGCTCGACCAGTGAATACGTCAGAAGATGCCAGCCTGCCAGGAATGTGTATAAATGGCTTCCAACTATCGGTCCAGACCGGCTCAGCGATGTCGTATTCGGGCGATGCGGATCGAGGCAGATCAAGCAAGACGTTGGGAACCTCGTATGTCGTCTCATCCCTTGTCAGGAGCGTCCTCTGGATCTGCGCATCAATTTGAACTCTGCCTGCGGATGTTCGTCTTATCCTTCGATAGCAGATCGGGTTACCATCAAACAGTTTCAGTGTAGTCAATTCCTCTGCGGGGCGATCGCCTTGGGAGGGGAGATATAGCCTTCCATCATCCTTGGATACAGTTGGAAGAATGCCGACCAGACAACGAATTAACGTCTGCACTACTGCAACATCCGTCTGCGGGCTATAACCACCGGGAAGCCCATGCCCCTCGGCCCCATCATTTCGACTACGAACAAAAGCGGCCAGAATTGTTTCCAAATTTGCGCGAGTCGTGCCAGTCAACTGGCGTAATTCAGTGGGAAGCTCTGTCTGCTCCCAATAGTGTCGCCCAACTGAGCGCCAACCGATGTTTTCAGCGGCCACCAGTAGTTGCGATAAAAGGCTCACAAGAGCGCCATCAGCTGGTTGCGCAAACATGGCTATATCTACCGACGTATAGCTAGACAGCCGTGCAGGATTCTCTCGGAGAGCCCGAACGATCCATTCGCCCAATGTTACGCATCCATGCTGCATGGTGATTCGGAAAATTCCGAGGACAGCAATACGCACGTGTGCAGGATCTTTGAGTTGTTCCGCAGCCTTGATGCGGTTGGCGAGCAATTTGTGCATTGATGCTTTTTACCTCGTTCTACTGCGATCCTGTATATGGGAACAAGCCGTACCGACCGTGATGCGGGTTCTTGCCAAACATCAGTGACTGATCGCGTTTCCTGATTGCGTCAGGGGGGTCGGTATTCTCCACCACAATAACCTGTGTTTCGTTAGGCAATGCCTCAAGGTAAGCGTAAAACTTCTCCTGCAGATCCGTGCCGGTCAAATCATCTTCTGTTCCATCGGGTTCTCGATACGCGAGCAAGGGAGAGTCGAGAACGACGAATCCTGTGTGCGGCGTCTGACGCGCGCGGCAGAATGCGAACAACCCGAGAGTGAATGCCGCATGTGTAATGGCACGGAGGCCCTTGCCGAAGGCGCTGCGAGACTTCCCCGCAATGACAAGATCGCGAGTCTTGGAGTCGAAGTACACATCCCCGGCCTCTGGGAAATGCCAGCCTGTCAGAATGCTCTCGACAGTCTTGGCAAAGCCATGAGCTACGGTAGTGGGTATGTCAGCATTGGTGAGAGTTCCGGCCTTCTCATCCTCGGTGCCCTTCTCAAGATCGGCGCGGCGTCGCTCCATATCTTGCACCGTGGCATAGAGTCCCAGCGCCTCGCGCACCACGGCGCGCTTGTCGGCAAAGTCGGTGTAGGATTTTCGAAGGGTTGACAGCATAGGTGCGATCAGCTCTTCAACTACCGAAGAGATTGACGCCAGTTCTTGGACTACGTTGGGCATCTTGCGGTCAAAGTTGCCGCTCTCGCGTTCAAGGCTATGCACAGTCGCTGCAAGCTCAGCGCGCAAGACCTCGATTTTGGAAATCTCCTGTCGTGCCGCCTGCACAACGACGTCAATGTCTCCGTTGCATTCAGCGTCGGTGCGGTGATGTGTGGGCTCCGCACCGCAGAGGGGGCAGTACCCGGAGCCCAGCACGTTGAACAAGGTTCCGCCTTCCTCGATAGCGCGCAGCCGTTCGATATCGGATGCGTAGTGCTTATCGAGAAGGCTGAACCGTTCAAGCATCGCCCCGACCTCTGCACGTCGCTCGCGACTTTCTTCCAACTTCTTGCGCAGTTCGCGCCGCTTTCCAGCGGCCTCCTGAAATTCGGCTTCAGTGGTGTTTACCTGGACTGCCTGCTGACGGAGCGAGACATCAATCTTCTCTAGCTGTTCCTCCAACTCCTTCGGACTCTTGGTCAATTCCTTGAGCCGCTCACGGTAATCGTCGAGAAGTTGGTCAAGAAGTTTCAGTTGCGCCTCACGCGACAGTTCCTCTGGCTCACGCTTATTGGTGGCGACCAGCGCAGCGTCGTCCGTGCCAGTCAAAAGCAACTTGAACGTTGCGAGATTCGGCGTGTTGGCGATGGGATTGCCGTCAAAGAGCGGTGTGCTTTGTTGTGTGATCTCTGTCTCGTTGACGATCATCAGGCGCGCAATATTGCGAAAGCTCAGGCTGTTGGTTTCGTTTTTGGAGTTCCTGCGGACACGCTTGCCACCAAGGCCGCACAAGCCCAACAAGAACGAAGACAGGTTTTCGTCATTCTTGTCGCTATGCTGTTCATCAAGCTGCTTGTACGGGACATCTGCCGCAGGTGGCGTCTGATGCAAGTCTTCGTAGAGTCGAAATCCACCACCGTCCATGCTGCGCCAGAGCGTGAAGGCCTTCCCGTCAAGCGTCTCAAGCCCCAGAAGAATGAGGTCGTAACCGACACGCTCAGGAATGTCGCGCAAGGGCGGCTTGCCGCCGAGCATGAAGTCTATGGCTTCGACGATGAAAGATTTTCCAGTGTTCGATGCGCCATAAATGACGTTCAGACCAGGGCCGAAAGTCACGGGTGCGGGCGGCTTCTGCGGGCCGAAAAAACCGAGAAATCGCAAGCGGATGCCGGGAGTTGTGGTCGTCATGCTTTTTCGCCCCCCAAGCTCCGGTCTACTTGTTGGAATTCCTCGACCCACTTGTCAAAGAAGCGACGCATGACACCCTTGAACTGTTCGTCAGTGAGGCCGCCGAGGGTTTCGACAAGCCAAGTGGCTCGATCCTTCAGGGCCAACAGATAGCTCGACGAAACTGACGAAAGGAATGTTTCAGCGCTTTCGCCCGCACCATATTTAATGCCATCGGGCGTGACTTCGCGCTCTACGAGATCTCGGGTCATCATGAGAAGTAGCGATTGCTCGATCAGCTTGCGGCGCACCAGCAATTCAGCCGAGTGCATCGGCGTCGGTGGATGCAAATTGTCCGGGCCGTTGATATCGCCTGTATGGACAAGAAGGTAATCAAGGGCGACAAGCCGCTGAAGGTCGTAGGTCTGCGGAAAGGCGGCTGCCAGAATTGACACCGCGCGGATACCGGCCTCAAGCGGGCCATTAAATGTGATCGGCTTGCGTTCCAGGTTCATGATCGTGTCCACCGCAGGCGATCCTCATTCGCGAGTTGATGGCAGATTCCATCTCTATCTTTGGGGTTCGTACAGGTGATAAGGGCGTTCGCCGTGATTTGCATGTCGCGGGCAGCCTTTGTGACGGCGCAGACCTTTTCGTAGCCATCGACATGGTTCGCGTCGTGCGTGTCGATCACGCCGCCGTGGATGTCATCGAGCAAGGATTCAAAGGTGCCGGGCGGCACACTATCGCGGGCAAAGACGCGCAGCGACTCCGCCTCGTAGAACGCTTCGCGCTGGCGACGAAAATGATCCTTGAGCTTCGGTACGGACAGGGCCGATGGATCGGTCACGATCGACCCCGTGTGCTCGCCATATGCGCCTAGCAATTGCGTCACATAGCGGCTCTCGGTGGCGGCGAGTTCCTGGGGAGGCTTTTCGGCGGCCGGCCGCGCTGGTAACCCACCGCCAAAGCGCGCTGTATGAACCGGAGTGGCGCGATGATCGTCAACGAGCTGGAGCGCTGTCTTGGCGTCGAAGATGGAGAAGTCGAAGGCATCCACATAGGTGCGGAGCGTTGCATCGAGCGGCACCGCTTGTGTGCTCGTGATCTCGTCCTTTACGTGCTTGTCCCAGTTGGCAATCAGCTCTTCGCGCAGCTTCGCAGCGTTCGCCAACAGGCGACTGAGCGATGTGCCCGCACCTCGGGGGGCAACAAAGTAGTAGTGACGGGGTGCGGCGTACTCACCGCTGTACGAGTACCAGATGACCTTGCCGAACTCAACCCAGACATCGCCGGGCCTTAGGGCATGGTCATAGTGCTTGCACTGGTAGTTATCCCATAGACCCTTGAGGCGCTTATCGTCGGCGAATCCGGCAATGTCGACCCCCATGTCGCCAGCACCCGAGAAGCGTTGGACATGCTTGTACTTCGCCGGTAGACAGTAGTAGGCCCACTCTTCGACGAAGCCTTCCCATTCGTCTGGCGAGTAGGTCAACAGCCTTTGCTGTGGCGGAATGACGGGACCGTTCGCCACCTGCGCTGCGGTGACCGCGGTCGTGGGGCTCGACGGCTTGTTGATGTCCTTCCAACACGCCGTCATAACGCACCTTCTCCTTGGCCATCATGAGGGCTGAAATACGGGTTCTTGTGTATCTGCGCCGCCTGGACTTTTTTCGCGAAGAACTCTGCGAGGTCGTCCTGTTGTTCGAGTAGACGCACGATCTCTTGCAGAGTCGAAAGAATCAAGACCTTGTGTTGCAGGAACTCACGTACCGTGTGAATCGCGGGATCGGTGTAGTCGCTGGCAGAGATGAAAATGCCCCGCACCTCTGAGCGCGACATGAGACGAACAAGATGCTCTGATATCTCGGGTTTTCCCACCGGGTTGCGATACCACTTCATTTCAACGAAGTACAAGGTGCTACCAAGCTCAATCACTCCGTCGATCTGCTCAACGATCCCCTCCCCAGCATTGCCGACCAAATGGAAGGCTTTGTGAATGAGAACGCCATAGGCTTGGAAGAGATTGTTGAGCGCGGTCTCCAGCATCTTGCCGCGTTCCTGTGCCGTCGCTGAAGTACCAAACAGCGCATACAAACCCTGCTTGGCGTTCTCGATCCTGGAAGTGCGCTCGCGCTTCTCCGCAGCGATTCGCTGCGTCTCAGCGAGGCGCGCTCGCCGCTCTTCTTCACGGGCGTTGTTCATTCGTGTGAAGGCATCCTTCTGATTGACGACTTCACGGATGCTGGCGACAAGGCCCTTGGCCTTGAGCTGATCGTCGGCCCAGCACGAATCAAAGTTTGCAAAGTCGACGACACGCCGCAGCACCTCACGTCGTTCGCGAAGAGCGGATTCACCTTTCGCATTGAGGCGCTCAAGTACGGTGCGCACCATTTGGTACTTGTTTACATCCTTTGGCGCGCCTCTCAAATGAGCGGCTATGTCCGCCGTAAAGATGTCAGGCACACCTGCTCCGCGAAAGAAGACAAGCACATCCTGTTTGGATCGGTTGAGCAGTGGGACAACATCCACCAGGAGATTGAACAGTTCCGGCGGGTAGTGGAACGTGATGTCTGTAGAGGCATCGGTCACGCGATACTCTCCTTACAAACACACCAACCACCGTGAGATAAGTTTTTTTTCTCCCCCGTCATAAGTCCTTTCCTATGCAGTCTTCACCTGCTTGTGGGCCTCATGGCCGCGAACGACCGGACCAGTAGGGAGCGCTCTGATGGCTAGCCCCGACTCAGCTTCAGCCAGTTCAAGGTCGGACTGCACTTGCAGGCTCATCCAGAATTGCGGGGTGTCCCCGAACCAGTGGGCAAGCCGCAACGCTGAGTCGCCAGTAATCCCTCGCTTGCCGTTGATGATCTGAGTAATCCTATTGGCGGGGACGCTAAGCTGGCGCGCCAATTCAGTCGGTGACACGCCAATGGCTTCCAGCCTTTGTGCGAGAACTTCACCCGGTTGATGGACTCCCGCAGTCATATTGACCTCGAAATGAACAGGCTATCGCCCCCTCGCTCCCAGTAATTCATCAGCATCGGCGCGAGTAAATTGACGATGTACGTCAATCGTACATTGCTTTTGCTTACTTGGGGAGACGCATGCGGGTCAGCAAGGGCCGAAGGCGTCAGGGATCAAGCCGAATGGCCGTGACTCGGCACGAGGCTCGGACGTAGCCCGCGAAGTCCGACGGCGGAACGCGGGGACGCTCAGCTATGGCTTGCGTGATTTGAGGGAAAGCGCCGCGCGAGATTCGAGCAGAAGCCGCGTGATCTTCAGCTCTTGCTGCAGCAGTTCGGCATCCGGCAGCACCATGCGGTAGTTCGCCGCCATCACCATTTTGGGCAGCGGACGCTCTTTCCCTCGTCGTGATTGAAGTGGTTTGGGCCAGCATAGCCGAATGACCGCTTCATAGCCGGAGCGTACATGCCAGGGCTCACGGCGAACGGCCGGTCCCGCTGCACACCGGCCGGCCGCGCTGCGATATCGGCTTCAGGCACTGAGCGCCGAACTGCCGCATCACTGGTCGACTGCGATCACACTCAGCTTAGACTCGCGCCGCCGGCACATCGCAGGCCATGAGAACACGTTTACGAAAGAGCTTGACATGTTGAACCACGTGATGGTCGGCACCAACGACATTGAACGGGCCAAGCGCTTTTATGACGCCGTGCTCCGCGTGCTGGGCGCGGGAGAGGGCGTGCTCAACGTGAACGGGAC
>JAUYSB010000020.1 GCA_030696525.1 Hydrogenophaga sp. | reverse complement strand
TTGGGTTTTGTGAACCGGCAAGCGCCACGACGGACTCGACAGTTACGGCACGACGTTCATCGGCCGGCAGATGCTTTGGATGGGTGTCCACGAGCACTCCTTGTAAGATAGTAATTGATTACTATCTTACCACAAGAGGCAACTCAAACAAGAGAAAACCCGACGTACTCGTCAATATCTAGCGTCTGCAATGGGCTTAACGTGCTTTATTTTCCGTTTTCTGAGACGTCCCCCAGAAAACATATCTCAGAAAATCCTGCATGTCTTCCCGAGCCTTCGTAAAATTGAGCCCGGCAACCAACAGCGGTACACGACCTTGGACCTCTACCTCGCAATGATTGGTTTCGGCATTTTGGTGATGGTGCTGAGCCTTTGCGTGCCTCAAATGGACAGGCTCATCGAGTTCCTGGAGAGCTGCCGCCACCGAGATGATCGCAAGCCGCCGAAACCTTGAACAGCCCCCATCTGCGGCAACAATGGCGCGCCGGTAAACCGGCGTCTTGTCAGGTGTCTGGCGCGAAGACCGCCAATCCATCCAGTGTCGCAGCCCTCTCTGCACTGTTTCCAACCAGTGACTTTCTGCTGTTCGGCCCCAAGCACGCAAAACGACTCGTGCACCTCGCCCATCCGGCTCCTTGTGACACATAGAAAAGCGTTTCTGCCACCATCGGCAAGCGGTCGAAATGGTGATCATCAATGGGTCTGATTTTGGCAGGCACAACCCAAAGGATGCAAATGAGTGAAGTCGCACGCCTGCTTGTCGAGGCTGGCAGCACGAGCATCAATGCCGAAGTGGGGGACCCCAATGCTGCTGACAGTTTCAGAAAAGCACAGCTGCACAAGTTGCCCGTACGGCTGAACCAACACACCCGGCCTGCCATCTATCGTGTCTAGCTCAGGCACATCGCCGAGTTCGCAGCGTCGCGCCGAGGCATGGCGGTCGCTTGTACAAATCCTCTTTTCTCATGGCGACGGTGATGCAACGCAGTCAGCTCCGCGACCCGCTTGCGGCGCCAGTGAACTGGCAGAGAGCCGAGATGTGTTCATGCCGCTTCCCGCTGCGACGGCATACGCCATGGTCAAACGTGGCGTGCCCAGTCGGTCATTGCTTCCCCTCGCTGAGTATCTTGGAGTGAGCAAAGACGCCGTGGCAGCCTATCTAGGCCTTGATCGTGCGACCGCGCATCGGAAGATCACCAGGGGTGACACGCTTCCGATTTATGTGGCCGAGAGCATGCTGCGGTTGCTGGAACTGAGCCGTCTGGAAGAAGACACCTCCACCACCCCTGACACTGCTGCGGCTTGGCTGCGCACCGCACACCCCATGCTGGCGACAGACGCACCGTTTGACTGGGCAAAGTCAGCCTACGGCACAGTGCACGTCAAAGAGATCCTGACCGCGATCAAGTACAGCAATTCTGTTTGAACCTCACCGACTGTCTCATATCCGGGTGTGCGCGAAGATATCGGTTGCCAGCGATTTCAAAGGGCAGGGCGGCCAACGTTTTTTCTGTGAAGCCCAGCGTCCGTGTCTGGGGGTTCTGCAGATTTCAGTCGCTGGACGTCATCCAGAATCCGGGTGCGCGTTTCTTTGGGCAATATCGTGGCCAATGGAGACGCCTGCCGCAGCTGCTGGGCGCGATGCGAGTGCGCCAGTGCCCGGCGCCAAGCCCGCTTGCTCAAGATATCGGCCCACTCTTCCCACAGTTCCTGTGAATGCGAACTGCCTTTGGCGCGCCAGCGGCTCAGCGTCTCGGTGGCCCGCTGTATCAGCTCAGGGTCCTGCTTCATCAGGCGCACGGCCTCTTGGTGTAGAACCAGGCTCTGAAGGTCTTGCAATTCGTGCGCTCTGTGGCTGACGGACACGACGACGTCTGCTGGGCCAAGCCACTTTTTGTTTTTCGCTGGCGTTGACCCGATGTCGGTGACCAACAATGCGAAATCCCGCGACAGACCAAGGACGCGCATCACCCGCAAATAGCTGCCAATGGTTGGCGTGGGTTCACCTGCTTCGACCGATCTCAGGGTCATCCGTGACAGGCCCGCCAGCTTGGCCATCTGGATCGTGGTCAACCCTCGCCGAAGTCGCGCACGCTTGAGGCGCGCTCCCAGTTGCAGCAGAAGCTGCTGGTCGAAAGCGGACGTGATTTCTGAAGTGCCGGGCATAGGTGACGCATCGTAGGTCTCAGATGCATTGCTGTCTAGAATGCCTTACAGATGATGGCCCTGCACCTTGCGGTTGAGTCTGAGGTTGCAATGAGTGTTGCGTGGCGTCGGCAGCTGTATATCCACAGAACTGCCGGCGCAGGGCAACTGAGCTCAGCCATCGGCCATCAAGGCTTGTCAGCCTCCGGCCGGGCGCCAACCTCCCCATCGCCGCCGCGCCAAGCATCTTTATCTTCGAATTGCCTCCCGCAGCCATCACACACAAGCGTCGTGGTTGGGCGCATCACTCCCGCTGGATCACGGGCGATCAGGTGGTGGTAACTGGTGGCTGCGCAGAAATGGCAGCGGTTGGCAGGGTGAGGCGCGTCGGAATTCATGTCGTCGCGGTTATACCGCAGCGACGAGGGTCGATGCCAGGTCTCCGCCAACGGCAAATGCACGTGTGCCGGGCATGCCCGGCGTATGACCTTGACCTGTGATCTGGGCATGGTGATCCAGGCATGTCCACCCCGACTACCATCACAACCAACGAATTGCGCAATGCACCTGACCGGGTGACAGACCACACGCAATTCAGCCACACTGCAAGCAACACCACCGATCCACTACAACCACCTCATTACCACATGGACACACTGGAACGTGAGCAGGCGCTGCTCGAGATGCGCCAGACCGCCGATGCCTTCTACCGCAGCGCGGTCAAGATCGGCAACCACCCCTTCATCGAGTTCGCCGGCCTGATGAACGAATACATCTCAGCCTGTCAGTTGGCGCACAACGAGGGGATGGATTTCTCGCAATGCAACGTACACAACGGCAAGGCCTTGCCGCTGAAACCGTTCATGTCGGACTACATCAACGAGAAACTGGAGTGCATTTTTTCGGGTGCCAAGGTGATGACCGCGGCAGCGGAAACCTCCGGCGCTTGACGGTCTGAAACGGGTCCGCTGCCCAGGAATGGCTGCGCGCTCCTCTGTTTCCCCGCTCCGTTCATCGATGCATTCACCTGCTGCGGTCGCGTAAAACGGTGGCCGCATCTTGAACGCGGGCATATGGCTCCACGCCGTAGCCGCTGTGCCCGCGCGCAGCAGGGCAAACGAAACGTGAGCAGCGACCACAGGAATTGCATACCATCTGAGTGTCCTGTGCAGTGCGTGGCTGCAGAACATGCCGATCGCGTCACCTCAAAGAGCACACATGCCTGACCTGCAGTTACCACCGCCGAAGCGAACCCGAAGCAGACGTCTTCGCAAGAAGCTGCACATCGGGGAATTTCAGACGCTGGGCTTCGAGTACGACCTCATTTGGTCCGAGGCCCCATCGGTGGAAGTACAAGAGCGGTTCATTGACCAGCTGCTGGAGGAAGTCATCGAACCTCGCTCCCTGGCCCTCGGTGGCGGGGTTACCTGCGGGTTCGTTTTGGCTCGCCGTGGCAGCGCGACAGACGAGGACCGAGCAGCGTTGGAAGCTTGGCTGCGGCAGTGGACCACCGTTCGCCATGCTCGTGTTGGTCAACTCCAAGATGCTTGGTATGACAGATCAAACTGAAGCCAGCCGGCGCATCCTGGCAGTTCAACTACTGGACAAGTCAGCGGCGGAATACGTGATACTCGATACCAATCTGAAAGTCCTGCTGGCATCCCAAAGCGTATGAGCATTCCGTTCGACACCCTTGAATACGCCAAGAAGCTTGAGACAGTGGGTGTGCCTATCGCACAAGCACAATTGCAATCGACACACTTGGCTGAATTGCTGGGCAAGGTGGTCGTGAGCCCCAAAGATCTGCAGTCGTTCGAGCGGAACCTGTCCTCAAGGATCGAGGCCTGGGAGCTAAGATTTCGGGTAAGCATGAAAAGCTTTCAGGGTGGATCGACAACCCAGAAAGTGGGTTTTAGCGCCCTCCGAAGAGAGCTCACCCATTTCAAGTGGATGCTCGCGACGCTCCTCGTTATCAATTCGTCGGTTTTTCTCAAGCTCTTTCTCTGCTGACGCGCGCAGTCGACTGGGAATGCAAGCGGCCTGCGCACCGTGGGCAGCGCAACAGAACGCCATGACGTCACTTTCTGAGAGCAGCCAATATGGTCATTTCAAATGAGGTTTTGGTCTTGGGAAGCCACAAAAAGGGACCGCTATGAGTGATAACGCAGGCCATGTCCTCGAGGACGGCAGCACGAACGTCTATGCCGACCTCGGGTTCCCAGATGCCTCTGCGATGCTGCGCAAGTCGCAGATAGTCAGCGAGATGAGCCGCACGATAAAAGCGCGTCGCTGGACCCAGGAGGCGGTGGCAGCGGTGCTACAGATCGACAGCTCCGAGGTCTCTCGCATCACACGTGGACAGTTCCGCAATATCAGTGAAGTACAGCTGCGTGAATGGGCTGCGCGACTGACCAACTGAGTGCGCCGTCGTGAGAAACTGAAGTGCATCTTCTCTGGGGCCAAGGTGATAGCCACGCCGGTGGAAACCAGTGGCACTTGATGGCACGAAACGGGTGCCATCCATCGATTCGGTGTCAATTCGTCTACGGCTACGTAAAATGGAGCCGACATGTTGAGGTCTGACCTCCTGGCACCGAATCACAGCCGCCACGCCGGCGCACCGTGCCCCATTCGCATGACCACGGGCTATACGCTTCACCGTCAGCTCAGCTTCTTGAAGGCCCACTGCACCCCTGTACCCGCTGTGCCCACCACCTGTATCCGATGAGATTCAAATCAGATCGCCCAGCCAACAAGCGCCCGCCGGCGCCCACCCGCAGCGAACCCCTGAACGACCAGCGTTTTAACGATCTGATCGGCAAAGCCAGTGCATTCTTTGCCACGTTCGAGCGCGACCTGCAGGGAGAGCGGGCCGAAGCCATCGAGGAGATCAATGCGCGGATGGTCGAATATGGGTTGACCTTGGAAGACCTCATGGATCCGGCCGAATCAGCGTTGCCGCGACGCGACGCCCCGCCGCACTGATGTTCTTTTGAGATCGCGTTGAAATGACAGATGCGCTGCCTGGGGCACATGACAACGGCACGTCCAATGGAGCGCCGGATGGTGCGCTCACTGGCGGGCTCACTGAGGAAGTGATCAAGGGGCTGATCGAGGCGCTCAGCGATACCGCGTTGCGCAGTCTCGCCGGCAAGGCCGTCTTTGGTCGCGCCAAAGACTATGTTTCCTCCGACGCCATCACCGTGATCGCGGAGGAGGGCGGTGCCATCCCCGCCATCTATGCCGAAATCATCGGCAGCGATATCTACCTCACCGAGGTCTGGGTCAGGGACGGCTCGTTTGGTGGTGGGTGTGACTGCCCACATGCCGAAGACGGCACGTTCTGCAAACACCAGGTCGCGCTGGCCATGGTTTGGCGAAACCTGCTGGGCACACCGCGCTCTACGCCGCGCTCAGGTGGTTCCACAGGGATTGCAGCAGACACCCCCACAGCGAGCCAGCCCCTCGCTGACCGTACTGCGCGCCTGATCACCAAAGAAGCTGCACAGCACCAAGCCCTGGAAGCGTTCTTGAACTCGCGCCCGGTCAGTGAGCTGGCATCTAAACTGATGGACCTGGCCAACCGGGATGCAGGTATTGCCAAGGAGCTGAACCAGTGGATTCGGCTGGACCAACCGGTGGCATCCATGGCCGAACACAAGACACTGGTCACCGAGATGCTGGCGGTCGGGCGCAGCTTTGTGCCTGCGAGCCAGAGCAGCAAGTACGTTCAGCGGGCCGAAGCTGTTTTACCCTTGCTAGACCGGGCCTTGAAAACCGACCCAGCTGGCGCGTTGGCGCTGACCCAACACGCCATGCGACGAACCTGGGCAGCGTTTCAGCAAGTCGATGATTCCTACGGCAACGTCGGGGAGCTGTGCCGTTCTGTTGCCGCGCGTTGGGTCAAGGCTGTGCAGGCCAATGGGCCTCAACCTGCGGCCTTTGGTGCGGCCTACCTGAAGCTGCGGCTGGAAGATCCGTTTGGGTGTTTTGACACCGACGCGGTGGAGACGGCCATGGGAGCGGCCGCGCTGACCCGGTTCCGCCAGAAGCTGCATGAATCCTGGAGAAAAGCCAAGGACGAGGTGTTGGCGCACCGCCAAGCGGCTGGTGGCCGGTCGGCATCCAAGTACATGGCCGCCCTCCACGATGTGCATTCGCTCAGCGACAGCGCCCAACTTTTCACGCTGGAGTGGATGCACCTGCAGCAGCTCGAGGCGCGGGGCGATATCGAGGCGGCCCTATCCGTCCTCAAAGAAGACCTGAACACCAGCACCGACCATGTGCGGGTGGTTCAGTTTCTTGAACAACACGGGCGGATGCGGGACGCCTTTGCCCATGCGGAGATGGCGCTAAAGGCGTTCCCGGACGACTGGCAAGTGCAGGACTGCGCCTTGCGGGCCTACGAGCGCGACGGCTGGACGGCAGAAGCCTTTGATTTGAGGATGCGGCGGTTTCGGGCGCGCCCGGGGCCAGAGACCTATCTGGCGGTGCTGGCCGCTGCGGCGCATGCCGGCCAGGATGTCGAGACGACACGGAAAACCATCCTCAACGCCATTGCCGAGCAAGAGATCGCGCTGACCCGCTCACGGGCGCAGCGCACCGGGCACACCCGTTTTGGGCCGCAACGCTTGTTGGGACCGGGCCCGAATGAGCGCGACGTCAGTTTGCGGGCTTCTCTCCTGTGCGCCGAAAACCATTGGGGCGAGGCGCTGCAACTGGTTCAGCCGCCGGCGTACTGCAGCGAGCAAGTTCTGGAGCACATTGCCCTGCACCTGGGAGACGCCCAGTGGGACCAGGCGGTCACGTTGCTACAGCGTGTGCTCACCTCGACCATGCTGCGCGCCACCAGCCCATATCGACGCGAATTGGACCTGGTTCGAAAAATTCTGGCCCGCATGGGTCACGACATCACCCGCCGCCACTGGCTGCTGCACCTGGCATCCGTGCACAAGGCCAAGCGCAACTTCGTGCGTGATCTGCCGGTGGTGTGATGCGCACTGGCCTATGCCGCCCGAGGAGCCAAATCTTGTCCGGAGGCTGGTATCGTTGAGACAGCAGTTGAGCCCAGCGATATAGGACGAACACCATGAGCGACGTTGAATACCGTCATTTTTTGAGCAAGGCGCGGGCCGCCATGGAGGGTGGTGACGCTGCCTGGGCCGTGCAATCCACCGGCGAAAAAGTTGCAGTCGCACTGGCTCTGAACCGCGCAGACTGGCTGGCGTCGATGAACTACACCATGGCCGAGGCCATTGAGCGGACGGGCCCGGTGTGGATTTCCTTGCTGCCGCGGGTTGTCCGTGCCTTGGACAGCGACGCCTGAAACAACCACGGAGATGCGTCAGTGAACACTGGGAGGTTGGCGCCGTACCCACCCCGGCCTGATCTCACGCTTCGTCTGAGAACCAGTCTCGAATGTCGGCCGCTTCCTGGTTCAGGCCCAGAATCCGCCAGGACATCGCCGTGAACGCCAGCACATTGAGCTGAGGCACCTCGACGGCCTGTTTGTCGGGCAACAACTGGCACAACAAATTGTCTTTGTCGATAGAGTAGTGATACCGGCAGGCCAATGGGCGCGCGGCCCACACGGTGCACTCGCCGTGACTCAGGAAGGGGCAAGCTTCTCCAATGTGGTGTTCCCATCGACCTCGCCCCGTGCCCTCCAAGTACCCGTCGCCTTGGAGCTGTTCCAGTTCTTGTGAAACACGCACAGCGTGTGCGGGAGCAGTCGCCATCCGTTTGCCCGACACTGCCGCCAGGTGCACGGCCTCGGCGCGGGACACAGTCACCGGGATGTGGCAGCAGTGGTCGCACCCCTTTGTGCAGGCCGAAGCCTTGGCGCGAGACACCGCACCAGCCACCACGTCCGCAGCCCTGTGCAACCACAACACCCTTTGACCGCCTGATTTCGCCCGGCTGGCTGCCGTCATCATCCGGTCAAATGCATCCGGGTCCATCTCGGCCTGTACCCGCCCAGACCGGGCCTGCAAATCGATGGACGCGCGCAAGGCCTGCCATCTGGCGTGGACCTGCTCGAGATGAGCTTCCAGGCGGGTATCGGAAACAAAAACTGAATTCATGCAGGCAGAGGTTTGATCACACAACATGCGGCGCCAAACGCCACGATCTGATGGGAGTGCAGATCGCAGCGTAACCGAAAGTCATATCAAGGCCTGAGCATTTCCGACAGTGAACACAGCGATGGGACACATCGGAGCACAAGCAAATGCACATGGGGGCTCTGCGCGGTGTTTGCCTGACCTGCGAATGGATTTCCGTTTTGTGTCCTGGCATGCACAGAGCTGCCCGCGCGGTCAACGGCCATGTCAAGCCAGCGCGACCGTGTCCAGGGAGGCACTCTGCAGCGCCAACTCCACCCGATTTCTCCCGCGCTCCTTGGCCCTGTACAGGGCCTGATCGGCGTCGTGGATGAGTTCGTCACCACCCGCATGCCGTACCGGATCAAACTGCACAGCACCCACGCTCACAGAAAGCGTCGTCTTGAGATTGCAGCGTTGCAGGCAATTCACGTCGTTGATCAGTTGACGCAGCCGTTCCGCAATTACCAACGCCTCGTCTGCCGTGGAATGGGGCAGCAGCACCAAGAACTCCTCGCCCCCCATGCGCCCAGCCACATCCTGCGCACGCAACCCGTTCTGGATGGTCAATGCAATCTCTCGCAG
>JAUYSB010000068.1 GCA_030696525.1 Hydrogenophaga sp. | reverse complement strand
CAGGTTGTGCATGGCGCGGTGGCCTTTGCGCGCATAGGCCGAAATCTCGTAGCGCTCCAATCCGGCCAGGCCGGTGGCCTCGATGAGGCGGTCCAGCATGTCGAAGGCCGTGTCCTCATCGGGCAGGTCTTTGGGGGGCTGTGTGGCGAAGCGTGTGTTGGGCTCCATCGTCAGGTGGTACAGCGACAGGTGCGGTGGCGTGAAGGCCAGGGCTTGCTGCAGGTCGGCGTCCAGATCGGCCTGGCTTTGCCCGGGCAGGGCGTACATCAGGTCGAGGTTGAAGGTCTCGAAATGCTGGGCCGCCTCGGTCAGGGCGGCGCGCGCCTGGGCGCTGTTGTGCACCCGGCCCAGGGCCTTGAGGAAACGGTCGTCAAAGCTCTGCACGCCCACCGACAGCCGCGTGACGCCGGCCTGGCGGAAGGCCTTGAAGCGGTCGGTCTCGAACGTGCCAGGGTTGGCTTCCAGCGTGATCTCGGCATTGGCCTCCAGCTTGAGCAAGGCGCGCACGTCCGAAATGAGCTGCGCGATCGCGTCGGGCGAAAACAGGCTGGGCGTGCCGCCGCCAATGAACACGCTGTGCACCGTGCGGCCCCAGATCAGCGGCAGCGCTGCGCTCAAATCATCGCGCAGCGCCTGCAGGTAGGCCTGTTCGGGCAGGGCACCGCTGTTTTCGTGCGAGTTGAAGTCGCAGTAGGGGCACTTCTTCAGGCACCAGGGCAGGTGGATGTAGAGCGCCAGCGGCGGCAGCGCGCTCAGTTGCAGGCTGCCCGGGCGCATGAGTTGCACGATCTGGTTCACGGCTGCCCTTGAAACCAGCGCTCGCGCATGAGCGCCAGCATGGCCTGCGCCGCGCGGCCCCGGTGGCTGTTGGCGTTTTTCACTTCGGTGGGCAGCTGGGCAAAGGTCTGGCCGAATTCGGGCAGCCACATCACGGGGTCAAAGCCGAAGCCGTTGTGGCCCACCGGCTCGGGCGCGATGTGCCCCACCACCCGGCCGCTGGCCACCAGGGGCTCGGGGTCGTCGGCACTGCGCAAGGCCACCAGGGTGCTGACCAAGGCGGCGCGGCGGTTGGTCACGTCCTTCATCTGCTCTAGCAAAGCGCGCACGTTGTTGTTGTCGCCCTTCTCGTAGCCAAAACGGGTGGCGTAGTAGGCGGTGTCCACACCAGGCTGGCCGCCATAGGCGTCCACACACAGGCCGGCGTCGTCGGCCAGCGCAGGCAAACCGCTGTGCTGCGCCGCGTGCCGCGCCTTGGCCAGCGCGTTCTCGATGAAGGTGTGGTGCGGCTCGGCCGCCTCGGGAATGCCCAGGTCGGCCTGGCGCACCAGTTCCACGCCCAGGGGCGCGAACATGGCCTGCAGTTCGGCGAGTTTGCCGGGGTTGTTGGACGCCAGGACCAGCTTCATGCCCACACTCACTTGAAGGCGGCGGTCTGCAATTCGACCAGCTCGCCAATGCCTTTTTCGGCCAGGGCCAGCAGCTGGTTCATCTCGTCGCGGTTGAAGGCCACACCTTCGGCCGTGCCCTGCACTTCCACGTAGTGGCCCACGCCGGTCATGACCACGTTCATGTCGGTGTCGCAGGCGGAATCTTCGGGGTAATCCAGATCGAGCACGGGCACGCCCTGGACGATGCCCACCGACACGGCGGCCACGTGGTTGATGATGGGTGTCTCGCTGATCTTGCCGGCGGCCAACAAGGTGTTGACCGCGTCCTGCGCGGCCACAAACGCGCCGGTGATGCTGGCCGTGCGGGTGCCACCGTCGGCCTGCAGCACGTCGCAGTCCAGGGCGATGGTGCGCTCGCCCAACTTCTTGAGGTCGAACACGGCGCGCAGCGAACGGCCGATCAGGCGCTGGATTTCCTGCGTGCGCCCGCTTTGTTTGCCCTTGGCGGCTTCGCGGTCGCTGCGGGTGTGGGTGGCGCGCGGCAACATGCCGTATTCGGCCGTGACCCAACCCTCGCCGCTGCCGCGTTTGTGCGGCGGCACTTTTTCTTCAACGGAAGCGGTGCACAAAACGCGTGTGTCGCCAAACTCGATCAGCACCGAACCTTCGGCGTGTTTGGTGAAGCCGCGGGTGATGCGCACCGGGCGCAGCTGGTCGGCAGCCCGGCCGAAGGAGCGGGCCAGGGTTGCAGGGGAAGTGGAACTCATTGGGAGGGACCTTTTCGTGCCGCAGAGCGGCGTATGGCTTCGTTGATTTCGGCGATCGAACGCTCGATGGCCGCGTCGTCGAAGTCGTCGAGCGAGGGGTCGAGGGTACCGGCGGCCTGGATGGTGGAGGCAAACACGCCGTCGCTGACGCCCTCGGTGCTGATCATGTGGGTGGGCTCGAAGTCGCCCGGCGTTTCCCAGTCGAGTGCCAGCACGGTGACGTTGTCGCCGTGCGCGCCACCGCGCTGCAGGGCTTCGTCCACCAGCACCGGCACGGAGTCCTGCACCCGCCCCTGGGCCAGCTGTTCGGCAATCTGTTCGTCGCTGACTTCGCCCCACAGGCCGTCGGAGCACAGCAGCACGCGGTCGCCCTCGTGCAGAAAGATGGGGTCGGACACATCGAACAGCGGCGCCACCGGCGAGCCCAGGCAGGTGAACAGGATGTTGCGGTTCATGGGGTCGGCCTGGCCCCGGATCATGATGTGTTTTTCGGCGTAGGAATGGTCGCGGCTGCGCTGCAAAAGCTTGCCCTGGCGCACGAGGTAAATGCGCGAATCGCCCGAGTGGATCCACTGCACATAGCCGTTCTGGATCACCGCCACCACCAGTGTGGTGCGGGGGTTGTCGAGCATGGCGTGTTCGTTGCCATGGTCCACGATGGCCTGGTGCGCGGCCATCAGCGCCTCGCTCAGAAAGCCCGCCACGTTGCTGAGCGCAGGCTGCGCCTGGCGGTGGAACAATTCGGAGACCGTTTGCACCGCGATCTGCGCGGCCACCTCGCCTTTGGGGTGGCCGCCCATGCCGACGGCCAGGGCCAGCAGCACCGCCTCGCGGGTGTAGCTGTAGCCCATGCGGTCTTCGTTCTTCTCGCGCCCGCCCTGGCGGCTGACCTGGTGGACGGCGAATTTCATGCTGTTCACAGCTGTGTCACGTCCGCTGGCGGACGCCCCTTCTGCTTGTCGGAGGACAACAGGTTGCCGAACTGCTGGCGCACCTTGTCGGCCACGCTGGGTTTGGAGTAACTGCGCTCAACCTCGCGGCCCAACTCCTTCTGCAACGAGAACACCGACTGCGGCCGCGCCAGCGGGTCGAGTGCCATGCACCACAACACGACCTCGATGAGGTTGTCGGAATACACACCGCGCAGCCGACCCATGGCCAGCGCCAGGCGGTCCTTGTCCAGGCGCTGGGGCGCGTCGTTGGGCGGGTAACCCTGCATGGCCGCGTACATGCAGGCACCCACGGCGTAGATGTCGGTCCAGGGGCCGAGCTGGGCGTTGCGCTTGTACATCTCGGGCGCGGCAAACCCCGGCGTGTACATGGGCCGCACAAACTGGCCTTCCTTGTTGAGCACCTCGCGCGCGGCGCCGAAGTCGATCAGCACGGCCTTGTTGTCCTCGGTGATGAAGATGTTGGCCGGCTTGATGTCCAGGTGCAGCATCTTGTGCTGGTGCACGATGCGCAGGCCCCGCAGCACCTCGTCGAACAGGCTGCGGATGGTCGATTCGCGGAACACCTTGGGACGCTTGAGTTCGCGCGCGGTGACGATGAAGTCCTGCAGGGACGCGCCCTCCAGGTAGTTCATCACCATGTAGACGGTTTCGTTCTCGCGAAAGAAGTTGAGCACGCTCACGACCGACGGATGCGAGATCTGCGCCAGCGCGCGGCCTTCTTCGAAAAAACTCTTGAGGCCGAGGCGGTAGAGCGAGAGCTTGTCGGGCGGCACGGTGGGCAGCAGGTGGCCCGGATCGCGCGAGGCCAGCGACGCTGGCAGGTATTCCTTGAGCGCAACCTTCTGGCCGCCAGCGTCGATGGCGAGGTAGACGATGCCGAAGCCGCCGGCCGCGAGTTTGCAGATGACGCGGTAGCCACCGATCAGGGTATCGGGCGGGAGCGGAGCGGGTTTGGTCTTTGACATAATGCGGACTCTCGCGGTGCACGCTCCAGACAGCACCCGCCCTGCGGGCCATCAACGGAAATATCAATGCCAGTTTACAGCATGACCGGCTACGCCACGGTGCATGGCGGTGCCTCGAAAAGTGAGGCCGACACACCCGCGGCAACGGTCGGCCTGCCCAGCGTGGGCCTGGAGTTGCGGTCGGTCAACAGCCGCTTTCTCGATCTCTCTTTCAAGCTCTCCGACGAGCTGCGCAACGCCGAACCGGCGCTGCGCGAAAAAATCATGTCGCGCATCAAACGCGGCAAGGTCGAACTGCGCGCCTGGATAGAAGGCCGCGCCGATGGTGGCATTCAAGCGCCCTCCCCGGCCGACCTGCAACGCCTGGTGGCGGTGCAGGACAACATCCGCGCCTGGCTGCCCACCGCCGCGCCGCTGAGCGTGGCCGAGGTGCTGCAAACCAAGGCGCGCCAACCCTTGTCCACCACCGGCCTGTCTGACGGCCTGGTCGAGCTGATCGACACCGCCCTCGACGCCTTCATCGCCTCGCGCGAACGCGAGGGCGCACGTCTGGCCACCAGCCTGCTGGAGCGCGTGACGCAATTGCGCAACCTGGCCCAGCAAGCTCAGCCTCTGGTGCCCCGGCTGGTGGAGCAACAACGCCAGCGCTTCATCGAGCGCTGGAACGAGGCCCTGGGCGCGGTGGAAGGCAGTGCGCCGTCCGACATGGCGCGCGACCGCGCCCTGACCGAGGCCACCGCCTTCGCCATCCGCATCGACGTGGCCGAGGAGCTGACCCGCCTGGCCTCGCACCTGGACGAAATCGAGCGCCTGCTGCAAACAGGCAAAGACCTGGGCAAACGCCTGGACTTCCTGATTCAGGAACTTCACCGCGAAGCCAATACCCTGGGCTCCAAATCCTCCAGCCTGGAACTCACCCGCATATCGGTGGACATGAAGGTGCTGATCGAGCAGATGCGCGAGCAGGTCCAGAACATCGAGTAAGAACATGCCCCCACGCTCCACCGCTGCGCGGGTCGCTGCCCCCCAAGGGGGCTGTTTCGCCTTGGGGCGGCCCGGCGGCGAAACAACATGCCCCCACGCTCCACCGCTGCGCGGGTCGCTGCCCCCAAAAAAGGGCTGTTTCGTCTTGGGGCGGCCCGGCGGCGAAACCCACTGCTGCGAGAACTGAATATGGAATACCCCGGCAACCTCTACGTGGTCGCGGCCCCCAGCGGCACCGGCAAATCGAGCCTGGTCAAGGCGCTGATGGAGCTGGACTCCCACATCGTTCCCTCGATCTCGCACACCACGCGCGCGCCGCGTGGTCAGGAGGTCAATGGCCGCGAATACCACTTCATTGACAACGCCACCTTTGATCGCATGGTGGCCGACGGTGCGTTTCTCGAATGGGCGCATGTGCACAACAACCGCTACGGCACCTCGCGCGCCGGCATCGAGGCCATGATCGGCCAGGGCAGCGACGTGGTGCTGGAGATCGACTACCAGGGCGCGATACAGATCAAGCAGCTGTTTGCCAACGCGGTGCTGATCTTCATCCTGCCGCCCAGTTGGGAAGAGCTGCGCTCACGCCTGCAGCGCCGCGCCGAAGACTCCCCCGACACCATCGAACTGCGCCTGCACAACGCGGCCGAGGAGGTGGCACAGGTGCAGGCATTCGACTTCGTTATAATCAACGATTCGTTTGACCGCGCGCTTTTCGACCTGAAAGCCATTGCCCACGCCCAGCGCCTGAAGTTCGCTGCGCAGAAACGGGCCCGCGCCGAGACCTTCCGCGCGCTCAACATCCTGTAGTTTTTAAGCCCCCCGGAGAACACCATGGCCCGCATCACCGTCGAAGACTGCCTGGAAAAGATTCCCAACCGCTTTCAGCTGGTGCTGGCGGCCACCTACCGGGCACGCATGCTGAGCCAGGGCCATGCACCCAAGATCGAAAGCAAGAACAAGCCGGGCGTGACCGCCCT
>JAUYSB010000299.1 GCA_030696525.1 Hydrogenophaga sp. | reverse complement strand
TGGCTGCGGCCGTCCTGGCACTGCACCACGATGCCGGTGGGGATGTGCGTCAGGCGCACCGCCGAGTCGGTCTTGTTGATGTGCTGACCACCGGCGCCACTGGCGCGGAAGGTGTCGGTGCGCACGTCGGCCGGGTTGATGTTGATCTCGATCGAGTCGTCGATCTCGGGGTACACAAACACCGAGGCAAACGAGGTGTGGCGCCCGCCCGAGCTGTCGAAGGGCGACTTGCGCACCAGGCGGTGCACGCCGGTTTCGGTGCGCAGCAGGCCAATGGCGTATTCGCCCTCGATCTTGATGGTGGCGCTTTTGATGCCGGCCGTGTCGCCTGCGGTTTCGTCTTCCACCGTGGTGCTGAAACCCTTGCGTTCGGCGTAGCGCAGGTACTGGCGCAGCAGCATGCTGGCCCAGTCGCAGGCCTCGGTGCCGCCCGCGCCGGCCTGGATGTCAAGAAAGCAGTTCAGCGGATCGGCCGGGTTGTTGAACATGCGGCGGAATTCGAGCTTCTCGACATCGGCCAGCACCTTGGCGGCTTCGGCTTCGATGGTGGCGATGCCGGCTTCGTCATCGTCCTCGGCCGACATCTCGAACAGCTCGGTGTTGTCGGCCAGCTCGCCGGTCAGGCGGTCGAGCACGTGCACCACGTCTTCAAGCGCCTTCTTTTCCTTGCCGAGTTCCTGCGCGCGTTTGGGGTTGTTCCAGACCGTGGGGTCTTCCAGCGCGGCGTCGACTTCGTTGAGTTTCAGGGCCTTGGCATCGTAGTCAAAGATACCTCCGGAGCTCGACCACACGCGCGGTGAGGTCGGCCAGTTGGTTCTTGAGGCTGTTCAGGCGTTCGGCTTCCATGGGGGCAACTTTCGAGAGGAGATTCGGGGCGGCCGGGGCAAACGCTGTCGTTTGCCTGGCTAAACCGTGGATTTTCTCATGGCAGGCCGGTCATGGCATCGCAGCGGGCCTCAGGCCAGGAATTCCTCGATCAGCGCGGCCACCGCGCCAGGCTGGTCGTGGTGCAGCATGTGGCCGGCGTCGTTCACTTGTACGATGCGAACCTGAGGCACGGCTTTGAGCCGTTCGTGGTATTCATCCAGGGTGTAGCGGCCTTTCCACCAGACGTCGAAATGTTTGTCGCTGGACTCCACCGCCAGCACCGGCGCGCTGATGCGCTGGAAGATGGCCAACACCTCGTCCACCCGGTAGAGCTGGGCGTTGACAATCTTGTGCGCGGCGTCGCCCAGCACCGCCCAGCGACCGTCGGCCTGTGGTGCCGCCCAGTGCCGGGCCAGCCACGCGGCCTGGTCGGCGCCCAGGCGCGGGTTGGTTTTCATCAGCCGCGCCGCCACGCCCGAGGCGTCGTCGTAGGTGCTCATGGCCAGGTCCCCGCGCGGCAGGCCCTTGACTTGGTCCATCCACTGCGCATAACGCCCCGGCGCCTGCGCCGGGCGGGTGGCCGGCATGCCAAAACCCTCCAGATTGATCAGGCGGCGCACGCGCTCGGGCCGCACGCCCGCGTACATCATGGCCACGTTGCCGCCCATGCTGTGGCCCAGCAGGTCGATGGGCTGGCCGCCCGCGACGTGGTCCACGATGTGGTCGAGGTCGGCCAGGTAATCGGGGAACCAGTAGTTGTCGGTGGGCGGGCCTTCGGTCAGGCCGTAGCCGCGCCAGTCGGGGGCGATGACCCAGCGGTCGGTTTGCATCGCATCCACCACAAACTGGAACGAGGCCGACACGTCCATCCAGCCGTGCACCAGCACCAGCGGCGCCACGCCGGCCTGCGGCTGGCCCCAGTGGCGCAGGTGGTAGCGCAGGTGGCGCAGCGGCACAAATTCGGAGCGGGAAGGGCGTTGGGCTTGGTACATTTTCAAGATCTTACGGAGACAACCCATGCCCCGCAGTCCAGGCCGAGACAAGCCCGTTGATCACCACGCTCAGCTGCACGCTGAATTCCGCTGGCAGGTGCCGGCGCAGTTCAACATGGCCGAGGTATGCTGCCGCCGCTGGGCCGCCGATCCGGTCCTGGCCCGCGAGACCGCGCTGATCGCCGACGGCCCGCACGGGCCCGCCCGCCACCACAGCCGCGCCGAACTGGCCGATGCCGCCAACCGCCTGTCCAACGTCTTGCGCGGCCTGGGTGTGCAGCGCGGCGACCGCGTGGCCATCGTGTTGCCGCAGCGGTTTGAGACGGCGGTGGCCTACATGGCGGTGCTGCAGTTGGGCGCGGTGGGCATGCCCTTGTCGCAACTGTTCGGCCCCGAAGCCCTGGCCTTTCGCCTGCAGGACAGCGAGGCGGTGGTCGCCATCTGCGACGAACAGACCCTGGCCAACGTGCTGGCGGTGCGCGCCGAATGCCCGGCCTTGCGCCAGGTGCTGGGTGTCGGGGCTGCCGCGTCCGAGGCCGACATCGGTTTCGATGCGGCCCTGGCCAAGGTGCAGGGCCGGTTCGATCTGGTGCCCACCGGGGCCGACGACCCGGCGGTGCTGATCTACACCAGCGGCACCACCGGCAACCCCAAGGGCGCGTTGATTCCGCACCGCGCACTGATCGGCAACCTCACGGGTTTTGTCTGCAGCCAGAACTGGTTCGGTTTTGACCCGTGGGACGCGAGCGTGAAGTCAGACGCCATGTTCTGGTCGCCCGCCGATTGGGCCTGGACCGGCGGCCTGATGGACGCCTTGTTGCCCAGCCTCTACTTCGGCCGGCCCATCGTGGGCTACAACGGCCGCTTCACGCCCGAGCTGGCGTTTGAACTGATGCACCGCCACGGCGTGACCCACAGTTTTTTGTTCCCGACCGCGCTCAAGGCCATGATGAAAGCGGTGCCCGAACCCCGGCGCCGTTACAAGCTGCAATTGCAGGCGCTGATGAGTGCCGGCGAGGCGGTGGGTGACGCGGTGTTTGCCTACTGTCAGCAGCAACTGGGCGTGACGGTCAACGAGATGTTCGGCCAGACGGAGATCAACTACATCGTGGGCAACTGCGCGCGCCTGTGGCCGGCCAAACCCGGCAGCATGGGCAAGGGCTACCCGGGCCACCGGGTGGCGGTGATCGACGACGACGGCAAGGAATGCCCGGTCGGTGTGCCGGGAGACGTGGCGGTGCACCGGCTGGACGTGCACGGCAAGCCGGACCCGATCTTCTTTTTGGGCTATTGGAAAAACGAAGCCGCCACGCGCGCCAAGTACACGGGCGATCCGGCCAGCAGCTGGTGCCGCACCGGCGACATGGCCACCCGCGATGTCGACGGTTACCTCTGGTACCAGGGCCGCGCCGACGACGTGTTCAAGTCGTCCGGTTACCGCATTGGGCCGAGCGAGATCGAGAACTGCCTGGTCAAACACCCGGCCGTGGCCAACGCCGCCGTGGTGCCCAAACCCGATGCCGAGCGTGGTGCGCTGGTCAAGGCCTATGTGGTGTTGGCGACAGGTTTTGTGGGCTCCAAGGCCTTGGTGGCTGAGCTGCAGCAACACGTGAAGGGGCAGTTGGCGCCTTACGAATACCCCAAGGAAATCGAGTTCATCGACGCCTTGCCCATGACCACCACGGGCAAGGTGCAGCGGCGGGTGCTGCGGCTGCGGGAAGAGGAATTGGCACGCGCTGCTCTGCGTTCTTGAGCCTCGCGGGCTCGCGGCTGCGGGGTGCGCTGCTCCGCGACTGTCCCCCGGGCGCTGCGCGCCCTCCGCCTTTATGTCGCTGCGCAGCGCACCCCACATCCGCGAGCCGAAGTGAGCTTGGTGTGCAGGCGTTCGTGTGCCTACAGGTTGGGGGTGATCGGGTGTCCGGCGCAGCGGCATAAAGGCGGAGGAGGCGAAGCCGACGGGGGACAGCCGCGGAGCCGGTTACGCGGTCGCGCATGACCGACGCCACGACATTGAAACGAAGTCAAGCCACGGGTCTACGCGCCCGCGTCTGATCCCGCGGAACCTAGATGAACTCCAGCACCT
>JAUYSB010000185.1 GCA_030696525.1 Hydrogenophaga sp. | reverse complement strand
ACGGCACACCCAGTTCGTCGGCGACGATGGCGGCCACCTTGGTGTTCAGGCCCTGGCCCATCTCGGTGCCGCCGTGGTTCACCTGCACGCTGCCATCGGTATAGACGTGCACCAGCGCGCCGGCCTGGTTGAACAGGGTGGCGGTGAAGCTGATGCCGAACTTGACCGGCGTGAGCGCGATGCCGCGCTGGATGACCGGGCTGCTGGCGTTCCAGTGGGCGATGGCTTCGTGGCGCTCGCGGTAGCGGCTGGTCTGGGCCAGCGTGGTCATCAACGGTTCGAGGATGTTGTCCTCGACCTGCATCTGGTAGTGCGTGACGTTGCGTTCCTCAATGCCGTAGAGGTTGCGCAGCCGCACGTCCAGCGCGTCCAGCCCCAGGTGGCGGGCGATGTCGCTCATGATGCGCTCGATCACGATCACGCCCTGCGGCCCGCCAAAGCCCCGGAACGCGGTGTGGCTCTGGGTGTTGGTCTTGCAGCGGTAGCTGCTGATGGCCACGTCTTCCAGGAAATAGGCGTTGTCGGCGTGGAAGATGGCGCGGTCGGCCACCGGGCCCGACAGATCAGCCGAGAAGCCGCAGTTGGCCAGCATGTCCAGCTTCAGGCCGCTGAGCAGGCCGGTGTTGTCAAAGCCCACCTGGTAGCTGTAGGCAAAGGGGTGGCGCTTGCCGGTGATCAAAAAATCGTCGTCGCGGTCCAGCCGCAGCTTGACCGGGCGCTTGAGCTTTTGCGCGGCGATGGCGGCCCACACGGCCAGGTGGCCAGCTTGTGTTTCCTTGCCGCCAAAACCACCACCCATGCGCCGGCATTCCACCGTGACCGCGTGGTTGTGCAAGCCCAGCACATGCGACACCCAGTGCTGCACCTCGCCTGGGTGCTGGGTGCTGGAATACACCCACCACTGGTTCTGTTCCAGCGGCAACACGTAAGCGATCTGGCCTTCGAGGTAGAAGTGTTCCTGCCCGCCGACCTCGAAGCTGCCTTCGAGCGTGTGTGGGGCGCGGGCCAGCGCGGCGGCGGCGTCACCACGTTTGACGTGCACAGGTGGCAGCACGTAGCTTTGTTGGGCGTGCGCTGCTTGTGGGGACAGCACCGGCGGCAGGGCTTCGATGTCCCATTTCACCAGCCGCGTGGCGCGGCGGGCGGTCATGGCGTCGTCGGCCAGGATGAGGCCGCCGACCTGGCCAACGAATTGCACCGTGTCCTGCGCGAACACCGGCTCGTCGTGGCCGAAGGCGGCGAGGATGGGGTCGCCGGGGATGTCGGCCGCGCTGATGAAGCCGCGCACGCCGGGCTGGGCCAGGGCGGCGCTGGCGTCGATGCCGCGCAGCTTGCCGTGGGCGATGGGCGAGCACACTGGTGCGGCGTGCAGGGTGCCGCGCACCTCGGGGATGTCGTCGATGTAGGTGGCCGCACCCGCCACCTGGGCGCGTGCGCTTTCGTGGAAGCGGGACACACCGGCTGCGCGACCGCTGTTGATGACCAGTTTGAGATCGGGGGCGTTCATGCCGTCACCTCCAGGCCCTTGAGTGATTCCAGGTTGATGCCCTGTATGCCCTGGCTTTCCAGCCAGAAGCGGCGCAGCAGGTTGCCCAGCACGCTCACGCGGTAGGCGGCGCTGGCGCGCATGTCGGAGATGGGTTGGAACTCGCTGCGCAGCGTGTCCATCGCGGCCATCACGGTGTCTTCGGTCCAGGGCTGGCCGCGCAGGGCGGCTTCGGTGCGGCGGGCACGGGCCGGGGTGGCGGCCACGCCGCCAGCGCCGATGGACGCGGCTTGCACCACGCCCTCGCTGAATTCAAGCCTGACGGCCAGGCAGACGGCGGAGATGTCGTCGTCGAAACGTTTGCTGATCTTGTACACCGCCAATGTTTCGTTGGCGGTGGGCCTGGGCACCTTGATCCAAGCCACCAGCTCGTCGGGCCGCATGGCGTTGGTGCGGTAGCCGGTGTAGAGGTCTTCCAGCCGCAGTTCGCGGTGGGCCATTTCACCGCCCGCAGCGGTTTTTTTCCAGCGCATCAGCACCACGCTGGCGCCCAGCGCAATCAGAAGGGGCATGGCGTCGCCGATGGGCGAGCCGTTGGCCACGTTGCCGCCGAGGGTGCCGGAGTTGCGCACTGGCAGGCCGGCGAAACGGCGCGAGAAGGTCAGCAGTTGCGGCCGCTCCTTGACCAGCGCGGCAAACGCATCGGTCAGCGACACGGCCGCGCCGATGGCGATGTGGTGCTGGTAGCTTTCCACGCGTTGCAGCTCGCGCGCGGCGGTCACGTCCAGCACCTGCGCAAAACGCTTGTGCTGTTTGGTGACCCACAGGCCGACGTCGGTGCAGCCGGCCACGACCTGCGCCTTCGGCGACGCGGCGCGCGCCTGCAACAAGGCGGGCAGGGTGGTGGGGCGTTGGTAAGGGGTGTCGGCGGCCGGTTTCTTCTTCAAAGCCTTCAGCGCAGCCACCGTGGCGGCCGTGTCCACCGCGCAGCCGGCGGGCAGGGGCAGCTCGCCCATTTGCGCGGCGGCGTCGAGGATGGGCCGGTAGCCGGTGCAGCGGCACAGGTTGCCTGAGAGGTCGGCCTGGGCCTGCTCGCGGCCCACCGGGCGGCCACCATGGTTCTGGTACATGCCGAACTGGCTAATCACAAAACCAGGGGTGCAGATGCCGCACTGGCTGCCGTGGCACTGGACCATGGCTTCCTGCACCGGGTGCAGTTCGCCGGTCGGTGCGGCAATGTCTTCCGCGGTGTAGACCGCCATGCCGTCCACCGAATGCGCCAGGCGTATGCAGCTGTTGATGGCCTTGTGTTGCAACTGGCCGTTCACCAGCTCGCCCAGCACCACGGTGCAGGCGCCGCAATCGCCTTCACCGCAGCCCTCCTTGGTGGCGCTCAGGTGCAGGTCTTCGCGCAGCACGTCCAGCAGGGTGCGGTCGGGGGCGACGTTGTCCAGCGCCACCGCTTCGCCGCGGCGCAGGAATCTCAGGGTTTGTCCGGATTTTTGAGGCTTCATACACGCCAGCATAGCGCCCGGGCCTGTGGCACAACATATGCTCGGGCGTATGACGAGAATGCCCAGGACACCATCAACGCATACAGTCATCGGGTATGAAATACATGGCCATGTTCGACAAGATTGACCTGCACCTGATCCGCGTGCTGCACACCGTGCTCACCGAGCGCAGTGTCTCGCGTGCGGCGCTCAAGCTGGGCATGTACCAGCCGGCGGTGAGTGCGGCGCTCAAGCGCTTGCGCGATCTGGCGGGTGACCCCCTTCTGGTGCGTTCGGGCGCCAGCATGGTGCCCACCGAGGCGGGCCTGCGCATGGTGGCCCCGGCGGCCGACATCCTGCGCAGCGCCGAGGTGCTGTTTTCCGACGCCCGCGCCTTCGACCCCGCCACCGCCCGCCACACCTTCAGCCTGGCCGCCAGCGATTACCTCGACCCCGCCTTCCTGCCCCAGCTGGTGACCCAGATCAAGGCGCAGGCGCCGGGTTGCCAGATCGAAATCCACCCCTTGTCGGCCGACGCCGACTACCGCACCCACCTGGCCCAGGGCCATTACGAGGTGGTGATTGGCAACTGGCCCAAACCGCCGGACGACCTGCACCTGGGCCGCCTGTTTGGTGACGAGGTGGTGTGCCTGGTGGCCAAACACCACCCGGCGGCGCGGCGCGGCTGGGACCAGGCGGCCTGGCTGGCGGCCGAACACATTGCGCCCACGCCCACCCACCCGGGTGGGCGCGGCTTCATCGACGACCACCTGGCCGCCCAAGGCCTGGCGCGCCACATCACCGCGCGCTGCCCCCATTTTGCGTTGATACCGGCCATGGTGGCCGGCAGCCTGCTGGTGCTGACCACCGGGCGCCAGTACTGCGAGCGTTTCACCGCCAGCCTGCCGGTGCAGGTGCTGGCGTGTCCGGTGGTCTTCCCTCGCATGATGTATTACCAGCTCTGGCACGAGCGCACGCACGCGTCCAAGGCCGGGCGCTGGCTGCGTGAACAGATCAAACAGGTGGCATCGTCGTTGCGCGGTGCGCAGGCCGAAGCCGCATGAACCCGTTCCCCTCGAGACACAACAGAAGGAGTTCGCCTTGACGACCCCCCGATTGCACCTGAGCGGCATCACCAAACGCTATCCCGGCGTGGTGGCCAACAAGGACGTGCACCTGACCGTGGCCCCCGGCGAAATCCACGCCGTGCTGGGTGAAAACGGCGCCGGCAAGTCCACCCTGATGAAAATCATCTACGGCTCGGTCAAACCCGACGAAGGCGCCGTGCTGTTCAACGGCAAGCCGGTGCACATCCGCAACCCGCAAGAAGCGCGGGCGCTGGGCATCAGCATGGTGTTCCAGCACTTCAGCCTGTTCGACACGCTCACCGTGGCAGAAAACGTGTGGCTGGGGCTGGACAAATCGCTCACCCTGCCGGCAGTGGCCGCGAGCATCACCGCCAAGGCAGCCGAGTACGGGCTCGACATCGACCCCTCGCGCCCGGTGCACACGCTGTCGGTGGGCGAGATGCAGCGGGTCGAGATCATCCGCGCGCTGCTGACGAATCCGCAACTGCTGATCCTCGACGAGCCGACCTCGGTGCTCACGCCGCAGGCGGTGGA
>JAUYSB010000113.1 GCA_030696525.1 Hydrogenophaga sp. | reverse complement strand
CCGCCGCCGGCCTCCCCCCTGCCCCGCCATCCTGCCCGGTCTCCGAACCCGGGGTCGCCGACGCTTGCGGCCCCTCAGGTGCCGCCGATGCGCACCCCGCGGGCGGCGCACTGTGGCCGCTCGGACTGCTGCCCCTGCTGGGCGCGGGTGGTGGTGGTGGTGGTGGTGGTGGCCAGACCGGCCCCACCAGCATCTATCCCAAACCCCCCGCCACTCCGCCGGGCACTGTCCCTGGCCCCACTAACATCAACACGCCGCTGAGCGTTTTGCACCCGATCGATACCAGCGCCGACAACGGCAAGACCGTGGCGGACTTCGATTCCAATCAGGCCAACGCGGTGTTTCGGGTGCTCAAGGTGGTGGACGCGGCCTCCGGCGCCACCATTCCGGGGCGCGCGGCCGAGGGCAGCGGCCCCTACAACCCGGCCACCTACCCCGGCACCGATCCGGCGAGCAACCCCTGGTTCTACCTGGACACGAGCACCGGCATCGTTTCGCTGACGGCGGCCGGTGCCAATGCCCAATGCATCGGCCAACGCTACACCGTCACCGTGCAGGCGACGGCCAACGGTCTGGACAGCGAGCAAGGGCAGATGACTTTCACGCTGGGTGCGCCCACCAGCGGTGTGCAGTACCACCTCGCGCACGCGGCTGCGGAGCCGTACCCCAGCCTTTCCATCGAGGGGGCCGTCACTGCCTATGACGTGCTGACTGTGGACCAGGGGGCCGCCGCATTCACGCATATGCAGGTATTGCCTGCCAACCATGGGTTGCTTGGCCAATTCAACTCGCTCTACCTACAGGTGGGCAACGCCTTTGCCGAAGTGGTTAACCATTTCGACGCGAGCCGTGGTGTGGGGTCCGGTGCCCTGGAGTACCTCACCTTCACCAACAGTGGCACCTACTACGGCTACGACTTCGGCACCGCCAACGGCCTCAGCTACTACCGCGTGCAGGGAGCCGAATCGAGCGATGAAAGCCCCGTTGTCAACGGCACGGCCTGCGCGGACCTGCTCTATGGCTCCACGGCCAACGACGGCCATGCCGAAACATTCAATGGGGGCGCGGGCAACGACCTGATATTTGCCGATCCGCTCAACTCCGGCCGTCCGGGAAGCTGGATCGACGAGACCTTCGGCTTGGTGGACACGCTCAATGGCGGTGACGGAAACGATTTGCTGGTCGGCGGTGGCGGGAGCGACGTGCTGAAAGGTGGATCGGGCAACGACGTGCTGATCGGTGGCTATGGCATCGACGAGCTCACCGGCGGTGCCGGTGCCGACACCTTTGTCTTGAACGCCGCTCCCGGAGCCGCCCACGCCGTCACCCTGGTGGACTTCGTGGCTGGTGAAGACCGCATCTATCTGGATCGGTCCATTTTCAGCGACGCGAATCCCCTGAACCATCTGGCCTACGACGCAGGATCGGGCGCGGTGACGTACGACGGCTTGCTCATCGCCACGCTGCTCAACCACCCGACCCTGGCGCTCGACCAGACCAATTTCATCATCGCCTGAGTGCCGCGCGACGAAAGGACCCCACACACATGAAGACGCTCACGATCTGTACCTTGTTCATCGCCGCCTGGCTGGCTTCGGGCTGCGCCGTGTCGCGCGGCAACCATCAGGACGAGACGCCGCCGCGCCTGGTGACGCGTGGCAAAACCGTGGCCTGGGATCGCGGAGAAGCCTTTGGCCCCGTGCCCCTGCAATTGGCCTCGCTGGCCGCGATGCATTGCGCCTCGCTGAACACCCAGGATGTGAAATGGCAGGTCGAAGGGTTTCATGCGCGGGCGCAGGACTTTGACGGCAAGACTTTCCCCGGTGGGGGTTATTTCTGCAAGCCCAGGCAGCGCTCGAACTGACCGCAGCTCGCACCCCAATCCAAGGCTTTCGCCCAGACAACATGTACCTAGAGCACTTCGGCCTGCAGGCTTTCCCGTTCTCCATCACGCCGAGCACCCAGTTCTTTTTTTCGTCGGAAACCTCGCAGGAGGCGCTCAACACGCTGCTGATCGCGGTGTCGATGGGCGAGGGCTTCATGAAGATCACCGGGGAGGTCGGCACCGGAAAGACCATGCTGTGCCGCAAGCTGTTGGGAGCACTGGGTGAGGAGTACGCCGTGGGCTACATCTTCAACCCTTACCTGGAGCCACTGGCTCTGTTCATTGAGCTGGCGGCAGAACTGGGTCTGCCACGACCCGTGCCTGAGGGGATGACACAGCACGAAATTCTCAACGCGCTGACGCGGCGGGTGCTAGAGCTCAACGACAGTGGCAAGCGGGTGGTCATCTGTCTGGATGAAGCGCAGGCCATGCCGATCGAGACGCTGGAGGCACTCCGGCTGCTGACCAACCTGGAGACGGAGAGCCGGAAACTGCTGCAGGTCATCATTTTTGGCCAGCCTGAGCTCGACGAACGCCTGAACCACCCTTCGGTGAGGCAACTGCGCCAACGGATTACCTTCCACTATCACCTCAAACCCTTGAGCCACTCCGAGTTCAGCTACTACGTGCAACACCGCCTAGCCGCGGCCGGCTACCGGCGTGGCCAGTTGTTCACGCCCCTGGCGCTCTGGATGCTGCGGCGAAAGTCACGCTGCGTGCCTCGCCTGATCAATGTGCTGGCGAACAAGGCCATGATGTCGGCCTATGGCAAAGGCAGCCGTCTGGTCGGGCTGAAGGAGGTGGTGCACGCGGCGGATGACACCGATTCGGTGCTGGGTGCCAGACCCAAGCGCACGGCGTCGCGCTTATTGGGCGCGCTGGTCTTGGCAGGCGTGGCTGTGGTTGCCGCATGGGCGTACCGTTCATGAGCCTGATCAACGACATGCTCAAAGATCTGGAGTCGCGCGAGCGGGGCCAGGATCGCCAACGTGCACCGGCCGCAAGTCAGTATCCGTCAGAGGCTCGGCTGGCCTCGCCTTCCTGGGCTAGTCCATCCTTGCTGTTTCAAAGTGCGCTGGTCTGCCTGGTGGTGGGTGTCGCTGTGGGATGGATGGTGCGGCAGCAGGGCGCCACACCGGACCGCGCAGCGTTGCCCGAGCGCGCCGCGCCGCGCCCAGTGCAAGGCGTAGCGACAGCGGTGGA
>JAUYSB010000288.1 GCA_030696525.1 Hydrogenophaga sp. | reverse complement strand
CTTCGGCCTGTTCCCCCACCTGGACTGGACGGCGGCCTTCTCCATCCGCTACGGCAACCTGTTCTACAACCCCTTCCACATGCTGTCGATCGCCTTCCTCTACGGTTCGGCCCTGCTCTTCGCGATGCATGGCGCGACGATCCTGGCCGTCTCCCGCTATGGCGGCGATCGCGAGCTGGAGCAGATCACCGATCGCGGCACGGCGACCGAGCGCGCGGCCCTGTTCTGGCGCTGGACCATGGGCTTCAACGCCACCATGGAATCGATTCACCGCTGGGCCTGGTGGTTTGCGGTGCTGTGCCCGCTCACGGGTGGCATCGGCATCCTGCTGACCGGCACCGTGGTGGACAACTGGTACCTGTGGGCCGTCAAACATGGCGTGGCCCCGATGTACCCGGCCGCTTTCCTGCCGGTCATCGACCCGGCCCTGATGCAAGGAGCCAAGTGATGAACACGCGCACCCACCCCACATTCCGTTTGCCGCTGCTGGCCGGTGTCCTGTTGGCCACCGCGCTGCTGGCTGGCTGTGAACGCCCGCCGGTGGACACGGTGCAGCGCGGCGCGCGCGGCACCGGCATGGTCCAGGTCTACAACCCGCGCACGCTGGAGGCGCAGCAGGTCAAGCACACGCCGCCGGCCGAGCAGCCCGCCATTCCCGCCACGCCGGGCGGCCCCACGGCGTCCGACGTGTACCAGAACGTCAAGGTGCTGGGCGGCCTGGGCGTGGGCGAATTCACCCGCCTGATGGTGGCCATGACGGCCTGGGTGGCGCCCGAGGGTGGCTGCAACTACTGCCACGCCGACGACGGCAACCTGGCGTCGGACGCCAAGTACACCAAGGTGGTGGCACGGCGCATGCTGCAGATGACGCAGGACATCAACGCCAACTGGAAGTCGCACGTGGCCGACACCGGCGTGACCTGCTACACCTGCCACCGCGGCGAGCCCGTGCCGGCGCAGGTGTGGTTCAAGACCCCGGTGGACAAACAGGCCAGCCGCATGGCCGGCAGCAAGGCCGAGCAGAACGCGCCTGCCCTGCAGGTGGGCCTGACGTCGTTGCCCACCGATTCGTTCACGCCTTTTCTGGTGGATGCCAAAGA
Source organism: Hydrogenophaga sp. (assembly GCA_030696525.1). Classification (GTDB taxonomy): domain Bacteria; phylum Pseudomonadota; class Gammaproteobacteria; order Burkholderiales; family Burkholderiaceae_C; genus Hydrogenophaga. The sequence continues at coordinate 1,550 of JAUYSB010000288.1, read as the reverse complement.
GATCCGCACCGCTGGCACCAAGGCCTTGCCCCACGAGAACCTGCAGACCACCAAACAGACCGAATACACCTACGGCCTGATGGTGCACATGTCGGAATCGCTGGGCGTGAACTGCACCTACTGCCACAACAGCCGCTCGTTTGGCGACTGGTCGCAAAGCACACCGCAGCGCGGCACCGCCTGGCACGGCATCCGCATGTCCCGCGACCTCAACAACAAGTACCTGGAGCCCCTGACCAACAACTTCCCGGTCTACCGCCTGGGGCCGCAGGGCGACGTGGCCAAGGTCAACTGCGCCACCTGCCACCAGGGCGCCTACAAGCCGCTCAACGGCGCCAAGATGCTGCAGGGCCACCCGGAACTGGCCGCCCCGCTGCAGGCGGCGCTCGACGCGGCCACAACCGCCGCCACAACCGCCGCCGCGCCCGCCGCTGCGCCCAAGCAGTGACCCCAAGCCCCTGCGCCGGCCATGCCGGTGTGGGGTTTGTCACCGTTCGGACAACCAAAAACGAACGACCGTGCTAAAAATCGGGTGTTGTCCACCAGAATGGTGGGCTTCCTTCACTGGAGACACCCATGGATTTGGCATTCACCCCTGAGGAGCAGGCTTTCCGCGAGGACATCCGCGCCTGGGTCAAAAACAACCTGCCCGCCGACATTGCGCACAAGGTGCACAACGCGTTGCGCCTGAGCCGCGACGACATGCAGCGCTGGGCCAAGATTTTGGGCAAGAAGGGCTGGCTGGGCTACGGCTGGCCCACCCAATTTGGCGGCCCGGGCTGGAACGCCGTGCAGAAGCACCTGTTCGAAGAAGAATGTGCGCTGGCCGGCGCGCCGCGCGTGGTGCCTTTTGGGCCGGTGATGGTGGCGCCGGTGATCATGGCCTTTGGCAATGCCGAGCAACAGCAACGCTTTCTGCCCGGCATCGCCAGCGGCGAAGTGTGGTGGAGCCAGGGCTACAGCGAGCCGGGTTCGGGCTCCGACCTGGCCTCCGTCAAATGCCGGGCCGAGCGCCAGGGCAACACCTACCTCGTCAATGGCCAGAAAACCTGGACCACCCTGGGCCAGTACGGCGAGTGGATTTTCTGCCTGGTGCGCACCAGCACCGAGGGCAAGCCGCAGACCGGCATCAGCTTCCTGCTGATCGACATGAAGTCGCCCGGCGTCACCGTGCGCCCGATCAAGCTGCTCGATGGCGAGTGCGAAGTCAACGAGGTGTTTTTCGACAACGTGGTGGTGCCGGCCGAGAACCTGATTGGTGAAGAGAACAAGGGCTGGACCTACGCCAAGCACCTGCTGAGCCACGAGCGCACCAACATCGCCGACGTCAACCGCGCCAAACGCGAGCTGGAGCGCCTGAAGCGCATCGCCAAAACCGAAGGCGTGTGGGATGACACACGCTTCCGCGACGAGATTGCCAAGCTGGAGGTGGATGTGGTGGCGCTGGAAATGCTGGTGCTGCGGGTGCTGAGCGCGGAGAAGTCGGGCAAAAACTCGCTCGACATCGCCGGCCTGCTCAAGATCAAGGGCAGCGAGATCCAGCAGCGCTA
>JAUYSB010000146.1 GCA_030696525.1 Hydrogenophaga sp. | reverse complement strand
GGCAGGTGGACGTGACGCTGGCCGACGGCAGCGTGCAGCGTTTGACCACGCGCAACATCGTGGTTGCCGCGGGCGCCAGCCCTTTTGTGCCGCCTCTGCCCGGCCTGAGCGAGGTGGGCTGCCTCACCAGCGACACGCTGTGGGGGCTGACCGCATTGCCACAGCGCCTGCTGGTGCTGGGCGGCGGTCCCATCGGCTGCGAGCTGGCCCAGAGTTTTGCCCGGCTGGGCAGCCGCGTCACGCAGGTGGAAATGGCCCCACGCATCCTCATGCGCGAAGACCCCGAGGTGAGCGAGCTGGTGGACGCCTCGCTGCGCGCCGACGGCGTGGACCTGCGCACCGGCCACCAGGCGCTGCGGGTGGAAGTGGCAGGTGGCGAAAAACGCCTGATCGTCCAGCACGGTGGCGCCGAACACGCCATCGCCTTCGACCACATCCTGTGCGCCGTGGGCCGCAGCCCGCGTGTCAGCGGTTACGGGCTGGAGGAACTCGGCATTGCGCTGAGCCCGCGCAAGACCATAGAAACCAACGCCTACCAGCAGACGCTCTACCCCAACATCTTTGCCGTGGGTGATGTGGCCGGGCCCTTCCAGTTCACCCACACCGCCGCACACCAGGCCTGGTACGCGGCCGTCAACGCGTTGTTTGGCCGCTTCAAGCGCTTCAAGACCGATTATTCCGTGATCCCCTGGGCCACCTTCACCGACCCCGAGGTGGCGCGGGTGGGTTTGTCTGAAACCGAGGCGCGCGAGCAGGTCGTGCCGTTCGAGGTCACGCGTTACGGCATCGACGACCTCGACCGCGCCATCGCCGACGGCACGGCCCACGGTTTTGTGAAGGTGCTGACCGTGCCCGGCAAGGACAGGATACTGGGCGTGACCATCGTCGGCGAACACGCGGGCGACCTGCTGGCCGAGTACGTGCTGGCCATGAAACACGGCCTGGGCCTCAACAAGATTTTGGGCACCATCCACACCTACCCCACCCTGGCTGAGGCCAACAAATACGCCGCCGGCGAATGGAAACGCGCCCACGCGCCGCAGCGTGTGCTGGCCTGGCTGGCGCGTTTTCATACGTGGGAGCGCTCATGAGGTGCCGCGCTTGAGCCAGCCGCTTGTGTCGATCGTGGTGCCCGTGCTCAACGAGGCTGCCGGCATCCAAGCCACCCTGGCCAGCCTGGCGCCGCTGCGCCAGCGCGGGGTGGAGGTGATCGTGGTGGACGGCGGCAGCCTGGACACCACCGCCGAGCTGGCCCGGCCCCATGCCGACGCCGTGGTGACCGCCGCCCGTGGTCGTGCCCGGCAGATGAACGCGGGCGCCGCCGCCGCGCAGGGCGCCGTGCTGCTCTTCTTGCATGCCGACACCCAGCTCCCGCCCGAGGCCGAACGGCGGGTAGCCGCTGCCATGGCGGCCGGCGCGCTGTGGGGCCGGTTCGATGTGACCATCGTCGGCCGCCACCCCATGTTGCGCGTGGTGGCCGCGTTCATGAACGCGCGCTCGCGCTGGAGTGGCATCGCCACCGGCGATCAGGCCCTGTTTGTGCGTCGCGACGTGTTTGAACGCCTGGGCGGTTTTCCCGATCAGCCGCTGATGGAAGACATCGAACTCTCCCAACGCCTGCGCCGGCTGGCACCACCCGCCTGTCTGCGCGCGCGCGTCGCCACATCCGGGCGGCGCTGGGAAACGCGTGGCGTCTGGCGCACGATTTTTTTGATGTGGCGCCTGCGCTGGCGCTACTGGCGCGGCGAATCGGCGCAGAGCCTGGCCGAGGCCTACCGATGAGCACCGCCCTGATCGTGTTTGCCAAGGCGCCCGTGCCCGGCCAGGCCAAGACGCGCCTCATCCCCGCGCTGGGCGCCGAGGGCGCGGCCCGCTTGGCCGAACAACTGCTGCAACACACGCTGCGGCAGGTGCGTGATGCGCCTGTGGACCACCTGGCGCTGTGTGTGGCGCCCGACACCCACCACCCTGTTTTTGAACAGGCCCGGCAAGCCGTGGGCGAGCGGCTGCACCTGGCGCCGCAGGGCGACGGCGACCTGGGCGAGCGCATGCACCGCGCGTTGAGCCGGGCGCTGGCCCGCCACCACAAGGCCTTGTTGATCGGCACCGATGCCCCGGCCTTGAACGCCCAGGTGCTGGCCGCCGCAGGCGCTGCGCTCGACTCGCACGACGCCGTGTTCGTGCCCGCCCTGGACGGCGGCTACGCCTTGATCGGCCTCACCCGTCCGGCGCCCGAGCTGCTGCTGGGCATGGCCTGGAGCACCCCCCAGGTGATGGAACACACGCGCGAACGCGCGCGTCGCCACGGCTGGCGCTGGGCCGAACTCGCGCCCGTGGCCGACATCGACGAAGCCGCCGATTTGGTGCACCTGCCCGCCGGCTGGCCTTCAACACATTCCCATTTCTCTGGAGATTTCGCATGAAATTCACGCGCCGCCTGTTGTCCCTTGCCGCCATCGGCCTGAGCACGCTCGCCTGGTGGCCCATGGCCAGCTGGGCGCAGGGCACACCCCTGAAGCTGGGTGTGGGTATGTTCCAGCCCGACCGCGAAAAAAACGACGCCACCTACCGCCCGCTGGCGCAGCACCTGGCCGCCCGCCTGGGCCGGCCGGTGGAACTGCGCACGGTGGACAGCTGGGAAGGCCTGGCCAAGAGCCTGTCGAATGGCGAAACCGACATCGCCCTCATGGGCCCCTGGGGCTACGTGCTGGCCAACCACTACGCCGACGCGCAGGTGGTCTCCACCATCCTCTACCAGGGCAAGCCCGAGTACTTCGCGATGATGGTGACCCACCCCGATTCGGGCCTGCAGAGCGTGCAGGACCTGCTGGGCCCCAAGGGCCGGGGGCGCAGTTTTGCCTTTGGCGACAAGGGCTCCACCTCGGGCTACCTGATCCCGCTGCACTTCTTCATGCAGCAGGGCGTGGACCCCGAAAAACACTTCGGCCGTGTGCTCTACACCAAACACCAGGCCATCCAGACCCAGGTGACGGCTGGCCAGATCGATGCTGGGGCCGACTACAACCGCAACCGCAGCGCCATGATCGACCAGGGGCTGATCCAGGCCGAGCGCAGCAAGGTCATCTGGCAGTCGGCACCCCTGCCCAATGACGCCGTGGCCGTCAGCGCTGCGCTGTTCAAAGACAAGGCGCTGGTCAAGCGGGTGCAGGACGCGCTGCTGGAAGTGGGCCCGCTGCTGGCCGCGCAGCCCGGCCTGCTGCCGGCCCACTACACCGGCTTCGTGAACACCGACAACCGCTTCTACAAACCCATACGTGACGCCGGCCTGGCCACCGGCAAGCTGGCGCCGAGGCAATAAGCCCAGTCTGTGGTGAACCGCCGGATGCCGCGTTTGGCCCTGCCCACCGGGCGGCTGGGTTTTTTCAGCCTGGTGCTGCTCTACGCCGCACTGGTGCTGGGCTGCCTGATTTCGCTGGCCACGGCGGGCGATCTCTCGCTGGGCCGTAACCCGTGGGACAACCTGCTGAAGTCGCTGTCGGAGCTGGCAAGGCCCAGTTTTCTGGACCTGTGGTTCGGCGAGCAGCGGCTGGAATACCGCAGCGACGACGGCACGCTTTTGCGTGTGGAAGACCGCCGGCAGGTCGAGGCCCACTTCATCGCCGCGCTGGGCCGCGCGACCTGGACCACTTTCCAGATCGCCACGCTGGGCTCGCTGCTGGCCGCGCTGCTGGCGCTGCCGCTGGGCTTGCTGTCGGCACGCAACCTGCGCGCGCCGCGGCCGCTGGCCTGGGCGGCTTCCAGCGTGCTCGACGTGTCGCGGGCCATCCACACACTGGTGTTCGGCCTGGTGCTGGTCGGCATCGTGGGCCTGGGCCCCACGGCCGGCATACTGGCCATCGCGCTGCACTCCATGGGCACCTACGGCAAGCTGTATGCCGAGAGCATCGAGACCCTGGACATGGGCGCCGTGGACGCCGTGCGGGCCACCGGCGCGCGGCCGTCGGAGGTGTTCTTCAGCGCCGTCTGGCCGTCGGTGCTGCCGCAGTTCGTGAGCAACCACCTGTATGTGTGGGAGTTCAACATCCGCGACTCCACCATCCTCGGTCTCATCGGTGCCGGTGGCCTGGGCCTGCTGATTTCCGAGGCGGTCAGCCTGTTCCAGTGGAGCCGCCTGGCCACCATCCTGCTGGTGGTGGTGGCGCTGGTCACGGTGTTCGATGCCATCTCGCGTCGCATCCGGCAGGCCTTGCTGTGAACAGCCGATTGCCCCACGTCGCCATCGACATCCACGATCTGCGGGTGGAAGCGGGCGGCCGCTGCCTGCTGCACGTTCCGGCGCTGACGGTGCACCACGGCGAGCGGCTGGCGCTGGTGGGCCCCAACGGCGCGGGCAAAAGCACCTTGCTCAAGGCCCTGGGTGGCCTGTTGCCCATGACGCGCGGTCGTGTGACCGTGCTGGGCCGGACCTTCGGTGCACCCGGTCAACGCCCGTCCTCTTCGGTCTTGAGCGCCCACGAATGGCGCCGCCTGCGTGCCGAGGTCGGCCAGGTCATGCAGGGCCTTCACCTGGTGCCCCGCCTCAGCGCGGCCGACAACGTGGTGCTGGGCGCCTTGGGCCGTGCGGGCGCCATGCCGCGCTGGCGCAGCTGGCTGCGCCTGTACCCGCCGGCCTTGCGCCACGAAGCCGAAGCGGCCCTGGCCGATCTGGGGCTGTCGGAGCGCCAGCACACCCGCGCCGATCAGCTCTCGGGTGGTGAACGCCAGAAGGTCAGCCTGGCCCGCCTGCGGCTGCAGCGGCCCCACCTCATCCTGGCCGACGAACCCACCGCCGCGCTCGACCCCAACGCTACCCAGCAGGCCTGCGCCGCCTTGCTGACCGTGGCCCAACAGGCCACGCTGCTCACGGTGGTGCACCAGCCGGCGCTGATGCACCAGCTGGCCGACCGCGTGCTGGGCCTGGCCAGCGGCCAGATCGTTTTCGATCTGCCGGTCGCGCAGGTCAGCCCCGCCACACTGGAGCGCCTGTACGCCACCCAGGTGCCGCCCACCGACCCCACCCACGGAACCCCATGAACGAACCCACGGCGCCTGGCCGCACCTGTCCACTGCACTACCACTATGGCCCCGGCGTGTTCCGCCAGCCGCCCGCGCCCGAACTCGCCGGGCTCGACGTCTTGTACGTGGTGGGCGGCCTCTACGGCAACGAGCTGGCCTTGCACGAGGTCCTGCGCCTGTTTGAGGCCGAATCCGGCCGCAAGCGCCTGGTCTTCAACGGCGACTTCCACTGGTTCGATACCGACCCGGCCACCTTCGAACGCGTGCAGCACGCCGTGCTGGCGCACACCGCGCTGCGAGGCAACGTCGAAACCGAACTGGCCGATCCCCATCCCGCGGCCGACGCCGGCTGCGGCTGCGCCTACCCCGACTGGGTGGGCGATGTGGTGGTCGAGCGCTCCAACCGCATCCACCAGCGCCTGTGGGGCGCTGCCACGCCCGCGCAGCGCCAGCAGCTCGCGGTCCTGCCGATGTGGCTGACGGCCTCGGTGGGAGACTTCAGCGTCGGCATCGTGCACGGCGACGCGCAGTCGCTGGCCGGCTGGGGCTTTGCGCAGGAACACCTGGCCCAGGCGCCTGGGCGCGCGCTGGTGCGCGACTGGTTCGAGAAGGCCGGGGTCGATGCCTTTGCCTGCAGCCACACCTGCCTGCCCGTGTTTCAGCGTGTGCGTCAGCGCAACGGAGCGGGCACCGGCTGGGTGTTCAACAACGGCGCCGCCGGCATGCCCAACTTTCGCGGCGACACGGCCGGGCTGCTCACGCGCATTGCCACCACCGCCCTGGCCGGCGCCCAGAGCCGCGCCGACACGGTGTTGGGCGCCATCCATGTGGACGCGGTCGCCATCGAGGTGGACGCCGCGCAGGTGCAGCAGCGCTTTCTGGCCCAGTGGCCGCCGGGCAGCGACGCCCACGCTTCCTACTTTGCCCGCATACAGGCCGGGCCCGACTACCATCCCCATCAAGTCTTGCGTCTGGAGGATTGAACATGCTCGCCATCGTCGGAGGCACCGGCCTCTATGAACTGCCCGGTCTGGACATCACCGAACGCATCAGCGCTGCCACACCGTTTGGCGAGCCCTCGGGTGACATCCTCAAAGGCCGGTTCAAGAACAACGAAGTGCTGTTTCTGGCCCGCCATGGCGCTGGCCACCGCCTGCTGCCACACGAGGTGAACTACCGCGCCAATGTGTACGCCCTCAAGGCCGCGGGTGCCACCCAACTGCTGGGTTTCTCGGCCGTGGGCAGCCTGGCGATAGAGGTGAAACCGGGCGACCTGGCCATGCCCGAGCAGTATTTCGACTGGACCCGCGGCCAGCGCCAGCGCACGTTTTTTGGCGGCGGTGTGGCCGCGCATGTGTCCACCGCCAAGCCCGTGAGCGCCGCCCTGGTGGATGCGGTGCAGCAGGCGGCCCAGCGTGTCGGCCACGGCGTGCACCGGGGCCTGACCTACGCCTGCGTCGAAGGCCCGCGCCTGGGCACCCAGGCCGAAAGCCACTTCATGCGCCAGGCCGGCTGCCACCTGGTGGGCATGACCAACGTGCCCGAGGTGTTCCTGGCGCGCGAAGCCCAGATGGCCTACGCCACCGTGGGCCTCGTCACCGACTACGACTGCTGGCTCGACGACCCGGCGCAACACGTCAGCGTGTCCGGCATCTTTGCGCTGTATGGCCAGACCCTGGCCAAAGCCGCTCAGGTGCTCGACGCCCTGCTGAGTGGCCCGCTGCCCACGCCCGAACCCGAGATCCGCACGGCGCTCGCCACCGCGATGTTGACGCCGGATGCCGCACTGTCGGCGGAACAGCTGGCCTGGATGGGGGTGTTGCGGCGCTGAAATGGCGGCGGCTCACGTGGCCTGCTTGCTGGGCCACGGATGCGATGACCCGCGGACCCGGCGCACGATGGTTTGTGCGGCGGTTTCGGCGCTGCAGACAGACGTGTCGATCCACAGCGTGCCAGCCGCCGGCGGATCCCATCGCAAGGCGGCCACCTCTGCCCACGTCGGGAGCTCATGCCCCGGGATGTCGGCGGTTCGCTCCAACACGCGGCGGCGGTGTTCGACAGCATTGCCACACACCAGGCCAACGTGCAGGCACCTGACCCCGCAGGTCTGGGCCACATGGTCCCAGGCGTCGCGGGACAGCTGTGCGGCGTTGACGCAGTCGGCCAGCACGAGGTGACCGCGTCGCAGGTTGTCCGCTGCGATACCGTGACCAACGATGTAGGCTTCGGCGCCGAGGGGCGCCGCCCAACCCGTGCGCAACAGGGCCTGCTCGATCGTGTCGATGCGCACATGCACGGCGGGCAGTTGACTGGCGAGCAGCCGGGCGATGGTGGTCTTGCCTGTACCAGGCAGGCCCGAAAGTGCAATCAGCATGGCAGTGGCGATTCTGCAGCATCGCCCTTCAATAACTCCGCCCACCCTTGTAAGACGCCGTGGTCCGCGCCTGCAGGCTGGCCACTTTGTTGATGGCGTCCATGCTGCGGCCCACCTGGGCGTGGGTGATGCACAGGCCCAGGGCGTCGGCGGCGTCCTTGCCGGGCAGGCCGGGCAGTTGCAGCAGGCGTTTGACCATCTCCTGCACCTGTTCCTTGGCGGCTTTGCCGTGGCCGGTGACGGCCTTCTTGAGTTGCAGGGCGGTGTACTCGCGCACGTCCAGGCCGTTGGCCACCAGGGCGGTGAGGCAGCAGCCGCGCGCCTGGCCCAGCATCAGCGTGGCCTGGGGGTTGACGTTGACGAAGACGATTTCGCAGACGGCGATGTGGGGCTGGTAGCGCTGCACCACCTCGCCAATGCCGTCAAATAGGATCTTGAGGCGGTGCGGCAGCAGCACACCGTCGCCGGGGCTGGTGCGTATGGTGCCGCTGGCCACGTAGTGCAGGGCAGCGCCTTCGCTGTCCACCACACCAAAGCCGGTGCAGGTCAGGCCGGGGTCGATGCCGAGGATTCTCATAGCTTGAAGTACCAGCGCACCGAATGGAAGAACACGGGCGCGGCAAAACACAGCGCGTCCATGCGGTCGAGCAAGCCACTGGCGCCGGTGACCGAGCGCCCGCCGCCCCAGTGCGTGACGCCGCGGTCGCGTTTGATGGCCTTCATCACCAGGTGGCCCAGCGAGCCGGCCGCGCAGGCGATGAGCGCCATGCCCAGTGCCTGCCCTGGCACAAAGGGCGTGAAGCCGGCCAGCAGCGCGCCCAGCAGGCCACCGGCGGCCAGGCCCGCGCCCCAGCTGCGCCAGTGGAAGCTGGCGCTGATGTCGGGTGCCACGGGCGTGTTGAGGCGCCTCGCCACCAGGTGCTGCACCAGCATGCAGGTCTGCACCACCAGCACCAGGAAAAACACCAGAAACGCGTTGCGGCCGCTGAAGCGCGGGAAGTTGAGCACCAGCAGCGCGGGCACGTGGCTCATGCCGTACACACAGACCATGATGCCCCACTGCAGCTTGGCGTTGCGCTCCAGAAAGCGCTGCGGGTCGTTGCCCAGGGCGCTGGCCACGGGCAGGGCCAGGAACACGTACACCGGGATGAACACGGTGAACAGGTTGTAGTGCCCGCGCCAGACCAGCAGGTACTGCAGCGGCAGCACCACGAAGAAGGCCAGCACCAGGCTGCGGTGGTCGCTGCGGCGGGTGGGCGAGAGGCTGATGAACTCGCGCAACGCGAAGAAGGACAGCAGGCCGAACAAGACCGTGGCCACACCGTCGCCCGCCGCCCAGCCCAGCCAGAACACGGTGGCCATGATCCAGGACACGCGCAGCAGGTTGCGGTTGTCGCGTCGGCGCTGTTGCAGCGACTCGGCCAGCGGGTCGTGTTGCCGGCGCTCGCGCAGCGACAGCAGCAGCATGGCCACGCTGGCCAGCGCCAGCAGGCCGAACAGCAACACGAACAGCAGACCGATTTGCTGGTTGAGGGTCAGGCTGCGCAGGAAGCCGGTCATGTCAGATGTCCCGCAGCGCGATCACGGTGTCGCGTGCCCGCACCAGAAAGGCCGCGCGTTCTTCACCGCGCTCCACCCGGATCGGCGCGCCAAAGGTCACCGAACACAAAACCGGCACCGGCACCACCTCGCCCTTGGGCATGACGCGCTGCACGTTGTGTATCCAGCTCGGCACCAGCACCACGTCAGGGAAACGCTGCGCCAGGTTGAACAGGCCCGACTTGAAGGGCTGCGGGTCTTCCTGGTGGCCGCGTGTGCCTTCGGGGAACAGGATGATGGAATCGCCCTTGGCCAGCGCGTCGATCAGCGGCTCCAGCGGATCGGCCACCTCGCCGTCGGCTCCGACCTGTTTTTGCCGGTCCACGTAGATGGCGTTGAACACCTCGGTGGTGATCCAGCGTTTGAGCGGGCTGGTGGTCCAGTAGTCCTTGGCGGCGATGGGGCGGGTGATGCCGCGCAGCTCTTTGGGCAGGGCGGCCCAGATCAGCACCAGGTCGGCGTGGCTCTGGTGGTTGGCAAAGTAGATGCGCTGCTCGGCCTTGGGTGGGCAGCCGTGCCAGCGCGCCTGCGCGCCGGTGAGCAGGCGCACAAAGCCCAGCAGCAGCCAGCCGAAGATGCGGGCCATCATGGCGCCTGCACCGCGCCCATGCGCGCGGCGATGGTGGCCGTGCGGTTGGCCAGGTAGGGCGAGCCGGGGCGTGTCTCGAAGAACTTGGGGCTGGGCAACATCACCGCCAGGCGCGCGGCCTCGGTGCTGCTCAGCGATTTGGCGGTCTTGCGGAAGTAGCGCTGCGCGGCGGCCTCGGCACCAAACACGCCTTCGCCCCATTCCACGCTGTTGAGGTAAATCTCCAGGATGCGGCGCTTGTCCAGCAGCAGCTCCAGCGCCAGCGTGAGCACAAACTCCTGGCCCTTGCGCAGGAAGTTGCGCTCGCCCGACAGCAGCAGGTTCTTGGCCAGCTGCTGCGTGATGGTGGAGCCGCCCACCACCTTGGGCGGCTTGACCTTGCTTGGGTCTTTGGTGCGGGCCGCGCGCTTTTCGGCCAGCTCGGCGCGCTGGGCGTTTTTCTCCCAGGCGGTTTCAATCGCTTCCCAATCGACGCCGTTGTGGTTGTTGAAGTCGGCGTCTTCGGCGGCCATGACCGCGCGCTTGAGCTGGGGCGAGATGTCTTCGTAAGGCACCCACTGCTGGCGCCAGCGCGGCACGCCTTGCTGCGCCACGGTCAGGCGCCAGGCTTCAGAGCGCATGAAGGCCGTGCTCTGCGGATCGACCACCGCCATCAGCGCGATGCGCAGCACGAAGAACAGCTGCAGCGCCAGCAGCGCGGCCAGCAGCCAGCCCAGCCAATGCAGTGTGGTGCGCATCTCAGGTGGCCAACAAGGCGCGGCGCTCGGCCAGCACCTGCGCGGCGGGCGGCATCACCCCGCGCCAGACAAAAAAGGCCTCGGCCGCCTGCTCCACCAGCATGCCCAGGCCATCGCGCACGGTGGCGCCGTGCGAACGCGCCCAGGCGGCAAACGGTTCGGCCTTGGGGCCGTACATCATGTCCACCACCAGCGTGCCGGGGCCAATGGCGCTGGTGGGCAGCGGTGGCTCGGCGCCCTGCAGGCTGGCAGCGGTGGCATTGATCACCACGTCAAAGGCGCCCGCCACGTCCATCAGGCCGCTGGCCACCAGACGCACATCGTGGCGTCTGGCCCAGCCGGCATGGTGGTCCACCACATCTTGCGCACGCGCCACGGTGCGGTTGCTCAGCACCAGCTCGGCCGGGCCTTCGCTGAGCAGCGGGCCCAGCACCCCGGCGCCCGCGCCGCCCGCGCCCACCAGCAGCACCCGCGCGCCGCGCAGGGCCACGCCGGCATGGCGGGTGATGTCGCGCACCAGGCCGATACCGTCGGTGTTGTCACCGTGCACGCCGTCGGCTTCGAACCAGAAGGTGTTGCAGGCCTGCGCCAGCTCGGCACGTGCGCTGCGGTGCTGCGCCCAGGCAAAGGCTTCCAGCTTGAAGGGAACGGTGACGTTGCCGCCGCGCAGGCCAGCGGCGCGCGCGGCCTCGATGCCGGTCAAAAAACCGTCCAGCGGAAGCTCAAGCCGCTCGTAGGTGAGTGCCTGGCCGGTCAGCTCGGCAAAGCGGGCGTGGATGGCGGGGGATTGGCTGTGGGCGACGGGGTGCCCAACGACGGCGTAGCGGTCCATGAGGTCGCGTGTTCAGTTGCTCATCTGCTGCGTCTGCAGCGTTTCGTCGCGCGTGAAGCGAAAGCGCGAGACGACCACGATCTGGTCGGCGCGCTGGCGCATGGCGGCGCTGAAGTTGCCGAAGGACAGGCTCTTGACAATGGCCTGGGCGCGCGCGTCCAGCGCCTTCTGGCGCGAGCTCTCCACCACCTCGGTGGCCAGCACGCGGCCGTCGAAGTTGACCGTGATCACCATGGTCAGCTCGCCGTAGAGCTTGCGCCCGCCGGCTTCGGGAAACTGCGTCGTGCCGCGGTCTTCGATCCTGCGGCGCAGCTCGTCGTAGTACACGGCGTACACCGCCTCGCGCGTGGCCGGGCTGATGTAGCGTTTCTTGGGGCGCGCGTTTTCTTCGTTGATGCGGCGTTCGATCTCGGCCAGCACCTTCACCAACGCCAGGCGGCGCTCCTCGCGCTCCTGTTCGTCCTGGGTGCGCTGGGTTTCGGGCGTTTCATTCACGCGGTAGCTGGCCAGCTGTTTGCGGATCTGGGCCAGCATGCGGTTCTGCTGCTCCTTCATCGCCTCGATGCGTTTTTCCTCTTCTTCCACCGGGTCGCCCAGACGGGCCTGGGCCGAAGGCGGCAGGGGCGAGGTGGCGCGGCCGCGCTCGGCCTCGCCGCCGCCCGTGAGGTTGGCCTGGGCGATGGCCTGGGCCTTGTCGGGTTTTTCGTCGCTGCGGGCGTTGACCAGCACCACCTCCAGCGGTGTGTCCTGGAACACGCGGTTGAAGGCCTCGGGGCTGACAAAACGCACCGTCAACAGCACCGCGTGCACGGCCACCGACACGCCCAGGGCGATCTGTAGGGGGCTGAACGCGGCAGGTGTCTTCACGGGGCCGGATTATCCGTGTCTGGGCTGGGCGCGGCGGTGGGCGCGTCGCCTTCCATGTCCACCGCAATCGCCAGCGGCGTGGCCAGTTCGTCCTCGCCGTCGCCTTCGTCCTCGGCCAGTGCCTCCACCACCTGGTCCAGGCGTTCGATCACGGTGCCGCCCACGTCGAGCGAAATCAGGTCCATGGCGCCCAGGCGCACCCGCACATGCGCGCCGCGCGGCAAACCGTCGGCACCCATCACCTGCAGCACCAGGGGCAGGGTGTCGGCGCGCACCAGGCCGTCCTTCATCACGGTGGCGGTCAGTTCGGTGGCGCCGGTCTGCTGCAAATGTTTGAGCGTCCAGTAGCGTTCCATGCCGCCCTGGAACTGGTTGTAGGCGCTGTAGGCGGCGTCGAAGGCGCCGATGATGGAGAACAGGTCGGCGTCTTTGGGTTTGAAGGGCGCGGCCAGCGCGGCGGTTTTGCCGTGGCGGGCACAGGCAATGATCTGCCACTGGTTGACCAGATCGGTGTAGCGGCGCAGGGGCGAGGTGCTCCAGGCGTAGCACTTCACACCGATGCCGGCGTGCGGTTGTGCTTTGGTGCCCATGCGCACCTTCACGCCGGGCGCCAGGCTGTGCTGGCTGCGGTAGATGCCGGGCACGCCACAGTCGGCCAGCCACTGGCCCCAGGTGCTGTTGGCCACGATCATGGCCTCGGCCACCATCAGGTCCAGCGGAGCGCCGCGTTTGCGGGTGCTGATCAGCACGGTCTCGTCGCCCTGCGGTTCATCGCCGGTTTTGTCGGCCAGCTTGAAGCTGTAGTCCGGGCGGTTGAAGGTTTCGGGTTTGCCGCGCACCACCTCGCGTTGCGCCTTGAGGTGCTGGGCCAGGCGCCACAAAAAGGCCAGTTGCGTCTGCAAGGCGGTCAGCTCGGGCGCGGCGGCGGTATTGGCCGCGCCGGCCAGCCACTCGGGCGTGATCAGGTCGTCCAGCTTGTCGTGCCGCAGGTTGTGTGCGATGGGCACACGCTCCAGCTTGGTTTCGCTGGCGGTGAAGGCCAGCGTGGCTTCGTCGATGGTGACGTAGAGCGACACCGCCGGGCAGTCGCGCCCTTCGTCCAGTGTGTAGGCCTGTACCACCGCGTCGGGCAGCATGGTGATTTTGTGGCCGGGCATGTAGACGGTGGACAGGCGCGCACGCGCCACCTGGTCCAGCGGGCCGCCGGGTGCAATCGCCAGGCCGGGCGCGGCGATGTGTATGCCCAGGGTGACCGTGCCTGTCCCCAGGCCCTGCACCGACAGCGCGTCGTCGATTTCGGTGGTGTGCGAGTCGTCGATGGAGAAGGCCCGCACCGTGGCCACGGGCAGGTCGCCTTCCACCGGCGGGGCCTGCAGCGCGGCAAAACCCGTGCCCTTGGGGAAGAAGTCGAACAGGAAACGCTGCCAGTGGAACTGGTAGGCGCTGCTGATGGCGCCCACTTTTTCCAGCAGGGCCAGCGGCGCCAGGTGGGTCTGGCGCGTGGCCTCGGCCACCGCCCTGTACTCGGGCGCGTTCTTGTCGGGCCGGAACAGGATTTTGTAGAGCTGATCGCGCACCGGTTGCGGGCAGCTGCCGGCCGCCAGCTCGGCTGCCCAGGCGTCGATCTGTGCCTGCACCTGCTTTTTCTTCTCAATAGCGGCCAGCGCCTGCTGCACGATCTCGGCCGAGGCCTTCTTGAAGCGGCCCTTGCCGGCGCGGCGGAAGTAATGCGGCACCTCGGACAGCTTGAGCAGGGCGGCGACCTGCTGGTCCACCGCGGGCGGGTCGCTGAAATACACGCCCGCCAGATCGGCGAAGCCGAATTCGTCCTCGGGTGCAAATTCCCAGGCCAGGTCGGCCTCCATGCCATCGGCCAGCGCCTGTGCGGCAGACAGCAGCGCGGCCGGCGCCGGCTTCTCGAACTTGAGCAGCAGGTTGGCGGCCTTGACCTTGACGCGTTTGCCCGAGTCCAGCTCCACCTGCAACGAGCTTTCGGCTTCAGACAACACACGGCCGGTCAGGAACTTGCCGGCTTCTTCGAACAATGCAAACAAAAGGGGCTTTCGGGGACGGTCTGGGAAGGCACTGAGTTTACCGGGCGGGGGTGGCCGGGGCTCAAAAGCCCCGCACCACCTCCAGCGCATCCTCGATGCGCTCCACCGCGTGGATGGTCATGCCGCTCAGGGCCGCCATCAAGGCCTTGTCCGACGCCTTGGGCGCGTTGGCCTTGGGCACCACCGCCACCGAAAAACCCAGTTTGGCGGCTTCTTTCATGCGCTCCTGGCCGCGCGGGGCGGGGCGCACCTCGCCGGCCAGGCCGACCTCGCCAAAGGCGATGAACCCTTTGGGCAGTGCTTTGCCGCGCAGGCTGCTGGTGATGGACAGCATCACCGCCAGATCGGCCGCAGGCTCGCTGATGCGCACGCCACCCACGGCGTTGACGAACACGTCCTGGTCCATACAGGCCACACCCGCGTGGCGGTGCAGCACGGCCAGCAACATGGCCAGGCGGTCGCGGTCCAGGCCCACGCTCAGGCGTCGGGGCGAGGGGCCGCCGCTGTCCACCAGGGCCTGGATTTCCACCAGCATGGGCCGCGTGCCTTCCAGCGTCACCATCACACAACTGCCGGGCACGGGTTCGTTGTGTTGGCTCAGAAAAATGGCGCTGGGGTTGCTCACGCCCTTGAGGCCTTTTTCGGTCATGGCGAACACGCCGATCTCGTTGACCGCGCCAAAGCGGTTCTTGATGGCGCGCACCAGGCGGAAGCTGCTGTGGGTGTCGCCTTCGAAGTACAGCACGGTGTCCACCATGTGCTCCAGCACGCGCGGGCCGGCCAGCGCACCTTCCTTGGTCACGTGGCCCACCAGCACGATGGCGCAGCCGCTGGCCTTGGCGGCGCGCGTGAGGTGGGCGGCACATTCGCGCACCTGGGCTACCGAGCCGGGGGCCGACGTGAGCTGGTCGGAATACACCGTCTGGATCGAGTCGATCACCGCAATCGATGGCTGTTGGGCCTGCAGCGTGTGCAGGATTTTTTCCAACTGGATTTCGGCCAGCACCTTGACCTGGCTTTTGTCCAGGCCCAGCCGGCGCGAGCGCAGCGCCACCTGCGCGCCGCTCTCCTCACCTGTGACGTAGAGCGTGCTCAGGCCGCTGCGCTGCAGCGCGTCCAGCGCCTGCAGCAGCAGGGTGGATTTGCCTATGCCCGGGTCGCCGCCGATGAGCACCACGCCGCCTTCCACGATGCCGCCGCCCAGCACCCGGTCCAGCTCGTCCAGGCCGGTGGGGCTGCGATCGATGTCGCTGGCCTCGATTTCGGACAGGACTGCGATCTGTGCCGTGGGCGCGAGCGCGGCAAAGCGGTTCTTGGTCGGCGCAGAAGGCTCGGCCACCGATTCCACCAGCGTGTTCCAGGCGTTGCAGTGCGGGCACTTGCCCAGCCAGCGCGGGCTGCTGCCGCCACATTCGTTGCAGGTGTAGAGGGTTTTGTCTTTGGCCATGGGCGCCGATTGTCGGCCACGCTGATGCGCCGGCTTCAGGGGCGAGGCGCGGCCGGCGCACCGGGCAGGTCGGCCACCACCCACTTGATCAGGGCGCGGAACAAGGCCTCGCGCGGAAACCGCTCGGGTGTGGACATGGCGCGCCACCATGCGCTTGGGTGGCGTTCGCGTGGCAGCACCAGGCCCCAGTGATCGGTGCGGGCCTCGGCCAGCAAACTGCTGCCAGGCAGCACCGCGTGGCTGGCAGCGACCTGGCCGTCGTTGCGCGCATCGATGTCGCTCAACTGCGCATGGAACGGCCGCAGTGGCCAGGCGATGGCCTCTTGTGGTGCGTGCGCCAGCACCGAGTGGTAGCGCAGCGGAGGGGGCGGTGGGTGGCTTGCCAGCCAGGCGCCCCGGGTGAGCAAGGTCAGGCTGGCGACCTCGCCGCCCTCGGATGGGCTGCAGTCCAGGGGGTCGAAGGCCTGTGTGAGGGCGGCGTACCAGGTGTCGTAGCGGTCGGCCAAAGGCGTGCCCATGGCAATGCCCGCCACCGAAACCAGGGCCTGCACTTGCGGCGGGATGCCACCGGTTTCGCTCAGCTGCTGCAGCGCGTGCAAGACGTCGGGCACGCCTTTGGAATAAGCCACCAGCACAATGCGCTCGACGCCGGGGTGGTCAGCCTCGGCGTGCAATGCTTCGGCCAGCCGCAGGCCATTGGCTTGCGAGGAGGCGCGACCGGGCAGGGGCAACATGCGCAGGTCCTTGAGGCCCAGGTCGGCGTAGCCGCCATAGGCTTCGGTGGCGCTGCGGGCGGGTGTGCGCAGCTGCCCATCACCGAAGGGCACCGACTGTGCGCTCACGCAGTCGCCGAACAGACCCGGAACGACCAGCACGACGGTGCCGGCTGCCAGCCGGCCAAACCGCTGCTCGATGGCGCCCACGGCGGCGAGCGCCTGCCCCTGAGGTGATGGCAGGTGCAGCCAGCCGCTGGCTGGTGTGTCGGGCGACGGGTGCCGACGCAACTCGGCATCAAAAACCTGTGCAAACGCCAGACGCTGGTCGTGCACGCCGGCTTGCGCCACCGGCAGGCTGACCCAACTGTGGTCAGGGGCGCTGGGTGCGCGCGTGGGGGCGCAGGCCGACACCGTGGCCGCCAGCGCGAGCACCATGACGCAGCGCCTCATTTCATGCCCACACTGGCTTCGATGCGGAAAAATTGCTCTGCCTGGCGCTTGGCCTCACTGCGGTGGTTGTTGCGGGCATCGTCGGTGGCGTTGAAGTCCATTCGCGCCGCCAGCACGGCACGGCAGCTCATGTAGGCGCGCGCCTGGGGGGCGTCGAGGTCGTCCAGGTGGTCGTTGAGCAGGGCCACCAGCGCGGCCTTGCGGCGGAACAACAACACGTGTGACTTGAAGTCGGTTGGTGCCTGCGCCATCAGGTCGCGGGCGCAAGCCCTGAAATCCCCAGGCGCACACCACGCGGGCAGGGGCAGGTGGTGCAGGCGATGTGCCGTTGGCCCCAGGTCCTGGTCGGTCTGCAGCAGCACCGTGAGCAACTCGTTCTGGTAGTTCTGGGCGTGTTCATACAGGGGTGTTTCGCAGCGTTCGCAGGCCGGCCCCAAGGCCTCCAGCAGCCACTGGAACAAGCTGCCGCGCGAGGCCCGTTGCTGCTGCACCAGGGCCAGATCCTCTTGTTGCAAGCGCTCCAGAGCGACCCCCGAGGCTTTGCAGGCCTGGTTCTCCCAAGCCGCCATCAGATCGCGGTCCGACGCGCTGGGCGCTTCACCGCGGGGCATCAGGTCGCCCTGCACCAGCAGGCGTCGGTGCTGCTCGTCGTAGCCAAAGCGCAGGCGCCGGTAGGCGATGGGCCAGTCAGACAGCGAACTCACATTGAGTTCCAGCAGCGGCTGGCTGGCCAGAACACGGTGTTCCGCCCAGAAGCCTCGGTGGGTGTGTGCGGAGAGGTAGACCAGCGGATGGCTCAGGCGTGCCATCAGGTTGCGCAACATCAGGCGGGTGGGCAGGCCCAGGGCGTTCCAGTTGTGGTGGCCCGCAAACACCACGATGTCACCAGCCGCTACGGACTCGTCCACCCAGTGGGAGATGGCCGCGATCTGGTCGGGCCGGACGTGCCCGATGCTGCCGGGGCTGTTGCCCATCAGGGTGTCCCACGCACTGGCCAGTGGCCCGGCCTGGTTGGTGTCCAGCCCGATCAGCACGGTACGCCGTTTGGCGTCCGGGGCGGCAGGCAGCAACAGGCGCTGGGCCAGAAAGGAGTCGGCGTAGCCAAAGCCGTCCAGAAGCTCCCCTTCCATGGCGGAGAGGAAGGCGTTGGCGTCCGGGTGGCGCCAGCTCAGGCGCTGGCGGCCTGCCTCTGCAGGGGCGATCAGGCCACTTTCAGGATGTTGGTGGCGTTGCTGGTCTGCGATGTAGTTGCGGATGAAACCACGCTTGGACAAGGCCTCGTTGTCTGTTTTGTGGGTGGCGTCTTGCACGTTGGCGCCGCGCTGGCAGGCCTTGTTCCAGCGGCTGGCGCCGGTGTCGAGGTGGATGTCGAGCAGGTTGTACGCGTAGATGCCGAACATCAGGCCATCGTGGTTGCCCGGGAGGATGGCGCCGGGGCTTTTGGCGGCATTGAAAATCTGCGCCATGCGCTGCCCCTCGCTGCGGCACGACAGGTCCATCACATCGCCCAAATGCACAAAAGGCTCGTTCGGGTGCTGCATCAGGGCTGACTCCAGAAGGCGGCGTCCGAACAGGGTTTGTTCGGGAGGGCGCTGGGCCACCTCCACGTAGGCGTCGATGGCGCTGTCGTTGTCATGCAGCGGGTGGCCGGTGGACTCGTGTTCCTGGGTGTCTCCAACCACGACGATGGGCGTGGTCAGCCACTGGTAGCGGGTGCCCACGGGTTCAACGGCCGGGCCGGGTTGGGGCACAAAGCCGGCACAGCCCGAGAGCAGCACGGCACCTGCGGCCAACAACAAAGAAGCCGCTCTGGATGGGGGCATTGAGGACATCCTGCTGAACATGGTCAGTAGAGCTGGGGTGGGAACAGTTTGAAGAACAGGTTTTCGACCCGTTGCCATGAGTTGCGCGCGGGTTGCCGATGCAGGGGTGGCCCACCGTCGTGCCACTGCACCGCGCCGTCCGGCCCGGCCAGCAGGCGCCAGCTGTTGTCCTGCGCCATGTCGCGCTCCATGCGGTTTGCCAGTTGCCGGGCCAACCCACCGCTGTCTATGACCACGCCCATTTCCGAGTTCAGCACCTCGGAGCGCGGATCCAGGTTCATGGACCCGACAAAACTGCGCTCGCGGTCAATCACCATGGCCTTGGTGTGCAGCCCGACAAAGCCCGATTTCACCGGCGCCGTGTCCACCTGGGTGCGCTGCATGACAGGATGGGGTTTGAGCTCGTGCAGTTCGATGCCAGCACGCAGCAGCGGCAGCCGCCACTGTTCATAGTGGCTGTTGACCGCAGGCACATCGTGCGAGGCCAGGGAATTGGTCAACACCCGAATGCGCACACCACGCTTCACCAGTGCAGCAAGGTCATCGACAAAACCTTGATCTGGAATGATGTAAGCGTTGGTGATCAAGACCTCGTTGCGTGCCGACAGCAGCAGGGCGCGGAAGGCCTCGGGCGTGTGGTTGTGTTCGCCGGCCGCAAGAGCGGGCGAGTCGGTGTGCACCGCGCTGCGTCCAGGCAACAGGTCTTGTGCCAGCGCCTTCAGCTCGGGCTGCCAGCTGCGCGCCCCATTCAGCAGCGCATTCCAGCGCGGTTCGCTGCGCAAGGCGGCCCGGGCACGCTCGGCGCGCGCCGATGGCGGTGTGGTGGTGTCGGTTGCGGCTGCCGGCAAAGCCTGAACCCAGGCGCTGTTCCAGTAGCGGTCAAACACCGCGCTGGCCTGCCGGGCCACCGGCCCCACGCCCAGCACATCGAGGTCGTGGAAGTTGAATTCGTCGTGCAGGCCGAAATACTCGTCGCCGATGTTGCGCCCGCCCATGATGGTCACGCGGTTGTCGGCCACCATCTGCTTGTTGTGCATGCGGCGGTTCAAGCGCTCGAAGCGGGCCAGGGTTTCCCAGGCACGGCCCGCCCACCCGCGTTGTTGCCAGGCATTGAACACCCGTATCTCGACATTCGGGTGGCGGTCAATGCGTGCGAGTTTGGCGTCGCGTTGCTCCAGGTGCGTCATGTCCTGCAGCATGGTGTTCAGGTCGTCGAACAGCAGGCGAACCCGAACACCCCGGTCGGCTGCGGCCAGCACGCGTGTCATCAGCAGTTGGCCCACCTGATCGCTGAACCAGACGTAGTACTGCATGTCCAGACTGTGGCTGGCGTTGTCGATCAGGGCCAGACGCCACAACAGGGCGTCCTCGTTGTGTTCCAGCAGCCGGAAGGCCGACGCCGTGGGCCCCTGGGCGCGCCAGACCGCTTCTGCCCCTTCGAACGAACTGCCAGCTTGAGGCGCCAACGCCAGCTGGGCGGGCGGGCGGGGGGCAGGGGGTGTGGTGGTGCAGCCACTCAGCAGTGCGCAGCAAAGCGCGCACCAGGCAAGCCAGACCACGGGCTGCTTGCGCCAGCTGGGTCCGGTTGTCGGGTCCGTGGTCAAGGTGTGCATCGTGTTGCCTGTTGCGTGTTTTTACCGGCAAAGCTGCAGAAACTCCAGCACATCACCCATGTGCCGATCAAAGTCGCGCAGCGCGTGGTCGCCCTCGGTCAGCAGCTGGATGTGGGCGCCCACACAGCCGGCCACCATCTCGCGCCAGTCCAGCACCTCGTCGCCCATCGCGATCAACGCGTAGGCGTCGCGCAGGGGCAGAGCGATGCCGTCTTGCAGCGTCTGCAGTTCGGCCACAAAGCCGGGTTCGAAGAAAAAGCGTTCTTCGGGGTTTTGCCAGGTGGTTTGTTCGCCGATGTACTTGGCCAGATCGCGCGCAGGCTGGATGGCCGGGTTGAGCAGCGCCACGCGGCAGCCCAGGCGGCTGTGCAGCCAGCGGGCGTAAAAGCCGCCCAGCGACGACCCGACCACGGCCATGTGCTCGCGCGGCCAGTCACCGATGCCGTCCATCACCAAAGCGATGGCAGCGGCGGGCGAGGGCGGCAGTTGTGGGCACCACCAGCGCACGCCGGGGTGTTCGCGCGCCACGCGTTCGGCCATCTGCCGGGCCTTGGCTGACTGGGGCGAGGAGCGGAAGCCGTGCAGGTATAGCAGGTGGGTGGCAGGAGAACGCATGATGCCCCCGAGGATAATTCACCCCCATGGCCGTTGTTTTTGATAAACCTTCCCTGTGGCAGCGCGTGATGCCGGTGTTCCAGGGCTTCGATTTGCCGCTTGCGCTGGCGGTGTCGCTGCTGGCGGGCATGGGCCTGCTGGTCATGTACTCGGTGGGTTTTGACCACGGCAGCCGTTTTGCCGACCACGGCCGCAACATGCTGATCGCCGTGGGCGTGCTGTTTTTTGTCGCCCAGGTGCCGCCGCAGCGGCTGATGGCCCTGGCCCTGCCCTTGTACCTCGGGGGTGTGCTGCTGCTGTTGGGGGTGGAGCTGTTTGGCATCACGCGCAAGGGCGCCACACGCTGGCTGGACATCCAGGTCACGGTCATCCAGCCCAGCGAGCTGATGAAAATTGCGATGCCGCTGATGCTGGGCTGGTGGTTCCAGCGCCGTGAAGGGCAGCTGCGGCCGCTGGACTTTCTGGTGGCCGGCGCGCTGCTGCTGGTGCCGGTGGGCCTGATCATCAAACAGCCCGATCTGGGCACCTCGCTGCTGGTGCTGGCCTCGGGCCTGTGGGTGATTTATTTTGCCGGCCTGAGCTGGAAGCTGATCCTGCCGCCGGTGCTGCTGGGCGTGATCGGCATCGCCACGCTGGTGACCATGGGCGACGATTGGTGCCAGCCCGGCATCGACTGGAAGGTCTTGCACGAGTATCAGAAGCAGCGCGTGTGCACCTTGCTCGATCCCACCCAAGACCCGCTGGGCAAGGGTTTTCACATCATTCAGGGCATGATCGCCATCGGCTCCGGTGGTGTCTGGGGCAAGGGTTTCATGCAGGGCACCCAAACCCACCTGGAGTTCATCCCCGAGCGCACCACCGATTTCATTTTTGCCGGCCTGTCGGAAGAGTTCGGCCTGTTCGGCGTCATCGGTTTGTTGTGTGCCTTCATGTTCCTGATCTTTCGCGGTCTGGCCATCGCGATGGAGGCGCCCACCCTGTTTTCGCGCCTGGTGGGCGGCGCCATCACGCTCAACTTCTTCGTCTATGCCTTTGTCAACATGGGCATGGTCAGCGGCATCCTGCCGGTGGTGGGCGTGCCCTTGCCCTTCATCAGCTACGGTGGCACGGCCATGGTCACGCTGGGTGCGGGGCTGGGCATTCTGATGTCGATTGCACGTTCCAAAAGGCTGGTACAGACATGAGCACCCTGGCGCAAGTGGGCATGGTGGGCGCCGGCAACATGGGCGGCGCCATGTTGGCCCGACTGCGCGAATGTGGCTGGGCCGTGGCCATGCACGACATAGCCCCCGTGCGGTGTGAAGAAGCCCGCGCCGCAGGCGCCGAGGTGTGTGCCGATGCCGCCGCAGTGGCCGCCCGCCTGGCCGATGACGGCCTGCTGATCGTGGCCGTGGTGGACGCAACGCAGACCGAGGACGTGTTGTTCGGCGTGGCGGGCGCCTTGCCGGCCCTGCGCGCTGGCCACACCGTGATGTTGTGCCCCACCATTTCGCCCGAGGTGGTGGAGCGCTGCGCCGCGCGCCTGGCTGAGCGCGGTGTGGCCACGCTGGATGCGCCCATGTCGGGTGGCCCGGCGCGGGCGAGCGACGGCAGCATGAGCCTGATGCTGGCCGGCCCACAGGCCGTGCTGGCACAACACGCCGCCGTGGTGACCGACCTGTCCTCGCGCCGTTTTGTCATCAGCGAACGGGCGGGCGACGGCGCCCGCACCAAGCTGGTCAACAACCTGTTGGCCGGCATCAACCTGGTGGGTGCGGCCGAGGCGCTGGCCCTGGCCGAACGTTTGGGGCTGGACCTGGGCACCATGCTGGACGTGATCGAACAGAGCAGCGGCCAGAGCTGGATAGGCAGCGACCGCATGCGCCGCGCCATCGCCGGCGACCTGGCGCCGCGCGCCCACGTGACCCTGCTGGAAAAAGACACGGGTTTGGCCGTGGCGGCGGGGGTGTCGGTGGGGTTTGAAGGCCCATTGGGCGCCCAAGCCGCAGCCGTGTTCCGCGCGGCGCATGAGGCGGGCATGGCCGAACTGGATGACGCTGCGCTGCTCCAGTTGCTGCGAGCCCCCCATCGC
>JAUYSB010000141.1 GCA_030696525.1 Hydrogenophaga sp. | reverse complement strand
GTGTTCGTTGATCATCTTGGTCATCTCGAACATGGACGCCTGGGCCTTCTTGAAGATTTCCTTCAGCTTGGCATCGGCGTTGATCATGCGCTTGTTGACCGCATCCTGCAGCTTGTTCTTCTTGATGTATTCCCACACCTTTTTCGTGACCTCGGTGCGCGGCAGGGGCGTGGCGCCCACAATGGCGGCCAGCGAAGCGCTGGGGGTCATGGCCTTCATGAAGGCGGCGTTGGGGGTGCGCTTCTTGGCGGGTGCAGCGGCCTTCTTGGCCGGGGCTGCCGCCTTTTTGGCAGCAGGTGCAGCGGCCTTCTTGGCCGGAGCAGCAGCCTTCTTCGCCGGTGCGGCGGCGGCTTTTTTGGCCGCAGGCGCTGCGGCCTTCTTCGCTGGAGCCGCCTTTTTGGCGGGCGCTTTCTTTGCAGTTGCCATGGTTGAATGTCCTTCTAGAAGTGGTTCCAAGACCAGCGGAAAACGCGCTTTCTGCGTGGTCGGACCATGCTAATGGGAAAGCGCAGGGTTTTGAAGCGGTGTCGGCCCCATTTCACACAAATTCTCCCTCTGTGAGCCCCTGTTTTTTGCAGAAAACAACACCGCGCGTGTTGCTGGGCGCCGCAGCGCTTTCACTGTGCGGCCAGCCATGCAGGCCACACAGGCACAAGGGTGCGCCTGCCGCAGTACGATCTGTGCTCATTCAACCGGGCAAGCTGACATGACCACTTCCACTGAAACCATCATTCTGGGCGGCGGCTGCTTCTGGTGCCTGGAGGCTGTGTTCGATCGCGTCAAAGGGGTGCTGGATGTCGAGTCCGGCTACTGCAACGGGCGGGCTGAGTTGCACCCGCCCAGCTACGAGCAGGTGTGCACCGGTCAGACCGGTTTTGTCGAGGTGGTGAAGCTGGTGTTCGACCCGGCGCAGATCAGCCTGCGCGAGCTGCTCGCGATCTTTTTTGTGGTGCATGACCCCACCACCTTGAACCGCCAGGGCAACGACGTGGGCACGCAATACCGCAGCGGCATCTACTGGCACGATGCCGCGCAGGCCGAGGTGGCGCGTGAGGTCATGGCCGAGTTGCCCCAGAGCGCAAAAGCCGTGACCGAAGTGCTGCCGGTGGCGCACTACAGTGCGGCCGAGGCTTACCATCAGGACTACTTTCTCCAACACCCCAACCAGGGTTACTGCGCGTTTGTGGTGGCCCCCAAGGTGGACAAATTCCAGCGCATTTTTGCGCAGCACGTGCGCCCCAACTGAACCATGAAAAGCATTGCCACCCTCATCGCCATCACCGCCTTGTCTGCCGCCAGTGCCTGGGCGCAGCACAGCAGTCAGGAAGTCCAGGAGGACATCGAACGCCACAAGCAGATGGCCGCTGCCCATGGCGCTGCGGCCCAGTGCCTGCAGTCCGGCCGCAAGCCCGACGACTGCAACAAAGAGCTGCAAGCCGCTTGCAAGGGCCTGGCCCTGGGCAAGTTCTGCGGCATGCGCCACGCGCACTGAACCCATCACCGGATCGACCTTCTATGAGTACCCCCATCGTCACCTGCGACCTCTGCGACGCTCACAAATCCGACACCAGCGGCAGCTTCCGCGTGCTGCCGCCCCTGTTCCGCGAGTTCGGCGGCGTGGCCGCCTTCAGCGGGCCGGTGGTCACCGTCAAGTGTTTTGAAGACAACTCGGTCGTGAAGGCCGCCGTGGAGAGTCCGGGCGAGGGCAGGGTGCTGGTGGTGGACGGTGGCGGTTCGCTGCGCCGGGCCTTGCTGGGCGGCATGCTGGGTGCGGCGGCCGCGCGCAACGGCTGGGCCGGCGTGGTGATCGACGGCTGTGTGCGCGACGTGGCCGAGCTGGCCGTGTGCCAGGTGGGCATACGGGCACTGGCGCCCTTGCCCTTGCCGACCGAGCGCCGCGGCGAAGGCCAGCGCGATGTGCCGGTGTGGGTGCAAGGCGTGCGCATCGCGCCCGGTGATTGGCTCTATGCCGATGCCGACGGCATGGTGGTGAGCGACCGGTCACTGGCCTGAAGCCGCTCGGGGCCGTCACATGCTGAGACCCTTGAACAGCATGTAGCCCGACAGCAGGTACAACACGGCCGCAAAGGCCCGCTTGAGTTGTTTGATGGGCAGGGCATGGGCCACCCGCGCACCGAGTGGTGCCGTCAGCACGCTGGCGGTGGCGATCACGGCCAGCGCCGGCAGAAAGATGTAGCCCAGCGAACCTTCGGGCAGGCCTTGCACCGAGCGCCCCGCCATCACGTAGCCGGCCACGTTGGCCACCGCAATCGGAAAACCCAGGGCCGCGCTGGTGGCCACCGCGTTGTGGATGGCCACGTTGCACCAGGTCATGAAGGGCACGCTGACGAAGCCGCCGCCGGCACCCACCAGCCCCGACAGGAACCCGATGACGCCGCCGGCGCCCACCAGGCCGGGTGTGCCCGGCAGGCCGCGCGTGGGCGCGGGCTTTTTGTCGAGCAGCATCTGGGTGCCCGAGAAGCCGACGAAGGCCGCGAACAGCAGCGCCAGCCAGGCGCCCTTGAGCACCGCGAACACACCCAGGCTGGCCACCATGGCGCCCAGCACGATGCCCGGCGCCAGGCCCTTGACGATGTCCCAGCGCACCGCGCCGCGTTTGTGGTGGGCCCGCACGCTGGAGATGGAGGTGAAGATGATGGTGGCCATGGAGGTGGCGATGGCCATCTTCACCGCCAAATCGGGCGCCACGCCGCGCGTGCCCATGATGAAGGTGATGAAGGGCACCATGATCATGCCGCCACCTATGCCCAGCAGGCCGGCCAGGAAACCGGTGCACAGGCCGAGCACGGCCAGTTCGACGATGAAGATGGGGTCAAGCAGCATGGGGCAAAGAAAGAGACGTTGAGCGCACTCACGCTCAACTCACCACGCCGAACGCTCAACCAGAAAAGAGGGGGTGTCTGCGAGTGCCACCGGACCGGCATCCTGAACCGGGGTTCAGGTGGGCGAGGGCAGCAGGGCTTCGGGTTCGTCTGACGCGAGACGCTCACACCCGCCATGCAATGTACCAAGCCCGGGCTCTATGAGCATTGGTTCAAGGAAATATAAAGCCCGGCGCGCACCGCAGACAGTTGACATTGTAGGGCAGTGGCGGGCGTCTCATCGACAACACGCAACCCATCTGTCGCGCGGGGCTCAGAGCAACTGGCCGTCGTCTTCCAGCGCCTGGTCGAGGCGGCGCAGCAGCTGTTGCAGGCGGGCTTCCATGGACGCATCGGCCGCTGCCGCCGCGTCGCTTTGCGCCGGGTCTTCGGTGTGGCCGAACGAGGAGGCGTTGAACGCCAAGGCTTCTTTCTGCGAGAGTTCGAACGCGATGTTCAGCGAGGCCAGCACCGCGATGCGGTCGCGCGCCTTGACCTTGCCCGCGTCGCGGATGCGGCACATGGCCGAGTCCACTTTTTCCACCGCGTCCAGCAGCGTGGCCTCGCCACCTTCCGGGCAAGCCAGAAGGTAGCTGTTGCCCATGATGGCGACTTCGAGCTGTTTCATGCCGGGCTTGCTCATACCTGCTCCTTGCTGCCCGGTGCGGGCAGGCGCTGGATCAGCGTGTCGATGCGCTGTCGGGCCGCACCAAGCCGGCCTTTGAGTGCGTCTCGCTCCTGGGTCAGCGTGCGCACCTGTTCCGCCAGCAAGGCGTTGGTGCGGCGCAGTTCCTCGTGACGCAGCAGCAGGCGCTCGACGCGCTCGGCAATCTGATCGATGGGGTGGGTGGCAGCCATGTCGCCGCATTGTAGGCGCCGCACAGTGCGCGCGTGGCTACAATCACGCCCGTTGGTGCTCGCGGTGTGGTTCTCATGCCGCAGTTCAACGGGAAGCTGGGGGAGAGTCGCCTGACGGGTGGACTTTCTAACCAGCGCTGCCCCCGCAACGGTAAGCGGACGAGAACCGGTGTCGCCCTCGGGCGGTTCACCGGCCTCCGCTTCCTTCACTGCCACTGGCGGCCCTCGCGGGCCCTGGGAAGGCGAAGGAAGTCGCTCCGCCAGCCCGGATACCGGCCAACAAGGTGGTGGTGCGCGCCCAAGGGCGCGCGCTGCCGTGACGTCCATGCACCGTCGGGGAAGGCGGTGAGGGCACCCCTTGCTCGATCGATGCCCATGAGCTCTCGTTCCCATGGCGCGCCGCTGGCGGCGCTCCCCCTGGCCTTGTCTGCGGTCTGGCCCGGCGCGGCCGCACTGGCCCAGAACCTTCCTTTGCAACTCCGCGAAACCGTGGTCACCGCCACCCGTGTCGCCCAACCCCTGCTGGACGTGGTGGCCGACGTCACCGTGCTCGACCGCGCGGCCATCGAGCGCAGCGGCGCCGTGGGCCTGGCCGATGTGCTGGCCCGCCTGCCGGGTGTGGAGCTGGCCCGCAACGGCGGCCCGGCGTCGGTCACCGGCGTCTTCGTGCGCGGTGCCGATCCGCGCTTCACCGCCGTCTTCATCGACGGCGTGCGCGTCGATTCGCAATCCACCGGCGGCGTCACCTGGAACGTGCTGCCGCTCGCGCAGATCGACCGCATCGAGCTGGTGCGTGGCCCGGCGGCGGCCGTGTACGGATCCGACGCCGTGGGCGGCGTGCTGCAGCTGTTCACCCGCAAAGGCGAGCCCGGCTTCGCCCCCAGCGCCTCGGTGGGCGTGGGCAGCCACGGCCTGGCCAGTGCCCAGTTGGGGCTGAGTGGCGGCACCGGCAGCGTGGACTATGCGCTCTCGCTGGCCGGCGAGCGCAGCACCGGCTTCGACTCGCAACCCGGCGCCAACCCCGACAAGGACGGCCACCGCAACCGCTCGGCCTCGGCGCGCCTGGGCTGGCAGGTGGATGCCCGCCACCGCCTGGAGGCCACAGCCCTGAACAGCCACGTGGACAGCCAGTTCGACGGCTACTCGCCCGACGTGAACGACCGCAGCCTGCACGACCTCACGACCCTGGGCCTGAACTGGTCGGCCCGCTGGTCCGACAGCTACCAGACCCGCGTGAGCACCAGCCGCAGCCGCGACCGCTACGACAGCGCGCCCTTCAGCTACCTGACCGAAACCACCGTGGCCAGCCACCTGTTCCACAACGAATGGCGCCTGGGTGGGCAGGTGTTCACCGCCGCGCTGGAGCGGCGCGAGGACGAACTGGACAACAGCAGCACCACGCCCGTGATCTCCGGCCGCCACCAGAACGCGCTGGCGCTGGGCTATGGCGTCAGCGCCGGTGCCCATGCGTTGCAGCTCAACGCCCGCCACGACAAAGACAGCGAGTTCGGCGCCACGACCACCGGCAGTGCCGCCTACGCCTACAGCTTCGCACCCGGCTGGCGTGCCACGGCCTCGGCTGGCACGTCCTTCCGCGCGCCCACGCTGTTTCAGCGTTTCAGCGTTTACGGCGTGCCCGACCTGCAGCCCGAATCGGGCCGCAACCTCGAAGCGGGCCTGCGCTACACGCACCAGAGCACCCGCTACGCGGTGGTGGCCTACCGCAACACCGTGTCCGACCTGATCGACTACGTGTCCGGCCCCGGGCCTTGCGCCAACGGCCTGGGCGACTGGGCGGGCTGCTACGCCAACACGGCGCGCGCGCGCTTCAGCGGCGTCACCTTGCAGGCTGCGCGGCGTGTGGGCGAGTTCAACCTCAGTGCCTCGCTGGACCTGCAGAACCCGCGCAACCTCGACACCGGCAAGCGCCTGGTGCGGCGCGCCCAGCGGCACGCCAGCCTGAGCGCCGACACCCGCAGCGGTGAATGGCAGTGGGGCGCGGAATGGAAGCTCTCGGGCCACCGCTACAGCGACGTGGCCAACACCCAGCGCCTGGGTGGCTACGGTCTGGTCAACCTGCACGCCAGCCGTCCGCTGGGCCAGGACTGGTCGCTGCTGCTGCGGGTGGACAACGTGGCCGACAAGGGCTACGCCACCATCCGGGGTTACGCCACCGCAGGGCGCAGCTTCTACGCCGGCCTCAAGTGGGCGCCCAAGTGAGCCTGCCCGCTGGGGTGATGCGTTTCGACCCGGCCAAGCCCGGGCCGCAGCGCATCGTCTGCCTCACGGAAGAGACCACCGAGTGGCTCTACCTGCTGGGGCAGGAGGCCCGCATCGTCGGCATCTCGGGCTACACGGTGCGGCCGCGCCGCGCGCGCGAGGAGAAGCCCAAGGTGTCGGCCTTTCTCAGCGCCAAGATCGACAAGATCCTGGCGCTGGAGCCCGACTGCGTGCTGGGTTTCTCCGACCTGCAGGCCGACATTGCATCAAGCCTGATCCGCCATGGCGTGCAGGTGACGGTGTTCAACCAGCGCAGCGTGGACGAGATCTTTTCCGTGCTCTACCAGGTGGCGGCCATGGTGGGGCAGGCCGAACAGGGCCTGGCGCGCCTGGCGGCCATGCGTGCGCGGCTCGATGCCATCGGCGCGGCTGCGGCGGCCTTGCCGCGCCGCCCGCGCATCTACTTCGAAGAGTGGGACGAGCCACACATCAGCGCCATCCGTTGGGTGTCCGAGCTGCTCACCCTGGCCGGTGGCGACGACTGTTTTCCCGAACTGGCCACACAGTCGCTGGGTAAGAACCGCATCATCGCCGACGGCCAGCAGATCATCGACCGCGCGCCCGACATCATCGTGGGTTCGTGGTGTGGCAAAAAATTCCGCCCGGAGAAAGTGGCCGCACGACCCGGTTGGCAGAACGTGCCGGCGGTGCGCGACGGCCAGCTGTTCGAAATCAAATCGGCCGACATCCTGCAGCCCGGGCCGGCGGCACTCACCGACGGGGTGGAGCAGCTGCATCAGATGGTGTTGAACTGGGCCCATCTGCGGGGCTGAATTCAGGGGCGCCGCGGGTGACTCGCTCGGTGTTTACCCTCAAATTGTGAACTGATCCTTAAGCCTTTGGCCATTGATCAGTTAGCTGTAAGAAATCGCCACGACAGTCCGCTCGACCACAGTGCCGTGACGAGCGGTGCCGGGTTTTTGGCGCAGCGGTTCGCCGCTGTATTTCTACTTAAAACGAGGAGACTTCATGAAGGATGACTCAAACAGTCAGGCCTACTGGAAAGCCACGTTGGGCCTCTTGACCAAAATCATGGTCATCTGGTTCCTGGTGTCGTTTGGCGCCGGTATCTTGTTTGCCGATGTGCTCAACAACATCAAGCTCGGCGGCTACCCACTGGGATTCTGGTTCGCTCACCAGGGCTCCATCTACATCTTCATTGCGCTGATTTTTTATTACGCCAAGAAGATGGGCGACATCGACCGTCAGTTTGACGTGCACGAGGACTGAACCATGGATCTGCAAACCACCATTTACGTCGTGGTCGGTCTGAGCTTTGCGCTCTACATCGGCATCGCGATCTGGGCCCGTGCGGGTTCCACCAGCGAGTTCTATGCGGCCGGCGGCAACGTCGGCCCCAAGATGAACGGCATGGCCACAGCCGCTGACTGGATGTCGGCTGCGTCCTTTATCTCCATGGCGGGCCTGATCGCCAACATGGGTTACGGCGGCGGCCTGTTCCTGATGGGCTGGACCGGCGGCTACGTGTTGCTGGCCATGCTGCTGGCACCCTACCTGCGCAAGTTCGGCAAGTTCACCGTTCCCCAGTTCATTGGCGACCGCTTCTACTCGAAGTCGGCCTCCACGCTGGCCGTGTTCTGCCTGCTGACCGCATCGACCACCTACATCATCGGACAGATGACAGGTGTGG
>JAUYSB010000078.1 GCA_030696525.1 Hydrogenophaga sp. | reverse complement strand
TGTTCAGGTACCAGATCTCGCGCGCCTTTTTCTCGCCCACCACACGCGCCAGGAAGGCGGTGCCGTAGCCCGGATCGACCGAGCCCATCTTGGGGCCGACCTGGCCGAAGATGGCCTTTTCGGAGGCGATGGTCAGGTCGCAGATGGTGCACAACACGTTGCCGCCGCCGATGGCAAAACCCTGCACGCGGGCGATCACCGGCTTGGGCACGTTGCGGATGGCGTCGTGCAGTTCCTCCATGGGCAGGCCGATGGTGCCGCGACCGTCGTAGTTGCCGTCGTGGGCCGACTGGTCACCGCCGGTGCAGAAGGCCTTCTCGCCCGCGCCGGCCAGCACGATGCAGCCCACGCTGCGGTCGTAGCCCGCCTTGTTCATGGCCTTGATGATTTCGTCGCAGGTGGTGCCGCGAAACGCGTTCATCTTCTCGGGCCGGTTGATGGTGACCCACGCCACGCCGTTGCGCACTTCGTACAGGATGTCTTGGAAGTCCATGGTGTTTCCTTTGCTGTGTTAAGGGAACGGCCTCAGCCGTTCATGGTCAGGCCGCCCGACACGCTGAGCACCTGGCCGGTGATGAAGCCGGCGGCATCGCTGGCGAAGAAGACGATGGCGCCGGGCAGGTCGTCGGGCTGGCCGATGCGGCCCAGCGGGATGGAGCGGGTGAAGGCCTCCATCAGCTTCTCGGGGTTGCCCGCGCCCTGCTTGTAGTCGTCGAACAAGGCGGTGTCGGTGGGGCCAGGGCAGACCACATTGACCGTGATGTTGTGGCGCGCGTGTTCGCGGGCAATGGTCTTGGAGAAGGCCACCAGGCCGCCCTTGCAGGCGGCGTAAACGGCTTCGCCCGAGGAGCCCACACGGGCGGCGTCGGACGCGATGTTGACGATGCGACCGCGCTTGCGCGCCGCCATGCCCGGCAGCACCGCGTGGTGCATGTGCAGGGCGCCGGTGAGGTTGATGGCGATGAGCTTGTCCCACTCGGCCGGCACGGTTTTGGTGAAGGGCTTGAACACGTCCCAGCCGGCGTTGTTGACCAGCACGTCGATGGGGCCCAGTGTGGCCTCGGTGGCGGCCACGGCCGCGTCCACTTCGGCACGGTCGGTGATGTTGCACTGGAAGGCCTGCGCCACGCCGCCGGCGGCGCGAATGCCATCGACCACCTTCTGCGCGGCGGCCAGGTTCATGTCAAAAACGGCGACCTGCGCGCCCTCGCCCGCAAAGCGGCGGCAGGTGGCGCCACCAATGCCACCACCACCACCGGTGACAACAACTGTTTTTCCTTCGAAAGTGCGCATGGTTTGCTCCTGTGAATGTGGACAAGACACCGTCAACCGACCAGATGCTTGAATGGTCAATTACGACAATATGTTGCTTAGTCTAGGATGCAAAAAAATTCACGTCAAACCCCATTAAGCGTTTATCACTAGGGGTTTATACTATTGAAATGGCAAAATGTTGCCTGAACGCAGGTTTCCTCATGCTTAATCAACACCGGTATTTAAGACAACTTATTGTCTTTTTAAAAAACATCGAGACGGACTGGCCACCGCCTGATGTGTCGCCTGGCCTAGCCCCTGCTGGGTGTTGTTCGCCAAGACACAAAAGCGTCCAACAGGTGGTCCACCAACGCTCGCGTTTTGGCCGATACGTGCTGGCGGGTCGGGAACACCTGGATGAAAAACCTCGCACGCCGCAGCGTCGATCGGCTGATGGCTCAGGGCGTCACGGGCTGAGCCAGGCCAGCATGTGGCGATCGAACACATCCGCCGCCTCGTACTGCACCCAATGGCCAGCGTCGGGCACGAGGTGCAGACCGGCGCACAGCGTGTTGCCCAGGCAGGCGGCGCGGACCTGATCCCAACGCTCGCGGTACAGCACGTCCTCCCGGCCCCAGATGCAGGCAAAGGGGCAGCGCAGCGACAACAGCGCCTTGTGGCAGGCGTCGGTGGTCACCAGGCGGCGGGTGCGCATGCGGTCGCGCGCGGCGTTGACGGCCTGCAGGGCCACGGTGTCGTCGTCGATGCTGTCGGCACGGTGCAGCATGATGGCCGCGAGGTTGGCGCGGTGGGCCGCCACGCGCTCGGCCGGCGTGGCCGCCGCGCCCACCGGCGCCAGCCGCACGCCCCTGCCCGTTGCCAGCGGCAGGATGGGCAGGCCCACCAGCAACAGGCGCGACACCACGTCTGGATGCGCGCTGGCCAGCAGGCAGGCCACCAGCGAACCGAAGGAAAACGCCACCACCTCCCACGGCCCCACCACGGGCAGCGCGCGCAAGCCCGCCAGCAGATGGGGCACAACGGCATCGGCGTCGCTGCCCTCGGGCAGGCTGGCCGATTCGCCGAAACCCGGCAGGTCGGGCACCCACACCTGGTGCCCTGCGGCCAGCAGCGCCGGGATGTTGCGAATCCAGTGTGTCCAGCTGCCGCTGCCGCCGTGCAGCAGCAACACCGGCCGCGCCGATGCCGCGCCCCAGCAGCGCCACACCACCACGCCCTCGCCGCAGGGCGTGTTCAGGAGCTGGTCAGGCGCCCTCAGCTGCGCGCCCATTGGCGTGAGATGAAGCTGCAGGTCGCCAGCAGCAGTTGCGCGCACTCCACCACGTTGTTTTCCATGCGGTGACGCGGCCCGGCAATCGCCACCGCCAGGGTTTCGGATTGCACATTCAGGAAGGCCGAGACAGCCCAGACGTCGGGCACGTTTTCACCCCGCGTCACGAAGTAGCCCCGGCGGCGGCTTTCCAGGATGTCGGTGACCAGGGCCTCGTGGTCGGTGATGGTGGCCGAGGTCACCGGCGTGAGCTCGCGCGCGGCCAGTTGCGTCCGCAGCTCGGCCTCCTTGAGGCTGCCCATCAGCGCCTTGCCGATGGAGCTGGAGTGCAGCGGTTTGAACTGGCCGGGTTTGGCCGAATAGCGGATGGAGTGTGGCCCCTCCACCACCTGCAGGTAGATCACCGCATCGCCCTGGCGCTTGCCCAGGATGACGGTCTCGCGCGAGGCGTCGCGCAGCCGCTCCAGCATGGGCATCACGTGTTCGACGAAGGGGTCGTGGGCGTGGATGTCGCTGGCGATGTCAAAGAAGCGCCGCGTCGGGTAGAGCGCGCGCGGCCGGCTCAGGGAATACAGGTAACCCCGCGAAATCAGCGTGGCCACGATGGCGTGGCAGCTGCTTTTGGGGATGCTGGTGAGTTCGGCCAGGTCGGTCAGCGACAAAGGCTTCTGCACCTTCTGGAAGGCCTCGAAGATGTCGAGCACCCGCCCCACCGCCGTCACGGCCACGCCCCCGACCGCTGGCGGGCTGGGCTCGGCCGATATCACTTGTTCGGCCGGCTGAACATCTAATTCGTTATTCAAGTTGAACCCCGTTGATAAGCCATTGTTGTTCGAAATATAAAACTTTTATTCTTGTTTTGGAACTGCCATCTTCCTACCATCCGCCCTCACTGCGGCCCCGACACGGGGCTGGCCCAGTGTTGAGCAATGGTTCCGAGGACAAACGATGACACGAGTGTGTGTGGTGGGCGCGGGTGCGGTGGGTGGCTATGTGGGTGCCCATACAACGCATGCCGGGGTGGACACGGTGCTGGTCGATGCCTGGCCCGAGCATGTGCTGGCCATGCGCGAGCACGGCCTCAAGGTGAGCGGCATGAACGGCGCCGGTTCGGTGGCCACGCCGGTGCGCGCGCTGCACGTGGGCGAGGTGCAGCAGCTGGTGCGCGAACAACCGATTGACGTGGCCTTCATCGCGGTGAAGTCCTACGACACGCTGTGGGCCACCCAGCTCATCCTGCCCTACCTGGCGCCCACGGGCTGCCTGGTCTCGCTGCAGAACGGCATCAACGAAGACAGCATCGCCAGCGTGGCCGGCTGGGGCCGGGTGCTGGGCTGTTCGGTCAGCGCGCTGGCGGCCGAGCTGGTGGGGCCCGGCCAGATCGTGCGCAACTCGCCGCTGGGCGACGACAAGAAGCCGGGCATGCGCATCGGCGAGGTGCACGGCCAGGTCACGCCCAGGGCCGAGCTGATCGGCCAGTTGCTGGCCCACGGTGACAGCTGCAAGGTGACCACCAACCTGTGGGGCGAGCGCTGGTCCAAGCTGACCATCAACGCCATGCGCAACGGCGTGTGTGCGCTCACCGGCCTGACCGGCAAACAGCGCGACCACAACGAGGTGGCGCGCAACTTGAGCATCCGCCTGGGCAGCTCCTGCATACGGGTGGGCCGCGCGCTGGGCCTGGCGCTCGAACCGGTGGGCGGGCTGGACCTGGACCTGCTGGCGCGCTCGGAAGACGACCCGGCCGCCTACGACGCCATCACCCGCATGATCATGGACGTGGCTCAGTCGCGCAGCGACGCGCAGCGCCCCTCCATGGGCCAGGACATTGGCAAAGGCCGGCGCACCGAGACCGATGGCATCAACGGCCTGGTGGCGCGGCGTGGCGATGAAGTGGGCATCGACGTCACCTTGCACCGGCGCGTGAACGAGACCATACGCCGCATCGAACGCGGCGAGATCGCGCCCAGCCCCGATCTGCTGGGGGCCATCGTCGAATGAGCGCAGCACGGCCGCCCGAAGGCGCTCGCTCCGCAGGCGAAGCCGAAGGCGTACCAGTGCGCCCGCAACGCCTGCCCCCTGGCGCCTGCGACTGCCACTTCCACGTCTTCGACGCGGCACGCTACCCCTACGCACCCGCGCGCCACTACACGCCACCCGATGCCCCGCTGGCCGACTACCTGGCCTTGTGCCAGCGCTTCGGCATGGACCGCAGCGTGCTCATCCATCCCACGGTCTTCGGCGCCGACCACCGCAGCTTCGAAGACATCCTCTCGGCACACGGCGATCACATGCGCGGTGTGGCCGTGGTGTCGCCCACCACACCCGAGGCCGACATCGCCCGCTGGCACGCGCTGGGCGCGAGGGGCACGCGCATCACCACGGTGTTCACCGGCGGCGCCGACCTGTCGGCGGTCGAGCAGATCGTGGCCAGGATCAAACCCTTTGGCTGGCATGTGCAGCTGCTGGTGGACGTGGCGCAACAACCCGAGCTGGTCGCGCGCGTGCTGGCCATGGGTGTGACGGTGGTGGTGGACCACCTGGGCCACCACGCCGCATCGGCCATCACCCAAAGCCAGGGTTTCGCCAACCTGCTGTCGCAGCTCGCAGAGGGCAGCGTGTGGCTCAAGCTGTCTGCGCCCTACCGCATCTCGCCACACAGCCACAACGACGCCGATGTGCGCCGCCTGGCCGAACGTTATGTCCAGGCCAACCCGCACCGCCTGGTGTGGGGCACGGACTGGCCCCACCCGGCCAGCCCCCACGCGGTGCCGGACGACGCGCAACTGGTCTCGCTGGTGGCCGACTGGCTGCCGGACAAGGCCTTGCAAACCACGGTGCTGGTGCACAACCCCACGCGCCTGTATTGGGCCGACACCCCACCGGGGTGACCCACCCTGCTTCCCATACCCACAAGGAGACTTTGATGATGTTCCGCAAGACCTTTCTCGCCGCCTGCATGGCCTCCCTCGCCACCGTGGCCACGCTGCCTGCGGCCTTTGCCCAGCAGGGCAAAACGGTCATCAAGCTGGGCTGGGCCACGGCCGACAGCCCGCAGGACCCGTCCGCCATCGGCGCGCGCGCCTTCAAGACCGCACTGGAAGCGGCCAGCAAGGGCAGCATCGAGGTGCAGCTGTTCCCCAACCGCCAGTTGGGTGACGAAAAACCCATGGTGGAAGGCCTGCGCTTTGGCACGGTGGACGCGGCCATCATCACCAACGCGGTGGTGGCCCAGCTGGAGCCCGCCTTCCAGCTCAACGACCTGCCCTTCCTCTATGCCAACGAAACCCAAGCCCGCAAGGTGCTCGACGGCAGCGTGGGCGCCGAAATGGGCCGCCGCCTGGACGCCAAGGGCGTGGTGGTGCTGGGCTACATGGAGGCGGGCTTTCGCAACATGATCAACAACAAGAAGCCGGTGACCACGCCGGGCGACGTGGTGGGCGTGAAGTACCGGGTGATGCAGAACCCGGTCTTCATCGACATGTTCACTGCACTCGGCGGCTCGGCCGTGCCCATGGCCTGGGGCGAGACCTTCACCGCCGTGCAACAAGGCATGATCGACGGCCTGGAACTGCCGCTGGCCTTCATCGACTCGCTCAAGGTCTATGAGGTGACCAAGTACCTGTCCCAGACCAACCACACCTACACCGCGCTGGAGCTGCTGGTGAGCAAGCGCACCCTGGGCAAACTCACGGCCGAGCAGCGCAGCGCCGTGACGGAGGCGGCCAAGCTGGCCGTGGCCGAGCAGCGCAAGGTCAACTTCGAACACACCCAGCAGATGATCGAGGTGCTCAAAGGCAAGGGCATGGTGGTCAACGCCGTGCAGGACCCTGCTGCCTTCCGCAAGGCCGTGTTGCCGGTGTACGAGAAGTTCCGCACCAGCATCGGCCCGGACCTGCTGGCCTCGGCGCTGGACCAAGTCAAGTGAGCCCCCAGGGTGCCCTGTCCAGGGCCCTGGTGACAGGCTGCAACGGCCTGGCTCGCGCCGTGCAGCTGGCGGTGCTGCTGCTGGCCCTGGCCATGCTGGCTTCGCTGACGCTGCAGGTGCTGATGCGCTACGTGTTCAACCAGGCCCCCACCTGGACCGAGGAACTCGCCGTCACCTGCTTCAGCTGGTGCATGCTGCTCAGCATCGGCCTGGGGGTGCGGCACGCCATCCACGTGCGCATGGAGCTGCTGGTGGACCACCTGCCACCGGCGTTGCGTCGGTGGGTGGACCGCCTGGTCACGCTGGCCATCGCCCTGGCCGGTGCCTTCATTGCCTGGTACGGCGTGTTGTACGTGCTGGACTCGGGCGGCAGCCGTTCGGCCGCCATCGGCTACCCGCTGGCCTGGCTCTACGCCAGCGCCCCGGCCTGTGGTGCGCTGATGGCCGTCTTTGCCCTGGAACACGTGCTGCGTGGTCCCGTCGCCCCGTCCACCCCCTCCTCGCCATGAGGACACCATGTCCCTGACCGCCTGGATACTCTCGGCCGGCTTTGCCGCCCTCGTGGCGCTGGGCATGCCCTTCGCGTTTGCCATCGCGGTCTGCGTGATCGTGGTCTTGCTCAGCGCGGGCATCGAGCCCATGCTGCTGCCCCAAACCCTGGTGGCCGGCACACAAAGCTTCTCGCTGCTGGCCATTCCCTTCTTCATGCTGGCGGGCGAACTCATGAGCGCCGGCGGCCTGTCGCAGCGCATGGTGCGGGTGGCCGATGTGTTCGTGCGCCACCTGCCCGGCGGCATGGAGCTGGCCGTGATCGGCGCCGCGCTGATCTTCGCGGCCGTCAGCGGCTCGGCCCCGGCCACCACCGCCGCCATCGGTGCGGTGATGATCCCGGCCATGGTCGAGCGGGGCCACGACAAGGCCTACGCCACCGCCCTGGTGGTCAGCGCCGGCATCCTGGCGCCGCTCATCCCGCCCTCCATCGCCTTCGTGATCTGGGGTGTGATTGCCGAGCAATCCATCACCAAACTGTTCCTGTCGGGGGTGTTGCCCGGCGCCATGATGGCGCTGGGCATGGCGGCCATCGTGGTGACCAAGGGCTTGCGCAGCCAGCGCCCGCGCGAACCCCGCGCCAGCCTGGCCGACATCAAGGCCGCGTTGCGCGACGGCATCTGGGCGCTGCTGGCGCCGGTGGTGGTGCTGGGCGGCATTTACGGGGGCGCGTTCACGCCCACCGAGTCGGCCGTGGTCGCCTGTGTGTACGCGCTGTTTGTGGGCACCGTGGTCGAAAAGCGGCTGACGCTCAAGCAACTGCCCCAGGTGATCGCCAGCGCCATGGCCATCAGTGCCATCGTGATGGCCATCGTGGCGGTGTCCAACGGCTTCAGCTTTCTGGTGGCGCAGGAGCAGATGGCCACCCGACTCGCAGGCTGGCTGGCCCAGCACATCGACGAAAAATGGATGATGCTGATGGCGCTGAACCTGGGCTTTTTCGTGCTGGCGGCGGTGATGGACGAGATCGCCATCATGGTCATCCTAGGGCCCATGCTGATCGGCATCGCCAACCAGTTCGGCGTCGATCCCATCCACTTCGGTTCCATGATGGTCACCAACGTGGCCATAGGCATGGCCGCCCCACCCATTGGCTACTGCCTGTTTGTGGGCATGGCCATCAGCGGCATGAAGCTGGCGCCGGTGGCGCGCGCCATCACGCCCTTCGTGCTGATGATGCTGGTGGTGCTGGTGCTCGTCACCTACCTGCCCATCTTCTCGCTCGCGCTGGTGCGCTGACACCCCCTGCCGGTTCGACATGCCGAACAAGCTGCGTCCCATGTTGGCTCACAGCCCACGCAAGCGCCTCTTTGTTCCAAATACAGAACACACGTTCTTGCACAAGAACAAATCAGCCCTAGCATGAGCACCATGCAAGACACACCCACCCACACGCCCGTTCACATCCGGGCCGAAGAACCCGCCCCCGGCGCCCTGTGGCTGACCGTGGACCGCGCCCACAAACACAACGCACTGGCCCGCCCGGTGCTGGCCGAACTGGCCGCCACCGTGCGCGCCGCTGGCGACCGCACCGACCTGCGCTACATCGTGCTCAGCGGCGCGGGCGAGCGCTACTTTGCCGCCGGCGGCGACCTGCACGACCTGGCCGACGTGCGCGATGAGGCCGCCGTGTTTGCCATGATGGACGAGGCCTGCGACGCGCTGGACGCGCTGCGCCACTGCCCGGTGCCGGTGCTGGCCTACCTCAACGGCGACGCCATCGGCGGTGGGGCCGAGCTGGCCCTGGCCTGTGACATGCGGCTGCAGGCCACACACGCGCGCATCGGCTATATCCAGGCCAAGCTGGCCATCACCTCGGCCTGGGGCGGCGGGCCCGACCTGTTCCGCCTGGTGGGCCCAGCCCGTGCCATGCGCATGATGGCCCGCACCGAACTCGTGGCCGCCGACCAGGCCCTGGCCTGGGGCCTGGCCGATGCCGTCATCAGCGACGGCCCACAAGGCGCCGACATGGCCGCCTTCACCCGGCCGCTGAACAGCTGCCCACCGCAGGTGCTGCGCGGCATCAAGGCCCAGGCCCTGGCCGCGCGCCAAGGCCTGGGCTGGGAAGCCCACCGCCGCGTGGAACAACACCACCTGGCCCGCACGTGGTTGCACGACGACCACTGGGCCGCCGCCGACAAGCTTCTTTCCAAAGGTTCGTGATGACCATGCCAGACCCTCAAACAAGCCCCTCATTGGCCGACCCGGTGCTGACCCCGGCCAACCGCAGCGGTGTGCCGGTGCCACCCAGCGTGGACGCCAGCGCCGTCGATCCCGAACGCATCGGCCAGCCTGGCCAGTACCCGTTCACGCGCGGTATTTTTCCCGACGGCTACCAGGGCCGGCTCTGGACCATCCGGCAGTACTCGGGCTTTGGCACCGCCGAGGAATCCAACGAGCGCTACAAATTCCTGCTGGCGCAAGGCCAGACCGGCCTGTCGGTGGCGCTGGACCTGCCCACCCAGTGTGGCTACGACCCCACCCACGCCATGGCCCGGCCCGAGATTGGCAAGGTCGGTGTTTCGCTGTCCAACCTCAGCGAGGCCGAGATCCTGTTCAAGGACCTGGACCTCTCCAAGATCTCCACCTCCTTCACCATCAACG
This sequence comes from Hydrogenophaga sp., assembly GCA_030696525.1. Taxonomy (GTDB): domain Bacteria; phylum Pseudomonadota; class Gammaproteobacteria; order Burkholderiales; family Burkholderiaceae_C; genus Hydrogenophaga. The sequence continues at coordinate 22,429 of JAUYSB010000078.1, read as the reverse complement.
GCACCGCCGCCATCATCTACGCCATGTACCTGGCGGTGGCCGACAAACAGGGCGTGCCACGCAGCAAGCTCACCGGCACCATCCAGAACGACATCCTCAAGGAGTACGTGGCGCGCGGCACCTGGATCTTCCCGGTGCGGCCCTCCATGCGCCTGATCGCCGACTCCATCCTCTACTCCAACGAGGTCACGCCGCGCTTCAACCCCATCAGCATCGCCGGTGCCCACGTGCGCGATGCCGGCGCCACCGCCGCCGAGGAAATGGCCTACACCCTGGCCAACGGCCTGGCCTACGTGGACGAGCTGCGCGCACGCGGCGGCGACGTGGAGAAGTTCGCCAAGCGCCTGTCCTTCTTCTTCTACGTCCACATGGACTTCTTCGAGGAGATCGCCAAGTTCCGCGCCGGCCGCCGGTTGTGGGCGCGGTTCATGAAGGAGCGCTACGGCGCACAAGACCCCAAGGCCCAGCACCTGCGGTTTGGCGTGGTGTGTGGCGGCTCTTCGCTGGTGGCGCCGCAGCCCTACAACAACGTGGTGCGGGTGGCGGTGGAGACCATGGCGGCCGTCTTCGGTGGCGCGCAATCCATCTTCACCTGTGCGTTCGACGAGGCCTTCCAGATCCCCACCGAGTTCTCGGCCGAGCTGGCCGTGCGCACACAACAGATGATTGCGTTTGAAACCGGCATCGCGCGCACCGTGGACCCGCTGGGCGGCAGCTACTTCCTCGAACAGCACACCGACCAGATGGAGGCAAAAATCCTCGAGGTCATGGGCGAGATCGATGCTTACGGTGGCGTGGAAAAAGCCATCGAGGACGGCTGGATTCAGATGCGCCTGGCCGAACGCGGCCTGGAGCGCAAGCTCGACACCGACAGCGGCCAGCACGTCATCGTGGGCCAGAACCACTTCCGCAAGACCGACGAAGAAATCAAGGTGGGCGAGGTCTTCAAGCTCGATCCGACCATCGCCCAGCGCGCGCTGGAGAAGTTCCAGCGCACGCTGGACACGCGCAGCCAGAGCGCGGTGGACACCGCCCTGGCGCGCCTGTCGCAAGCGGCGGCGCAGGACAAGGAAAACGTCATGCCCTACCTGGTGGACTGCTGCCACGCCTACGCCACCGTCGGCGAGATGGTGGCCTGCCTCAAACAGCAATGGGGCGAATTCAAGGAACCGGTGAACCTATGAACACAGTCACACAACAACGCCCGCTGGCGGGCCGCCGCATCCTGATCGGCAAACCCGGCCTGGACGGCCACGACATCGGCGCCAAGATCGTCGCCCTCACCCTGCGCGACGCCGGGGCCGAGGTGATCTACACCGGCCTGCGCCGCAGCCCCGGGCAGATTGCCCAGGTGGCGGTGGACGAAGGCGTGGACGCGGTGGGCCTGAGCATCCTCTCAGGCAGCCACAAAGAGCTGGTCACCGACGTGATGGCCGCGCTGCGCGAAGCCGGCGCGGGCGACGTGAAGGTGTTCGTGGGCGGCACCATACCGGCCGAAGACCACGACATGCTCCACCAACTGGGGGTGGCCGCCATCTTCACCGCCGACATGCCGCTGGACACGGTGGTGGCCGGGCTGGCCGCGAGGTTGTCGTGAGCTCAGGGCCGCTGGCGGGCATACGCGTCATCGAAGTCGGCCACATGCTGGCCGGGCCGTACTGTGGCCTGCTGCTGGCCGACATGGGCGCCGAGGTCATCAAGATCGAACCGCCCGAGGGCGACATCGCGCGCAAGGTCAGCCCCCATTTCATCGGCCCGCACAACGCTTACTTCACCAGCCTCAACCGCAACAAAAAAAGTGTGGTGCTCGACCTGGCCTCGGCCGAGGGCCGTGCCGCGCTCGAGTCGCTGGCATCCACGGCCCACGCACTGGTGACCAACCTGCGGCCATCGGCCATCAAGAAGCTGGGCCTGACCTACGATTCGCTGAACACCTGCAACCCCAAACTGGTGTGTGTGGCCCTCACCGGCTACGGGCTGGACGGCCCCTACGCCGAAAGCCCCGCCTACGACTACGTGATCCAGGCCATCACCGGCGTGATGTCGCTCACCGGTGACCCCAGCGCGCCACCCACCAAGGCCGGCTACTCGGCGGTGGACAACTCGGCCGGCATCGTGGCCGCGCTGGGCCTGCTGGCCAAAATCGTGGAAGGCCGGGGCGGCCAGGTGGACGTGGCCATGTACGACGTCATGCTCTCGCAGCTCAACTACCTGGCCGGCGCCACGCTGAACGCGGGCGAGGTGATGGAGCGCCTGGCCAATTCGTCGCACCCCTACATGGTGCCGGCACAGATCTTCCCCACCGCCGACGGCTGGCTCACCCTCTTCATCACCCACGACAAGTTCTGGCAAACCTTCTGCACCGAGATCGGCCGCCCCCAGTGGGCCACCGACCCGATGTTTGCCACCATGGCGGCACGGCGCGAGCACCGCGTGCCCGTGCTCGCGGCCATCGGCGAGGTGCTGATGACGGCATCGGCCGCGGATTGGGTGCGCCGCCTGACGCCGCTGGGGGTGGTGGCCTCCGAGATCGGCAGCCTGTCGCAGGCGCTTGACAGCGAGCTCACCCGCGCCCGCGACATGGTGGTGCCGCTGGGTGACGGCGAGTACCCGCTGCGCGCCGTGGCCAGCCCGCTCAAGTTCGACGGCCACACGACCCGCTACGGCCTGCCGCCACTGCTGGACCAGCACCATGCCGAGGTGCTGGGGAGCGTGAGCGCGTGAGCCGCGCCCCGCTGGACCGCCACGCCCTCGGCCGGGCGCTCAGCCAATTGGCCAACGCCAGCGCGGACCACCTGTTGCGGCAGGCACTGACGCCATCACCGACCCACCTGGCTCGGCGCATCGGCCTGACCGGTGCCCCCGGCGCGGGCAAAAGCACGCTGGCCGGGCAACTGGCCTTGCACCGTCTGAACACGCCACGCCCAGACCAACGCGTGGGTGTGCTGGCGGTGGACCCGAGCAGCCCCAAATCCGGCGGCGCCATCCTGGGCGACCGCATCCGCATGGACGAACTGCCGGGCAGCGCCGAGCTTTACATCCGTTCGCTCGGTTCGCGCTCCACCTCCGACGGCCTGTCGGACAACCTGCCCGAGATGCTGGACCTGATGGACGCCCACGGCTTCGACGAGGTGGTGCTGGAAACCGTGGGCGTGGGCCAGGCCGAGTACGCCGCGCGTGGGCAGGTGGACACCTTGGTGCTGGTGCTGCTGCCCGACAGCGGCGACGTGGTGCAGGCCATGAAGGCCGGCATCATGGAAATGGCCGACATCTTCGTGGTCAACAAGGCCGACCTGCCCGGTGCCCACCGCATGGTCACCGACATCCAGCGCATCGCCGCCGTGTCGCGCCACCCGGTGGGCGCTTGGCGCCCGCCGGTGCTGCTGACCGCCGTGCGCCAGCCCGAATCGGTGGCCGCGCTGTCCGACGCCATCGACCGCCACCAGCAGTGGCTGGCCCAGACCGAGCGCCGCGCCGCCCTGCTCGACGGCCGCGCCCGCTACCGACTGCGCCGCCTCATCGAAAGGCGCGTGGGCGAGGCCGTGCGCAGCCTGGACAGCGCGCAGTTGCAGGCGCCCCTGCTGCAGCAGGTGGACGCGGTGCTCAGCACCCTGGCCACCCCGCGCTGACGTGTTTTCAACCGGAGACAAGACCATGATGAAACGTGTTGTGACCTGGGGCAGTGGCCTCGTGCTGGCCGCTTTCGCCCTGTTGGGCCAGGCCCAGGATTTTCCGAACAGGCCGGTCAAGATCGTGGTGCCGCAGACACCCGGCGGTGCATCCGACGCGCTGGCGCGCACCATCGCGCAAAAGCTCAGCGAAAAATGGGGCCAGCCGGTGGTGGTCGAGAACCGCGCCGGCGCCGGTGGCAACCTGGGCATGGAGGTGGTGGCTGCGGCACCCGCCGACGGCCACACCCTGCTCATGAGCTATGTGGGCACCCACGCCATCAACGGCTCGCTCTACAAAAAGCTGCCCTTCGACCCGGAAAAGGATTTCGCCCCCGTGGCCACCCTGGCCACGCTGCCCTTCGTGGCCGTGACCAAGGCCGACTCGCCCATCAAGACCATCGCCGACCTGGTGTCGGCGGCCAAAGCGGGCCAGCTCACCTACGGTTCGGCCGGCAATGGCTCGGTCAACCACCTGCTGGGCGAGATGTTCAACACCGCCGCCGGGGTGAAGCTGGTGCACGTGCCCTACCGGGGTGCTGCGCCCGCCATGCAAGACCTCATGGGCGGTCAGATCCACCTGGTCTTCACCAGCCTGCCGTCCGTGGCGGGCGCCATCAAACAGGGCACGCTGCACCCGGTGGCCGTGACCAGCGCCAAACGCGCAGCCGCCTTCGGCCAGATCCCGACAATTGCCGAAGCCGGTTTCAAGGACTTCGACGTCAACCCCTGGTTCGGTCTGTTCGCGCCGGCCAAGGTGCCGGCCGCCGTGGTGCGCAAAATCAACGCCGACGTGAACGAGTTGCTCAAGTCCAGGGACGTGGTCGAACGCTTCATGGCGCAGGGTGCCGAGCCCTACATCACCGACCCGCAGCAGTTTGCCCAGGTGCTGCACGCCGACATCGCCAAGTGGGGCCAGGTGGTGAAAGCCTCGGGCGCCAGCCTGGACTGAAAGGCGCATGAGATGACCGGCCCCTGGGGCGTGCTGGCCACCACGCTGGCCATCCAGGCGCTGGTGTCCATGGCCGTGCTGGCGGTGCCGGCCATGGCACCGGCACTGGGCGAGGCCTTGCGCGCGTCGCCGGGCCTGATCGGTGTCTACATCGCCATCCTCTACGTGGGTGCCATGGTGGCCAGCATGGCCTCGGGCCCGCTGGTGGTGCGCCGTGGCGCCATCCGCGTCAGGCAGCTCGGGCTGCTGGCCGGCGCCCTGGTGCCACCGTTGGTGGTGATGGGTGGCGTGGCGGCGGCGTTGTGGAGTGTGGCAGCAGGCTGCATCGCGTGCGTTCTGCTGGCACAAGTCACACGCGGGCCACTGGACGCCGATCGCGAACACGGTCACGCCATCGACATCGCGCGCCTGGTGGCACCCGTGTTGCTGGTCGCCCGGCAACCCACACTGGCGCGCCTGGCCGCTTGCTCGCTGGTGTTCTCTGCCCTGCGCTGGCGCTGGTGGCCGGCCTGATGGCCTTGTCCGCCATCGCCAACGCCTGCCTCGCGCCCGCCGCGCCGCAGGCGCTGGTGCTGGCACTGCTGGTGGCCTTTGGTGCCTCTGCCACGGGTTGGAACGGGGTCTACCTGGCCGAGGTCGCGCGGCTGGCACCACCCGGCATGGCGAGTGCGGCCACCGGAGGCTCGCTGGCGATCACCTTCTTCGGTGTCGTGCTCGGGCCCATGGTGTTTGGTGGCATCGCCAGTGCCTTCGGCAGCTACCGCGCGGGCTACCTGTTGTTGGCGATCCCTGCGGCGTGCTGCGCGTGGCTGTTGGCGAAGACGAGGTCCGACGGCGCCTCATCGTGAGGCCAGCTCAAGCGGCAGCTTCGGCACGTCGCTGCGTCGCCAGCAGGGCCGCCTCGCGGTACAGGCCCTGCACCTTCGCGTCCTGGCTGGCACCGGCGGCCCGTGCGCAATAGGCCCACAGTTCGTGAGGCACCTGCGCACCCGCCTCCACCGCCAGCTTGAGCCGCATCACCGCCAGGCGTCCATGCCCGAACACCACACTGCGCGACAGCAGGGCCAGCGCCGCGTTCTGAAGCGGTGGTGAGCCGTTGTGAGAGCCTTGGCGCACCGCGCGTTTGAGGGCCCTGACAGTGGCTCGCTTCATCGGTGGGAAGGTGCTTGTTTCCATGCCGGTCAGTGTGAAGGGCACCGCGCCACCCAACGCGTGCGCCCAGGTCAGAGGTTTCAGATGTTGAAACTAACGTCCAAAGCAGCCGCCACAAGAATCGCCGCGGACTGTCCTGACACAGACCATCACGGACCTCGGCTTGGTGCAAACCTGAATGGCTTACCTGCGTCGTCCATTGCAAAATCTTTTGACCATGAACCTCGCCCACCTTGCGCAACAAGCCCCCGTGACGGCCGGCCCCGACCGCAGCGGCACCCAAAGCCTGGGCCGTGGCATCAAGCTCATGCGCATGATCGCCATGCGGCCCGGCTTCGGCTGGCGCCTGTCTGACCTGGCAGCGGCCTGCCAGCAGGACAAGGCCACCGTGCACCGCATGCTGGCCTGCCTGGTGGACGAGCGCCTGGTGGAACAACGCGCCAGCGACCGCCACTACCTGCCTGGCCCGCTCATGCACGAACTGGGGTTTGCGCTGCCCCACCGGGGGCAGTTTCAGCGCCGTGCCGAGGCCACCGTGCGCAGCTTTGCCCGCCGCCTGGCTGGCCTCGCGCTGCTGCTGCTGCGCAGCGGCAACGAATACGTGTGCACCGTACGCGCAGGCAGCCTGCCGCTGTCCGGCCTCATGATCCACCCCGGCACGCGCCGCCCGCTGTTCACGTCGGTGGGTGGCGTGGCCATCCTGCAGACACGGCCCGAAGACGAGGTGCGCGAGGTGCTGCTCGACAACGTGGCTCAAGAGATCGCACGCCGGGGCACCGGCCGACTGGAAGCCTTGCAAAAGATGCGTGAGCGCTCTGACCGCCACGGCTTTGGTGTCAACCTCGGTGACGTGGTGCCTGGCCTGCATGCCCTCGCGGTGCCCGTGCTCGATGGCCGTGGTGATGCCTTTGCCGCGCTGTGCCTCATTGGCACCGCCGAGCTGTATGGCGAAGACCGGCTGGACGAGCTGCACCAGCAACTGCTGGACACGGCTGCACTGCTGAACGCAGACGCGGACGCCCTCAACGTCTGAACGTGTGGCCGCCGGGCCATCACACGCAAGTTCAATATGTGAAACCAATAACGTGGTGCGACGTCGCAACGGCACCACCCGCGCTTAAGGTATCGGCACAACATTCATTGCCGATACATGAACCTCCAATCCGCCATCAACCTGGACGACATGCGCGAACTCGCGCGGCGCAGTCTGCCCCGCATCGCCTTCGATTTCATCGACGGTGGCGTGGACGACGAGCTGTGCTTGAAGCGCAACCGCGAGGCTTTCGCACAGCACCGCATCGTGCCGCGCTACCTGCGCGACGTGAGCCACCGTGACCAGCGCGTGACGCTGCTGGGTCGCGAGTACGCTAGTCCCATCGGCATCTCGCCCACCGGCCTGGCCGGCCTGTGGCGACCCGACGCCGACCTGATGCAGGCCGCCGCCGCACGCGACGCCAACGTGCCCTTTCTGCTCTCCAGCGCGGGCAACGCCTCGCTCGAAGACGTGATGGCGGTGGCGCCGGAACACACGTGGTTTCAGATGTACTGCACCACCGACGAAAAAATCAATGCCGACCTGGTGCGCCGCGCCACCCAGGCCCAGGTGGGCGTGCTGGTGGTGTCGGTGGATGTGCCGGTCAACTCGAACCGCGAGCGCAACAAACGCAATGGCTTTTCACGCCCCTTCCGCATGACGCCGGCCGTGGTGCTGGAAGCCCTGGGCCACCCGGCCTGGGTGCTGCGCTACCTGCGCACCGGGGGCATACCGATGATGCGGACCTGGAAGCCCTATGCGCCCGATGGCGCCGACGCCGCGCAGGTGGCTGACATGTACGGCACGCTGACCCCTGCACCCATGGTCAACTGGGACCACCTGCGCCGCATCCGCGATGCGTGGAAGGGGCCCCTGGTGATCAAGGGCCTGCTGCACCCGGACGACGCCCGCGAAGCGGTCAGTCTCGGCGCCAACGCGCTGGTGGTGTCCAACCACGGCGGGCGCCAACTCGATGTGGCCCCGTCCCCGCTGGAGATGCTGCCGGCCATCCACGCGGCGGTGGGCGATCAGGTGGAGTTGCTGCTGGACAGCGGCGTGCGACGGGGCTCCGACGTGGTGATTGCGCGCTGCCTGGGCGCTCGCGCCTGCATCTTTGGGCGGCCTTCGCTGTACGCCGTGGCCGCTGCAGGGCAGGCTGGCGTGGCGCGTGTGCTGCAACTCATGCGCAACGAAATCGACATGGTGCTGGCCCAGATGGGATGCGGCGAATTCGACCGGCTGAACAGAAGCTACCTCTGGGACCGCGACACCGCCCTGCCCCACCCTGCAAGTTCAACATGTGAAACCTCCGTGCGCCCATTCGTTCGCACTGGATCGGTCTGACGGTACCTTGCAACGGCGTTCAACAACACAACGGAGACACGACATGAACACCACCCCTCGCCGCCTGTTTTTGGGCCTGCTGTCCACCTTGCCGCTGGCCACTTTCAGCACACAGGTACTGGCCCAGGCCCACGCCGACTGGCCCAACCGGCCGGTCAAGATCATCGTCGCCTACCCGGCCGGCCAGAGCACCGACATCGCCACCCGCTACTTCGCCGACAAGCTCACCAAGAACCTGGGCCAGGGCTTCGTGGTGGAGAACCGCCCAGGTGCGGCGGGCAACATCGGCACCGCAGCTGCGGCACGTGCCACGCCCGACGGCTACACACTGGTCATGGGCGCGTCGGGCACCCACGCCATGAACCCGGCGCTCTACCCGAACGTCGGCTACGACGCCGACAAGGACTTCGATGCCATCGCACTGACGGCGCTGATTCCGTTCGCCATCTCTGCCGGTCCACAAGCGCCCGTCAACTCCTTGACTGATCTGATCGCGCTGACCAAATCCAAGTCCGGCCAGGTGGATGCCGCCATCCCCAGCGTGACCGGTCAACTGGTCATGGAGATGCTCAGGCAACGTGAGGTGCCCTTGTTCGGTGTGCGCTTCAAGGGCTCGGCCGACGCCATGACCGCCGTGCTCGGTGGCCACGTTCCGGTGCTCATCGACACCGTGGCCGCCACCCGCAACCAGCTCGGCAAGATCAAAGTGCTGGCCGTGACCACCAGTGCGCCCATGGCCTCCATGCCCGGCGTGAAAACCGCCAGCGAACAAGGCCTGCCCAACTTCACCATCGCGGCCTGGAACGCCCTGATGGTGCCGCGTGGTGTGCCCGCCGAGATCCAGGCCAAGCTGGCCGCCGAGATGCGAAAAATCCTCGACCTGCCCGAGACCCAAAAAGCCATGGGCGACCTGGGCTTTGAGCGCGCACCCGTGCTCACCCCCACCGAACTCACCGCCTGGTTGCGCGAAGAACGTCGCAACTACGCACATGTGATCAAGACCGCCAACATGAAACCCGATTGAACAACACTGGAGACCTCTGCATGACCACCATCACCACCAGCCCCCTGCATTCCGACTTCGCCGTCGAGGTCAACGTGTTCATCCCGGACATCCTGGACAACGCCGACGCCATGGCCGAACTCAAGGCCATCTGGCAGAAGTCGCCCGTGATGATTTTCCGGCGCCAGTCGCTGGACGAATCCGAGCTCGTGCGCTTCAGCGAGTATTTCGGCAGATGTGAGAGCACCGGACGCAAGGACATCCAGTCGCCCTACCATGACGAGATCATCTATTTCAGCACCCTGAAGTACTCGGACGGCCGCTTTGTCGGCGGTTTTGCTGGCGGCGAGGATGTGGACTGGCACTCGGACCAGACCTACCAGGTGCGCCCGGCCACCGGCGCCATCCTGTACGGCACGGAAGTGCCGCGCGACGGCGGCGACATCTACTGGGCCAACCAGTACGCGGCCTGGGACCGGCTGCCCAAGGACATCCAGCAGCTCATCGAAGGCCGCATGGGCACCTACCGCTACGCCAAGCGCTACGCGATGCTCAGCACGCTGGAGCTCAAGGGCAAGGAAGCGTCCAACGCGATGCTGAGCCTGCCCGACGCGCGCCATCCTCTGGTGCTGACCCACCCTAAAACCGGTCGCAAGTCGCTGTACGCCGACCAGACCACCCTCGTTTCGATCGATGGGCTGTCCGATGAAGAAGCTGCGCGCGTGATGCCCATACTGTTCGAGGCAGGCGGACACCCCGATCACGCCTACCGCCACAAGGTGCGCAACGGCGACATGATGATGTGGGACAACGGCTGCACGCTGCACCGTCGCGACGTGATGCGCATCGATCAGCCCCGCCTGATGAAGCGCACCACTTTCCGTCTGTCCGCAGACGACTACTGCGTGCCGCAGGTCTGAGCAAGGGACGGGTTGACATGAGCGCGTCCCAGGTTTTTCTCAAGGTGCGCCGGGTCGATCCGGGCACCGTGGCCCGCGCACGCGACGTGACCGTGGCCGACATCCACGAGTCCATGGGCACACGCGGACGCAGCGCGCTGCTGGGCGCACGCATGCGCCCGATCAAGGAAGGCCAGGCCCGCGTCGCCGGGCCGGCGGTCACCGCCTTCTGCTGGCCTGGCGACAACCTCATGATGCACCGCGCCCTCTACCTGGCCCAGCCCGGCGACGTGCTGGTGGTGGTGTGTCAGGCCGAGCTGTCGGGCGCGCAGTGGGGCGATCTGGCCACACGCTACGCGCAGCAAAAGGGCCTGGCCGGCGTCGTGGTGCAGGGCTGTGTGCGTGACGTGGACCAGGTGCGGGCGCTGGGTTTCCCGGTCTGGTCCACCCACATCTGGCCCATACACCCCGACAAAAGCGGGCATGGCTTCGTGAACGCGCCGGTGGTGTGCGAAGGCGTGGAGGTGCGCCCAGGCGACCTCATCGTGGCCGATGGCGACGCGGTGATCTGCGTGCCACGCGACGAGGCCGCAACGATCATTGACGCGGCCCACGCCAAGATGCGCAGGGAAGACGAGGCCGCAGAGAAAGTGCGTGCCGGCGGCGCGGTGTGGGACCTGAGCGGCGCGGCCGCCATCTATGCCGGCATGGACATACAGGAAATCGACGCGGCCTTCGACGACTGAACATGAAGCTCTGTGTGTTCGGCACCGGCGCGGTGGGCGGCTACCTGGCGGCTCGGCTGCTTTCGTTGCAAGGTGCCGACAGCGCCGATGCACTGCTGCACGATGCGGATTGGGCGTGTTACCTGGCCAAGCGCCTCGGGCGGGGGCGCGTCGTGGTGTACGGCAGCCCCTCAGGCTGACGCGCCCCGCCCCTGCAGCAACTGCGCCACCGTTGGCGTGGTCAGCCAGCCGCGCAGCGCCGCACGCCTTGCCCCGCCCATGCGCACGCGCAGGCAGGCGATGTCGTGTGTGGGGTCGGTATCAAAATCCCAGGCCGACCCAGCCGCCACGGATGGGCTTGCGCGCTCACTCAGGCGCACACACAGCGCGCACAGCGCCAGCGCCTCGCCGCGCGCATCCTCTTGTCCGATCGGCGGGTCAAACAACAGCCACTCGATGTCCACCGCGTCGTTCACCACGGCGGCGGGCAAACCCCAGTCGGTCATGAGCAGGCGCCCCAGTTCGGCCGCGCACAGGCCCATTTGCGCTTGTTCGGCTTCGATGCGCTGGACCGCCGGCGCATCGCACAACTCGGGCAGACCCTCGGCCGGCGCGCTGGCCAGCACCGCCAGCCGCCCCAGAAAGGACAGCAGCACCGCGCTGGACCAGCGCCCGGCGTCGGGCAGTTGCAAGGCGGTGGCGGCGCGCGCCATCAGTTCGCTGGCCAGGGCACTGGCCTGCCACAGCCGGTCGATGGCCAGCTGGCGCTGCGGGTCGCTGGTCTTGAAGGCGGCGATGAAGATGTAGCGCAGGCAGGTGATGCGCACCGAGGTGACGCCCAGAAACGTGACCGCCTGCGCGATGCTGTTCACAGGCTGGGGCAGGCCGTAGAAAGGCGCGTTGACCGCCTTGAGCACGCGCGCGGCCAGCAGGGGCTCGCCGGCCACCAGCTCGGCCAGTTGCCGGGCACTGGCCTGGTTGATGAACTCGGGTGAGAGCAACTGGTCGAGCAGCCGCGACGGTCGCGGCACCGCCACCAGCGTGGCCAGCAGCTGGCGCTGCCGTTCGGGGGGCAGGTCGCGTGCGCGCTGGGGTCTGAAGTCAGGCCACACCAGCGTGGCCGGCGGCTCTGCCTCGCGCTCGGGCGCCGCCGCCATGGGCTGCGCGGGCGCGGCCACGGTGGCCGCCTGCCTGAGGTCCCGCTGTGGCCGGGCGCGCCGACGCCATTGCAGGCCCAGTGCCATGGCCACCAGCGCCACGCCCACCCCGATCACAACTTCCATGCTGGCTCCCTGTGCGACCGCTTCAACGGCCTGCGTCGACGATACCCCAGACCCATGGTGCGGCGCCAACGGGCGGCACACCAGCCGCCACGGCGCGCCATCAACCCACCTTGAACTGCCCCACCGTCTGCGCCAGGTGTTCGGCCTGGTCCTTGAGGCTGGACGCGGCGGCCGCACTCTGCTCCACCAGCGCGGCGTTCTGCTGTGTCATCTGGTCGAGGTTGCCGATGGCCGCGCCCACCTGGGTGATGCCGGAGCGCTGCTCGTTGGCCGCCGCCGATATCTCCTGCATCATCTGCGAGACCCGCCGCACCTGATCGACGATGTCCTGCATGGCGGTGCCGGTCTCATTGACCAGGGCCGAGCCGGCGTCCACCGCCTGCGAGGAGCGCCCGATCAGCGTCTTGATTTCCTTGGCCGCCTCGGCGCTGCGCTGGGCCAGGGTGCGCACCTCGCCGGCCACCACGGCAAAGCCCCGGCCTTGCTCGCCAGCACGGGCGGCTTCCACCGCCGCGTTGAGCGCCAGGATGTTGGTCTGGAAGGCGATGCCGTCGATGACGGTGATGATGTCGTTGATCTTGCGCGAGCTGTGGGTGATCTCCTCCATGCTGCCCACCACACGAGCCACCACTTCGCCGCCACGCGCGGCCGACTCGGCCGCCGCGGCCGCGATGCGGTTGGCTTCTTCGGCGGTCTGTGCCGACTGCGCCACCGCGCCCGTCATCTCCTCCATGGTGGAGGCGGTCTCTTCCAGGCTGGAGGCGGTCTGTTCGGTGCGGGCGGACAAATCGTGGTTGCCGGTGGCGATTTCGTCCGACGCCTGGTGCACCGACTGGCTGGTCTGCCGGATGTCCACCAGCGTGGTGCGTATCTTCTCCACAAAGTCGTTGAAACCCTGGGCGATGCGGGCCAGCTCGTCGTGGCCCAACACCTGCAGGCGGCGGGTCAGGTCACCGTCGCCCGAGGCCACGTCCAGCATCGCCCGTTCCAGCCGGCCCAGGCCGGCCACGGCGGTGGCCACCACAGCAGCGGCCACCAGCACGCTGATGGCCGCCACCACCAGGCCGCCCAGCAGCGCATTGACCAGCAGCTGGCGCAGGCCGGCCAGCGCCTCGGCCCGGTGCAGCGCCACCACCAGCACCCAGTCGGTGCCGGCAATCGGTGTGGCCGACAGCAGGCGATCGGTGCCCTCGATGTCCATGCGCGTGAGCTGCTGGCCGGCGACCATGCTGCCGATGCCGGCGGCGTTCAGCCCAGGCGCCAGCGCGGTCGCATCCTTGAGCACCAGCTCCAGGTTCTGGTGCACCAGCAGCTTGCCGGCCCGCGAGACGATGAAGGCGTTGCTCGACGGGGTGGGGCTGATGGCCGTGACGCTGCTGGCCACCACGTCCATGAACACGTCGCCTGCGGCCACGGCAGCGGTCTGGCCGCCGTTCTTCACGGCCAGCGCAAAGGTCATCACCAGCTTCTTGCTGCCGGCGTCCACATAGGGTTCGGTCAGGGCCACGCCCTGGGTGGCGCTGGCCTGGGTGTACCAGGGCCGCGCGGTCGGGTCCCAGTCGGGCGGCAGGTTCTGCGGGCTGGAGAAGATGGCCTTCTTGCTCGCGTAGCCGATGTAGGTGGTGTCAAAACCGCCGCTGCGCACGCCCTGCGTCAGCGCCGGCAGCGGGTCTTCCACCGCAGTGGCCGGCGCCAAAGCCGCCACCACCGCCGCCCGGCTCTTGACCCATTCGGCAATGCCCGCCGCTCGCGCTTCGGCCAGGGCATGGGTGCTCTGGGTCAGCGTGGCCATGGCCGAACTGCGCACCGTGAAAAAGTTGAAGACGGACACCACCGCCACGCTGATCACCACCAGCACCGCCGTGGTCACGATCAGACGCAGCTTCAACGACAGCTTGGCGAAGGCGTTCATGGACGGCCCTTTCTGTGGCTACGATAGAACCATTATGTCAATGATTGTCAAAATCAGTCACCCCCTTCGACAGGCTTTGCCGCGCCGCCCGGCGTGGGCACTTTGATGGGCCACAGCACCCGCTGGCGCGGCGCCTGGCCCCAGGTTCTGGTGGCGGTGGTGGGTGTGCTGGTGAGCCTGGTGGTGGCCGGCGCGGTCGCCAGCTACAACCGGCAGCAGGCGCAAGAACGCTTCGAACGCCACGCCGAACGCATCGACAAAGAAGTGCGCCAGCGCTTTCGGCTGCCGCTGTACGGGCTGCAGGGTGCGGTGGGGCTGCACGCCGGCAGCAGCGATTTGCAGCTGGACGAGTTCCGCGCCTTCATCGAGGCGCTGAGCCTGCAATCGTCTTTTCCCGGCATCCGTGGCCTCGGGCTGGTCGAGCGCATCGACCGTGCCGACAGCGAACGCTACGAGGCCTATGTGAAGGCGCGGGACGACGCCAGTTTCGCCATCAAAGAACTGACACCCAGCGCACACGCGCAGCGCTATGTGATCCGCTACATCGAGCCGCTGCGCGACAACCTGGCCGCGCGGGGCCTGGACGTGGGCAGCGAAGCGCTGCGACGCGAGGCCATCGAACGTGCCATCGACAGCGGCAGCCCCACCATGACGCCGCCCGTCGTTCTGGCGCAGGACGGCCGCCAGAGCCCCGGCTTTCTGATGTACGACCCGGTCTACCGCCACCCGAACGGGCAAGCGCCACGCACCGTGGCCGAGCGGCGGACCCACCTGGACGGCGTGTTTTACGCGCCCGTCGTGGCCGCGGAACTGCTGGGCAACGTGGCCACACTGGCCGATGGTCTGGTGGACTTCGAACTGTTTGCCGGCCAGCGCACCGATGACCTGCGCCAACTGGTGTTCGACAGCGACGGCCACCTCAGCGACCCGGGCGCCGCACCGGCGGGCGGACGCGCGTTCCAGCTCACCCGTACATTGGACCTGCTCGGCCAGCCCTACCTGCTGCAGGTCAGCAGCACGCCGGCCTTCGATGCCAGCGCGGGCGGCGCGGTGGCACCCATCACGCTGCTGGCCGGGCTGCTGATCACCGCCTTGCTGACCTACCTGGTGCGGGTGGTCACGCTGGGCCGCGACAACGCCGAGCGCCTGGCCGCGCGCATGACGCAGGACCTCGACCGCCTGGCCAAGGTGGCACAGCGAACCTCCAACGCGGTGGTCATCACCGACGTGTCGCGCCACATCACCTGGGTCAACGACGCCTTCGAGCGCATCACCGGCTTCAGCGCGCAGGAGGTGATGGGGCGCTCGCCCGGGCAGCTGCTGCAGACCGAACAGACCGACCCCCAGGTGGTGCAGCGCATGCGCGAGGCACTGGACCGGTCGCAGCCCTTCCAGGGCGAGCTGTTCAACCGCCACAAGGACGGGCGCGGCTACTGGCTGCAACTGGAGATACAGCCGCTGCGCGACCGCGACGGCCAGCTCAACGGCTTCATGGCCATCGAATCCGACATCACGGCCCAGAAAGAAGCCGAACGCCACCTGCGCGACTTCAACGAGCGCATGGCGCTGGCCGCCGACAGCGCCGGCCTGGGTGTGTGGGAGATCGACATGGTCAGCGGCAAGCGCATCTGGGACGCGCAGCTCTACCGCATGTTCGGCGTCGCCCCGGACGGCGAGCGGCCCGAGCCGCTGACCCTCTGGCGCCGCTGCCTTCACCCCGACGACCGCGTGGCCACCAACACGGCACTCGCCACCGCGCTGGCCGGCGGGCGCGCGTTCCAGGCCGAATTCCGCGTGGTGCGCGACGACGGCAGCGTGCGCCACCTGCGCGGCGCGGCCCATGTGGTGCGCGACACCAACGGCCGCGCGCTGCGCATGATCGGCCTCAACCACGACGTCACCGAACAGCGTGTGCTGGAGCAGGAGTTGCGCGAGCAGAACGCGCTGATGCGCAACATCTTGGACGCCTTGCCGTGTGGCATGAGCGTGTTCGACAAACACCTCGATCTGGTGGCCTCGAACGCCGAATACAAGCGGCTGCTGGGTTTTCCGGAGCAGCTGTTCGAACGCCAGCCCCCGCGCTTCGAGGACTTCATCCGCTACAACGCCGAACGCGGCGAGTACGGGCCTGGCGACGTCGAGGCCACGGTGGCCGACATCGTCGAGCGCGCGCGTGGCGAGGCCCGGGCCCACCGCTTCGAACGTGTGCGCCCCGGCGGCATCCCGCTGGAAATCCAGGGTGCGCCCATGCCGGGCGGCGGTTTCGTCACCACCTACGTGGACATCAGCGAACGCAAGCAGGCGGAACAGGCCATCGCGCAGAAGGAGGCCTTGCTGCGCGCCGCCATCGACACCGTCAACGAAGCCTTTGTGCTGTTCGACCCCGACGACCGGCTGGTCTTCTGCAACGAAAAATACCGCGACCTCTACGCCGCCTCGGCCGAGGTCATCGTGCCCGGCACACGTTTTGAGGACATGGTGCGCTATGGCGCCGAGCACGGCCAGTACGCCGATGCCGTGGGCCACGTGGACGAGTGGGTGGCCGAGCGCATGGCCTTGCACCGCAAGGCCAACACCTCCCTGGTGCAGCACCTCAACGACGGCCGCGTGCTGCGCGTCATCGAACGCCGCATGGCCGATGGCCACACGGTGGGTTTCCGCATCGACATCACCGACCTGGTGCGCGCCACCGAGGCGGCCGAGCAGGCCTCGCGCTCCAAGAGCCAGTTTCTGGCCAACATGAGCCACGAGATCCGCACGCCCATGAACGCCGTGCTGGGCATGCTGGCGCTGCTGCGGCGCAGTGCGCTGAATGCGCGCCAGGCCGACCACGCGGCCAAGGCCGAAGGGGCGGCGCGGTCGCTGCTCAACCTGCTCAATGACATCCTGGACTTCTCCAAGGTCGAGGCCGGCAAGATGACGCTGGAGGCACAGCCCTTCGAAGTCGAGACCCTGCTGCGCGACCTCGGGCTGGTGCTGGCCATGAACGCCGCCGGCAAGCCGCTGGACGTGCTCTACGACATCGACCCGGCCCTGCCGCCGGTGCTGGTGGGCGACGCACTGCGCCTGCAGCAGGTGCTGGTCAACCTCGGCGGCAACGCGGTGAAGTTCACCGCGCGGGGCGAGGTGGTGGTGTCGCTGTCGCTGGTGGCACAACACGGCGGCGTGGCCACGGTGGAAGTGGCGGTGCGCGACACCGGCATCGGCATCGCGCCCGAGAACCAGCACAAGATCTTCAGCGGCTTCACCCAGGCCGAAGCCGACACCACGCGGCGGTTCGGCGGCACCGGCCTGGGCCTGGCCATCAGCCAGCGCCTGGTGGCGCTGCTGGGCGGCGAGCTGCGCCTGGAGAGTGCCCTGGGCCAGGGCAGCCGCTTCCATTTCCAGCTGCCGCTGGCGCTGCCGGCGGGCGCCGCAGCCGTCCTGACCTCTGCCCTGCCCGCCCCCGTACCGCCGCCGCTGCGCCGCGTGCTGGTGGTGCACCCGCACCCCCTTGCGGGCGCGCTGCTGGCGCGCATGCTGAGCGGCATGGGCTGCGAGGTGCGGTCTGCCCCACACGGCCAGGCCGCGCTGGACCGCCTGGCTCAGGGCGAGCGCTTCGACGCGCTGCTGGTGGCGGCGGATGTGCCCGAGATGGGCGCGGTGGCCTTGTGCCGCGAGGTGTGGCAGCGGCACCCGGCGGACGCACCGCGTTGCTGGGTGCTCACCGATCACGGCCACGAGCCGCCCCGCGACGACATCGCCGTGGCCGGCTGGCTGGCCCAGCCGGTGACGCCGGGCGCGCTGCGCGAAGCCTTGTCCGCCACGGCCACGCAGCAGCCGTCCGGCGCGCCGGCCGCGCACCGGCTGCAAGGCCTGCGCCTGCTGCTGGCCGAGGACAACGCCCTCAACCAGCAGGTGGCGCGCGAGCTGTTGGAAAGCGAAGGTGCGCTGGTGACGGTGGTGGACAACGGCGAGCAGGCGGTACAGGCCGTGGCCCAGCCCGGCGCCACCTGGGACGCCGTGCTGATGGACTTGCAGATGCCGGTGATGGACGGCCTGACGGCCACACGCCAGATCCGCAGCGGCTTGTTGCGCGACGCGCTGCCCATCGTGGCCATGACGGCCAACGCCACGGCCGCCGACCGCCAGGCCTGCCTGGAGGCCGGCATGAACGAACACGTGGGCAAGCCCTTTGTGCTGGACCAGCTGGTGGCGGTGCTGCTGTCGGTGACCGGCAGCGGCGGGGTGGGCACGGCGGCGGCCTCAGCGCCCGCGGCCATGGCACCGTCCGCGCCGCTCGCGGCCACCGGCATCGCCGCCGACGCGGCCATCGCCCGGCTCGGCGGGCGCGCCGACATCTACCGCCGCATGCTGCAGGGTTTTGTGTCCGACAGCGCGGCCGGCATGGCGGCGCTGCAAGACGCCGTGCTGGCCGCCGATGAAGCCGCCCTGCGGCGGCAACTCCACACCCTCAAAGGCCTGGCCGCCACGCTGGGGCTGGAACCGCTGGCACAGGCGGCGGCCGCGGCAGAACACCAGACGCATGACGCGCCCGCGGTGCTGCCGGTGTGGCTGGACGCGCTGGCACCGGCGCAGGCGCTGGTGGACGCGCTGGCACCAGATGCCCCTGCCCATGTGACGGCGACGGCGCAAGCGCCGGCAGCCCAGGACAACACACCCTGGCGCGACGGGCTGCAGCACCTGATGGGCATGCTGCGCAGCTCGGACATGGCCGCCACCGACGCCGTTGAAGCCCTGCTGCCGCAGCTGCCGGCCGAGCATCAGACGGCGTTTGCCGCTCTGCACGCGGCGGTGATGGGGCTGGATTTCGAGCGCGCGCAGGCGCTGTGTCAGGCGCTGCTGGACTGAGCCTCTGCCCGGCCCAGGGCGCGGCCGCGCCCGCCGTGTTTGGCGCGGTAGAGGGCCGCGTCGGCCTCCTGCACCAGCGACTGCGCTTCGCCCTCCAGCGGTGGCACGGCGGTGCCCACGCCCACGCTGACGGTGACCACATCGGCCGCGCCCGAATGCGCGTGGGGCAGCGCCAGTTCGCGCACACACAGCTCCAGCCGGCCGGCCAGCATCAGCGCGGCGGCGTGGTCGGTTTCGGGCAGCAGGCAGGCGAACTCCTCGCCGCCGTAGCGCGCCACGGTGTCGCCTGGGCGCTGCAGGTGGCGCGTGAGGGCGCGCACCACATCGCGCAAGGCCTTGTCACCGGCCGGGTGGCCGTAGTGGTCGTTGTAGGGCTTGAAGTGGTCCACATCAATCATCAGCAGCGACAGCGGCGTGCCGCTGCGCCGCGCGCGCGACCACTCCACCGCCAGGCGCTGGTCGAAGTAGCGCCGGTTGTAGCTGTTGGTCAGCGGATCGACAAACACCATGTCGCGCAGCAGGTCCGACTGGAACTTGAGCATCAGGTGCGTCTTGACGCGCGAGCGCACCACGCGCGGGTTGATGGGCTTGGAGATGTAGTCCACAGCGCCGGCCTCCAGGCAGCGCGACTCGACGTCGTCGCTGGTGTGGCCCGTCACAAAAATCACCGGCAGCTCGCGTGTGGCCGGGTCGGCCTTGAGCTGGCGCAGCACGTCGAAGCCGTCCATGCCCGGCATCTCCACGTCCAGCAGCACCAGGTCGGGCAGGCGCTCGTGGCACAGGCGCAGCGCCGCTTCGCCGCTGGTGGCCATGAGCACCTGGCAGTCGGGCGCCAGCGCGCGGTACAGCACCTGGATCTGGATGGCCTGGTCGTCCACCACCAGCAGCCGGGGCTGGCGGGGCAGACCGGCCAGGAAGTCGCTTGTCTCCGGGTTCATGGTGGCGGTGGTGGTTGTTTGCGGCGTTCGTCGGGGTGCGGTCGGCACAGGCCGACATTGTGCCTGCCGCCGCCCCGCACTGCGGCATCAACCCGGGGGCAACAAACGGATCAGCTGGCCATTGCGTTCGTCGGTCAGCAGGTAGAGCAGGCCGTCCGGGCCTTCGCGCACGTCGCGCACGCGCTGGCCCAGGTCGGGCAGCAGCCGGTGTTCGCGCAGCACCTTGGGCGCCGCGCCACCCTGGTCCAGCTCCAGCCGCGCCAGGTAGCGGAACTTGAGCGAGGCGACGAACAGCTGCCCCTGCCAGGCGCTGCCGTAGCGGCTGCTGCGCAGAAAAGCCATGCCGGCCGGCGCGATCGAGGGTGTCCACTGGTGCAGCGGCTGCTCCATGCCGGCCCGCTGCGTGAGGCCCTCGCCGATCTTGCCGCCGCCGTAGTTTTCGCCGTAGGTGATGACCGGCCAGCCGTAGTTCTTGCCCGCTTCGGGGCGGTTGATTTCGTCGCCACCCTGCGGGCCGTGTTCGCCCACCCAGAGGCGGTTGTCAGGCCCCCAGGTGGCGCCTTGCGGGTTGCGGTGGCCCCAGCTCCAGATCTCGGGCAAGGCACCGGCGCGCCCGATCAACGGGTTGCCCGGCGCGGCGCTGCCGTCCTTGCGCAGGCGCAGCACCTTGCCGTGGTGGTTGTCCAGCGTCTGCGCATCGGCCATGCGGTGAAAGCGGTCGCCCAGGGCCAGAAAAAGGTGGCCGTCGGGCGACTCGACGATGCGGCAGCCAAAGTGCAGGCGGCTGGCCACCTTGGGGCGCTGACTGAACAAGACGGTCCACTGTTCCAGCCGGCGGCCATCGTCGGACAGCCGAGCGCTGCCCAGCGCGGTGGAGTTGCCGCTGCCATCCGAAGCCGGCTCGGCATAGCACAGGTAGATGCGCCGGTTGCTGGCGAAGGCGCTGTCGGCCGCGATGTCGAGCAAACCGCCCTGCCCGCCGGCCTCAATGGTGGGCAGGCCAGCAATGGGTTCGCCCACCGTGCCCGCAGGCGACACCCAGCGCAGCCGGCCCGGGCGTTCGGTCACGAGCACGCCGCCGTCCACAAAAGCCATGCCCCAGGGGTTTTGCAGGCCTGTGGCCACCACCTCGGGGCGCACCTGCTGGGCCGCTGCGCCCCAGGCCAGAGCCCACAAGAAACCGATCGCCACACAACACTGTCTGCTGCTCCACATGGCCGTCTCCAAACAGAAAAAACCATTGTGAACGATGGCCCACATCGCCATCGGCGATGGGCCCACAGACCCCACACGCCCAAGGCCTGTGCTAGGCTTGCCGGCTGATTTTGTTTCGGTACCGGCGCGTCGCGCGCGCCGTCTGTTGTGACCCCTCCTCGCTCCCTCACCACCGGCCTGCTGCTCGCGGGCGCGGGTTCCATTGCCTTCAGCGGCAAGGCCATCATCGTCAAGCTGGCCTACCGCCACGGGGTCGACGCGGTCACGCTGATCATGTACCGCATGCTGTTTGCGCTGCCGCTGTTTGTGGCCATGGCCTGGTGGGCCAGCCGGGGCCAGCCGGCGCTGTCAAAACGCGACCGCTGGGGCATCCTCGGCCTGGGTTTCAGCGGCTACTACCTGGCGAGTTTTCTCGACTTCTGGGGCCTGCAGTACATCAGCGCCAGCCTGGAGCGCCTCATCCTCTACCTCAACCCCACGCTGGTGCTGGTGCTGGGCTGGCTGTTGTATGGCCGGCGCATCACGCTGCGCCAGGGCGTGGCCATGGCGGTCAGCTACGCGGGCATGCTGCTGGTGCTGGGCCACGAGGTGCAGTTCCAGGGCGGCTGGGGCGCATTCGGCGCGCTGCTGGTGTTTGGCAGCGCGGTGAGCTACGCCATCTACCTCGTCTACAGCGGCGAGATGGTCAAGCGCCTGGGCTCGCTTCGCCTGGTGGGCCTGGCTTCCAGCGTGGCCTGCCTCCTGTGCATCCTGCAGTTTGTGCTGCTGCGCCCGCTGGACGCGGCCCTGGTGGCGCCCGAAGTGATCTGGTTGTCGGTGCTCAACGCCGTGGCCTGCACCGTCACGCCGGTGCTGCTGGTGATGATGGCCATTGAACGCATCGGCGCCGGCCTGACCGCACAAACCGGCATGATCGGACCCTTGTCCACCATCGCCATGGGTGTGGTGCTGCTGGACGAACCTTTCAATGTGTGGATCATTGCGGGCACCGCGCTGGTGCTGGGTGGCGTGGTGCTGGTGACGCGCGCGCGCTGAACATTTTTTATTGGAGATAGACACATGGACTTGGGACTGACAGGCAAATGGGCGCTGGTGGGCGGCGCCAGCAAGGGCTTGGGCTGGGGCTGCGCAGCGGCCCTGGTGCAGGAGGGCGTGAACGTGGTGATGGTGGCGCGTGGCGCCGACGCGCTCAACGCCGCTGCGGCCGGCTTGCGAGCCCAGGCCACGCGCGCGGGTCAGCAGGTGCTGGCGGTGGCCGCCGACATCACGCACGCGCAAGGCCGCGACGCCGCCTTCAGCGTGGCCGGTGGCCCGGGCCGCGATTTCGACATCGTGGTGACCAACGCCGGCGGCCCGCCGCCCGGCGACTTCCGCGCCTGGGACCGCGATGCGTGGATCGCCGCCATCGACGCCAACATGCTCACCCCCATCGAACTCATCAAGGCCACGGTGGA
>JAUYSB010000044.1 GCA_030696525.1 Hydrogenophaga sp. | reverse complement strand
GTCATGGGCCACAGGGAACCGGTCTTGGCCCAGTTCACCACCGAGTCGTAGCTGGTGGTGACAAAACCTTCTTTCAGGACGCCTTCAATCATGTGCTGTGTTCCTTTGGGTGCGACCCGTCATTCCCAATCCAGGGCGCCTTTTTTCCACTCGTAGGCAAAACCCACGACCAGAATGCCCAGGAAGACCACCACCGACCAGAAACCGACGGCCCCCACATCCTGCAAGGCCACGGCCCAGGGGAAGAGGAAGGCGATTTCGAGATCGAACAGGATGAACAGGATGGCCACGAGGTAGTAGCGCACATCGAACTTCATGCGCGCGTCTTCGAAGGCCTCGAAGCCACATTCGTAGGGAGAGTTTTTCTCGGCATCGGGCCGGTTCGGACCGAGGATGTAACCGAGCACTTGCGGCAACACACCAACCGCAATACCCACAATGATGAACAGAAGAACGGGCAGGTATTGGTCGAGGTTCATCGTGCGTGTACCAGGGGCGCCAGCGGGCGCCATGTGTGCCAAATGATTGGTGCCGACGGCGAGACTCGAACTCGCACAGCTTTCGCCACTACCCCCTCAAGATAGCGTGTCTACCAATTTCACCACGTCGGCATTTGTCAGAAATACAGCCAGGGATCAACCCGGCTTCTTGTCGCTCGCCAAGCCCACGAGGGATTGTTGTGGACTTGCTGACAAGCGTAGGAGTTTACCCTGAAACCAGCCGGGTTTTTGACCCGGGACCTTGAAATTCGGCCCCAAGTGCCACCCCGCGCCAGGGTGCGCTCGCAGGGGCGTGACAGGCACCCCCACGCCGCATGACATGAGGCTTACTGGGCCGGAATTTGTGGTGCGCCAGGCGCGGTTGCAGGCGCTGGTGTGGCGGGGGCACCACCCGCAGCACCACCCGCAGCACCAGGCGCGGACTCCACCGGCACGGGTGCGGTTTCCAGCACGCTGCCACCGGTGGCAGCTGTCGGGCGCAGGTTGCCGAAATACGCCAGGCCCAGGGTGCAAGCCAGGAACACCGTGGCCAGCACCGCCGTGCTGCGCGACAGGAAGTTGGCGCTGCCGGACGCGCCGAACAGGCTGGCCGAACCGCCGCCACCGCCACCAAAGGCCGCACCGGCGTCGGCACCCTTGCCGTGCTGCATCAGGATCAGGCCAATCATTCCGATGGCGGCCAGGATTTGCACGGCCAACAAAATGGTCATCAACACATTCATTCTTTGCTCCAAATAGTCGAAAAGTGACGCCTCAGCTCTCAGCTGCGGGCGGCACGGATGATCTGCAGAAAATCGGGCACCTTGAGCGACGCGCCGCCGATGAGGCCGCCGTCGATGTCGGGCATGGCCAACAGGGTGGCCGCGTTGGCGGCGTTCATGCTGCCGCCGTAGAGGATGTGCACACGCTTGTCGGCGTTGACCGTGGCCGCTGCCACCTGCGCGCGCAGCACGTGGTGCACCGCCTGCGCCTGTTCGGGCGTGGCCGTGCGGCCGGTGCCGATCGCCCAGACCGGCTCATAGGCCACCACGATCTCGCTGCTGCAGTGGCCCACGGTGTGGATCACGGCGGCCAGCTGGCGTTTGACCACGGCCTCGGTCTGACCGGCGTCGCGTTCGGCCAGGGTTTCACCCACACAGACGATGGGCGTGATGCCCGCCGCCAGCGCGCGCTGCGCCTTGGCCGCCACCACCTCGTCGGTCTCAAAGTGGTACTGGCGGCGCTCGGAGTGGCCCACGATGGCGTAACGGCAGGCGAAGTCGCGTAGCATGGCCGCACTCACCTCGCCGGTGTAGGCACCGGATTCATGGGCCGACACATCTTGTGCGCCCCATGCGATGGGGCCTTTGCCCAGCAGTTGCTGCAACTGCGGCAGGTAGGGCGCGCTGGCGCACACCGCCACCAACACCGACTGGTCGGCGCTTTCCAGGCCTTGCTGAAAACCTTGCAGCAGCGCCTCGTTGGCCGCGAGGCTGCCGTTCATTTTCCAGTTGCCGACAATGAGCTTTTTCATCTCTTGATTCCCGGTAAAACCGTTCAGGCCCAGCTCAGTACCAGCTTGCCGATGTGCTGGTTGGACTCCATCAGCGCATGTGCCTGGGCCGCCTGAGCGGCCGGGTACACGCTGTGGATCACCGACTTGATGTCACCGCTTTCGATCAG
The DNA here is from genome assembly GCA_030696525.1 of Hydrogenophaga sp. Lineage (GTDB taxonomy): Bacteria > Pseudomonadota > Gammaproteobacteria > Burkholderiales > Burkholderiaceae_C > Hydrogenophaga. The sequence goes on along the minus strand of JAUYSB010000044.1, from coordinate 1,225 downwards.
CGGCCACACCTGGGCCTTGAGCGATTGAGCGATGGCCGTCTTGAAGGCGATGGGGCGCGGGCGCAGCGTGGAGCCGGTGATGCTCAGGCGGCGGCGCAACACGGCGCCGGCGTTGAACTCGGCCTTCACGCCACCCTGCACGGCGATGATGACCAGACGGCCTTCATCGGCCAGGCAGTCGATCTCGCGCGCCACGTAAGCACCGGCCACCATGTCGAGGATGACGTTGACCCCCACACCGTTGGTGATGTCGGCCACCTCGCGCACGAAGTCCTGCGTCTTGTAGTTGATGGCGTGGTCGGCGCCCAGCGCCAGGCAGGCACGCGCCTTGTCGTCGCTGCCCACGGTCACGATCACGTGCGCACCCAGTGCCCGCGCCATCTGGATGGCGGTCACACCGATGCCGCTGGAGCCGCCCTGGATCAGCAGGGTTTCGCCCTTCTGCAGGCGGGCGCGATCGAACACGTTGCTCCAGACCGTGAAGAAGGTCTCGGGCAAGGAAGCGGCCTCGACATCGGACAGGCCCGCCGGCACCGGCAGGCACTGGCCCACGGGCGCCACGCAGTACTGCGCGTACCCACCGCCAGCCACCAGCGCACACACGCGGTCGCCCAGCTTCAGGCCGGCCGCCGCCATCGCAGCCGCGTCGCCCGACTCGATCACGCCGGCTACTTCGAGGCCGGGCAGATCGGAGGCGCCGGGCGGCACCGGGTAGTTGCCGGTGCGCTGCAGCACATCGGGGCGGTTCACGCCCGACGCGCCGACGCGGATCAGCAACTCGCCCGCGCCCGCCTCGGGCCGGGGGCGCTCGCACAACTGCAGCACCTCGGGCCCGCCAAAGGCGGTGATCTCGACAGCTTGCATGGTGGCCATGGCGCGGTTCGCCTTACTGCTGTTGCTGCTGCTGTTGGGCAGCGGCGTCAGCGGCACCACGGTCGTTGCGCTCGGAACGTTCCGGGCGCTCGGCGCGCTCGGGACGGTCGGCCAGGGCCTTCATGGACAGCTTGATGCGGCCCTTCTCGTCCGTCTCCAGCACCTTGACCTTGACGATCTGGCCTTCTTGCAGGTAGTCGGTGACCTTCTCGACGCGCTCGTGGGCGATCTGGCTGATGTGCAGCAGGCCGTCCTTGCCGGGCAGGATGTTGACCAGGGCGCCGAAGTCCAGGATCTTGGTGATCGGGCCTTCGTAGACCTTGCCGATTTCGGCTTCGGCGGTGATGGCTTC
>JAUYSB010000017.1 GCA_030696525.1 Hydrogenophaga sp. | reverse complement strand
GAAAGTGCGGTACAAATGAATGTAAAAAAGTCCGCGTCCATTTCCCTTGCTTAAAGTTATATATACTTATATAACAAAAATTCTCTTATGTCATCGGAAGCCAAAGCGGTTCACTCCCCCCAGCTCGACACCATACTGATGGTTGAGTCCTTTATCCGGGAGCACAGCGGGGAATTTAAAAAAAGGGCAGTGTGGGAGAACCTGCCAAAGAAGATGATGTACCAGACATTCTCTACGGTCATTGGCTACCTCCAGGATTCGGGAAAGATTGCAACGGACGCCGACAAAAAAATCTGCTGGATCTATAACCCGGAACTTATACATCGATACCTTAGTAACAATAATCTGAAGATCCGATGAAATCTGCCCTTTATTTCGCTGACGATCAGGTCAGCAATGCTTTTTTTTATCCTCCAGTCAGGAAGGGCAGAGGAAAAGGAGATTTTCGATCAACTCAATACTGCGTTTGATAATATCGCCAAGGATCCCTTTTGCGGTATCCAGGTACCTAAACGATTAATCCCAAAAATATACTTTATGAAATACTTAAATTGACAACCTGTGGAAATTCAATTTTCATAAAAACTGGCGGCTGATGTATTTAAGTTGCCGGTGACGGGACGCAGGTTGTTGCCCTGGTGCTGGAATGGCTGCCTCATAAGGAATACGAACGTAGATTCGGGTACTGATTGATGGTCCGGAATTTTCCGAAGAAACCCCTGCTGTCTTTTTAGGATCCGGCTCTTCCCGCAATTCCGGAATCTCATAACAATTGAATCCATTTGTAATTGCCCAACCGTAACCCCCTCAACCGATCCCGGCCAATCCCCGTCCCGTGAGCTATATCTGGCATACCCTGCCATTCCTTTTCATGAAGATCGCAATCACTATTCTCTTAGTCATCCTTGCCGTGCTCAGCATCGGGTGCACGACCCAGGCCCCGGCAGCAACCGCCCCATTGGCCACCAGTGCCACACCCGCAGCTCTCCCGGCCATCCCAACTATTCTGGGCACCTGGACCGGCACAATGCAGGGCTATGATGAAGGTCTCGGGTATTCGGACTATGGCAATGCCACTATCTCGATGATCGTGACCGAACAGCAGGGCAGGCTCTTTTCCGGCACCATCAGGTTCAATATCAATGGCACCGACTACCACATTCCCCTGGCCGGGGCAATCGGGCGCAATGGCAGGACCTTTGCCCTTGTTGAGGAAGGCAATGGGTACACAACAGGAGAGATCATCAGCAATGACGAGATCCAGCTCACCCATATGGACAACAGCAAACCCATCAGCGTTGCCATCGATACGCTCAAAAAAGTGTAGGTGCAGATAGCAAAAAAACATAAACCTTTTTTTTAAAAAAAAAAAAAACGTCCTGACCGGTTTTCCTTTTGAGAGTTGCAGTGCATAGTAATCTGCCCTGCTTTCCCCGCTACTATTGAACCGGTTTTTTTACCCGGACAAAAAAAATTTTAAAATATCAGAATTGCCATTTTTTTTAAATCATGGAAATGTGTTTTTTTTTTAACTTACTGCGCGTTGCTGTGGCAGCTAAAAATTTCTATAAAAAAAATGCCGGTAAAAAGGGTAGTTTAAAAAAAAACGGGATCATCTATTCCATCCCCATTCTTAATCAGTCCCCAGAGCCAATACTAGTGACAATACGGTGGTTAATGGCCGAAATAAAAATAATCGGAACAGCGCATGTCTCGCAGGAAAGTGTTGATGAAGTGCGGTTGGCTATCGAGGAATATCATCCCGATATCGTAGCAATTGAACTCGACCAGTCGCGCTATGCTGCCTTGAAAAAACAGGGTCGCGATCCTTCGGTTAACGATGTCCTTGAAGTTAAAAATTTCAATTCACTTCTTGTCCAGTGGCTGATGGCCTATCTCCAGCGCAAGATCGGTTTCGATGTCGGGGTCGAGCCTGGCGCTGAGATGAAAGCGGCGATCGAAGAGGCCGAGAAACGCGGCATTGCCATCGGGCTTGTTGACCGGGATATCCGGCTTACTCTGTTGCGGTTCTGGAATGCAATGGGGTTTGTAGAAAAAATGAAGATGATCTGGGCGCTTGTCATCTCGATTGCGGAGGTGGACAATGGCCAGGAGATCGATATCGAGGCTCTCAAGCAACAGGACGTGATCGATATGGTAATGGTGGAGTTCCGCAAGTTCTCTCCCAACGGCGCCCGGGCCCTCATCGATGAGCGAGACGCCTATATCGCTCACCAGCTGGTTCTTTTAAAAGTGCAGCGACCCGAAGGCCGCATCCTTGCCGTTGTGGGCGCCGGACACCGGCAGGGCATTGAGAATTATCTCATCAACCCGGCAAGTCTCCCGCCTTTTGATTCACTTACGCGGGAACCAAAAACCTTTCCCTGGTCAAAGATCTTTGGTTTTGCCATAACCGCGATGTTTGCATTCCTGCTCGCAGCCATTGCGTTTTCGGGGGTAGGCTGGGTTGTGCTGCTCTATGCTTTCCTCTTCTGGGTGGTAATCCATGGTGTGCTCGCGGCTGCCGGAACCCTTCTTGCCGGCGGACATCCCTATTCGGCACTCACCAGTTTTGCCGTAGCCTGGATGACCTCGCTCAATCCCATGCTTCAATCCGGGTGGATTGCTGCATATGTAGAAGCAAAGGTACGAAAACCCCCAATGTCGGATTTCCGTAAAATCTATGATGCACAATCCTTAACCGAGATGGCAGGCATACCGCTCTTTAAGGTGGTACAGGTAGCTGCTTTTACCAACCTTGGCAGCGTGCTGGGAACGGTCCTTTACTTTATCTTTGTCTTTCCGGTTCTTGGCATTGATCCGGGTGTGGTAATCTCAACGGGCATCCAGAATATGTGGGCATGGATCACCCACCTCGTATAATTTTTTTTTTTAAATTGTCCCTTTTCAGCCACCAAAATTTTAACAGGAATAACAAGAAAAAAAGGTTGTCGTAACTGACTTTTTTTTAGTCATGCATTTTTTTTATGGTTCTTCTCCCGATTTAGGATCGTCGGAAATTAACCAAAAGAAACAATTGATCTTGGTTTGAGATAATTCGGGTGTAATGAAATCCAAACTGAGTAAAATAGAAACGGGTATTTGGTCTTACTTTTTTGTTCCAGGGGTAAAAAGGATTTGGCTCATCATCATTATTTGAGAAAATCAATATCTTGGCCAAAAAATGTAATGGTAGCTGCAGCCCAAAAAACCTGAATTGCGATGTTCCCCCCCCTCTGATGAGGGGCGGCGCGACGCCTCATCGGGTCGCGCCTGGGCAAGGCGGTTTATGGGAGAGGATGGAAGTCCCATAACTTACACGGGTTAGCTCTTCGCTGTGTGTAATATTTCCCGCCCGGTTTTGAGCAATCCTTTGTATATGACTAAAAATCCTAAAATTGGAGATGAACCATTTTTTTTTTTTAAAACGGGGAATCTTTCCTTGAAAAAGATCGGGTTTTGAAATGCTGCGAAGCCTGCTGATAGGCTGGCGTTATGACATTGACATAAACAGCCTTCAGGATTTCGGCAAGTCCTGATCATTTATAATTAGTTCCTTCAGCCAACCAGGAACATCGTTGCAAAATTGTAAAGAACTTTTTTATAGTGTGATATGTTCGTCAGAGTAATTTATCGGATCTCAAAAAGATTCGATCCATATGCCAATAAAAAAAAAGAGAGGATATATTCCTCAAACAATGCTGAAGGCCTGGGTACCGATACTGGTACTATTGACAAAGCCGCCATCAGCCGTCTTCACTTCGACTTTCCAGAGCCCGGTCGCGGCACCTGTAGTCGATACCGTTCCTGAGATACTGGTCGGGGTTACCGAATTGACCTTAGCTCCAATCGTACCCGAACCATCTTTCTTGAATAGTACGGTAGTCCCGCCATTTGTCT